>NZ_JBYIRM010000004.1:0-354038 GCF_057708105.1 Actinacidiphila sp. bgisy144 | reverse complement strand
AACCGCCCGCGGCGGCCTGGCCGTCAACGTCATCGAATGCTGACCGTATAGCGGCTGACCTGCGGGTTCGGGTCTTTCAGCTCTGTCACGGGCTTCCCCGTTTGTACGGTGGATCGTCCCTCAAAAGTCCCTCTGACAGAGCTGAAAGTCCCTGAAAAGTCCCTGGCCCACGCCAGCCGCCCGGCCCCCGGCCTCAGTCTGCGACCGGTCCACCACCCTCCAGAGACGGGTCTCGCTCCCTGGAGGGTGGTGGGCCGATTCAGCCGAGCGGCGGGCTTCAAAGGAAGCCGCAAAGATCACAGTCAGTGATCCGATTCGGCTTCGACCCAGCCACCGCCCAGGCCGGGGACGCCACCCACCTTCGAACCCGGGACCTACGCATTACGAGTACGCGATCGATTGTGACGACGCATGCTCCACCGTGGTAGCGGGTCCCGTTTTTCCTGCTCAGAACGCCTGGACGACGCTCGTTCGTGATGCCGCGTGCTGGCACGTCCAAAGGCGTCCGCGCTCCCCTTGCGCTCCCCTGCCGTCCGTCGCTGCGCCCCTCACTCGCCACACTCAGGCGCGCATCGGTGCCGACACGATCGCTCTGGCCGCAGGAAGGCTTGAACGTCGAGTTTCCCATTTCCCGCCAGCCGACACCAGTCACCACCTGACCGTTCAGCTTGTAGCAGCCCCACAAGACCCCACCCGCCCAATTCACCTTCTGGGGGCCGACGAGGACGTCGCTCATCAAGGCTCTGACCTCGGCTCACGCCACTCTCCGAGCGCCTCCTCGCATTCTCCGACTCTGCTCAACGACGCAGGCACTCCATCACTGATCAGGGCTGATGATCGCGTCCCCTGGTGTGGTGTAGCCGATCAGGTTGGGTGGTGCGCCGGGGGCGTGGGGCAGGGTAGTTTCCGCTCCCTGCCGACAGGGTGGGCCACCGTGCAACTCTCCGTTGTGAACGGGCAGTTCGACGCGGGAGGTGCAGGGTGGCCCTGTCCCAGCATGACCTACTCCGGCTGCTGGAGTCACTACGTTCAGCAGACGGCCTGGAACTGGTCCGCTCGGTGGCCGAGCGGATGCTGCAGGAACTGATCGAGGCCGAGGCCACGGCCAGGATCGGCGCCGAGTGGAACGAGCACACCGACACCCGCATCGCCCTGCGCAACAGGCGCCGGGACAAGACGCTGACCACGCAAGCCGGTGACCTGGGCCTGGGGATTCCCAAGCTACGGTCGGGCAGCTTCTTCCCCGTCCTGCCCGAACGGCGCCGCCGGATCGACCAGGCGCTGTTCGCGGTCGTGATGGAGGCCTACGTCCACGGCGTGTCCACCCGCTCGGTCGACGACCTGGTCAAGGCCCTGGGCACGGACACCGGCATCTCCAAAAGCGAGGTCTCGCGGATCTGCCAGGACCAGGACGGCCAGTTGTCCGCGTTCCGCCAGCGGCGGCTGGATCACATGCGGTTCCCCTACGTCTACCGCGACACGACGTACTGCAAGGCCCGGGTCGAGCACCAGATCGTCTCCCGGGCGGTGGTCATCGCGACCGGCATCACCGAGGACGGCGGCCGCGAGGTGCTCGGCGTGATGGTCGGCGACAGCGAGAGCGAGGCCTCGTGGACCGCGTTCCTGCGCTCTTTGCGCGAACGCGGCCTGGGTAGGGTGCGCCTGGTCATCGGCGACCATCACCTCGGGCCGGTCGCCGCGATCCGCAAGGTCATGCTCGGCGCCGGCTACCAGCGGTGCAAGGTTCACTTCCTGCGCAACGTCTTCAACGTGATCAGCAAGGATGCGGCCGAGATGGTGGCCGCCACGATCCGCACAGTCTTCGCCCAGCCCACCGCCGCCGCAGTCCGCAGCCAGCTGGACACCGTGGCCGACATGCTCGGCACGCAGTTCCCCAAGGTCAAAGAGATGCTGCTGGAGGCCAAGGACGACCTGACCGCGTTCTCCAGCTTCCCCGAACGCCACTGGAAGAAGATCCAGTCGACCAACCCGCTGGAACGCATCAACCGCGAGGTCAAACGACGCACCGACGTCGTCCAGGTCTTCCCCAACGACGACGCCCTGCTCAGGCTCGTCACCGCCGTGCTCTTCGAACTGCACGACGAGTGGATCGCCTTCCCCCGCCGCTACCTGCCCGAAGGCAGCATGGAAGAGCTCTATCCCGCAGAGACCCCCGAAAGCGCCCCCGCGCTACCCAACACCACCGCTGACTGATCGGCTACACCACACCAAGGGACGCGATCGCTCAATGGCCTTGAAGTTCTCCCCGTAGGCGGTCAGGAGCTCTCCCCGGCCGCAGCCCGCACCGTGCGGGTCGCAGTCTCGGCGTTGCCCAAGTGCCCCGTCGCGGTCGGACCGGCATTGCTTCCGGCAATAAAGCGCATTATCGTCAGCCGTGTGGCGGGTCCTCGTCCGCGTCCTGCCCCATGGTGCGCGGCCGTACGACTGTGCCCGTTCATGTTCCCGCCCATGCCTTCTGGGAGACCGAGCCCATGTGCCACCCAACGACCAGTGCCTCCGGCGGAACGGACGGGGCCGGTGGAAGCGGTGGATCGGGGGCTTGCGGAGGGGGACCCGACGGGCCGGGAAGGAACGGCTCGGTCGGCCGGTTCGGGGAACCGGAGGAGAGCGCGCTTGTCGCTGGGCTACTCGCGCGCATGTCCGTCGAGGAGAAGTTCGGCCAGCTCCAGCAGCTCGCCTGGACCGGCGCCACCGGTCCGGGCGGTGGGCAGAACGACCTGGCCGAGCGGGCGGCCCGCGACGGTCGGCTGGGCTCGGTGCTGAACCTCTACGGGGCCGCTCATACCAACGCGCTCCAGCGGTCGGCGGTCGAGGAGTCCCGGCTGGGCATACCTCTGCTGTTCGGCTTCGACGTCATCCACGGCTTCTGGACCACCTTTCCGATCCCGCTGGCGCAGGCGGCGAGTTTCGACCCGGACGTGGCTGTCGCCGATGCGCGGGTTTCCGCGAGTGAGGCCCGGCGCAACGGTGTTCACTGGACGTTCTCTCCCATGGTCGATGTCACCCGTGAGCCGCGCTGGGGCCGGATCGCCGAGAGTAGCGGCGAGGACCCCTGTGTGACCGCCCGGTTCGCGGCCGCGAAGGTCCGCGGTTATCAGGGCCCCGACCCGTATGACCTGTCGGGGCCGGATCGGCTGGCGGCGTGCGCCAAACACTTCGCTGCCTACGGTGCGGTGGAGGGCGGACGGGACTACAACACGGTGGACAGTTCATGGCAGCGGCTGCGCAACGTCTACCTGCCGCCGTTCCGGGCGGCGGTCGAGGCTGGCGCCGCCACTGTGATGGCCGCGTTCAACACGGTCTCCGGCATCCCGGCGCATGCCCATCCGGGGCTGCTGACTGGGGTGTTGAAGGACGAGTGGGGTTTCGAAGGTGTGGTGGTCAGCGACTGGAACGGGGTGCACGAACTGGTCGTACACGGCTTCGCGGCCGATGGCGCGGACGCGGGCCGCCAAGCCCTCGCAGCGGGCCTGGACATGGAGATGGCGAGCACCCATCTCGCCGCGCACGGACCGCGGTTGCTCGCCGACGGGGCGGTAACGGGCAATCGCCTTGACGACGCGGTAGCACGCGTCCTTCGGCTGAAGTACCGCCTGGGGCTATTCGACCGGCCGTACACGGACGAGGCGGCGACGCCGTACGAGCCGACCACGCGGACCCGGGCGATGGCCCGGCACGCGGCCGCCCGGTGCGCGGTGCTGCTGAAGAACGATGGCAGTGTGCTGCCGCTCGACCGCGGCACGGGTACGGTCGCGGTGGTCGGCCCCTACGCGGACTCAAACGATCTGCACGGTACATGGTCCGGTCCCGGCGGGACGCGCTTCCCGGCGACGAGCGTGCTGGACGCGCTGCGGGCCGCCGCACCGTCGGTGCGGTTCCGGCACGCGTTCGACGGGCCCGACGCGGTGGCGGCGGCGCGGGCGGCGGAGGTGACGCTGGTCGTCGTCGGCGAGGCGTCCTCGCTCAGCGGTGAGGCGTCCTCCCGCAGCGACCTCCGCCTTCCCGCCGGTCAGGCGGAGCTGATCACCGCGGTGGCGGCTACCGGCCGCCCGTTCGCGGTGGTGGTGGCGGCGGGACGGCCACTGGTCGTCGAGGAGTGGATCGACCGAGTGCCGGCGGTGCTGCTGGCCTGGCACGGCGGCATCGAGGCTGGCCCCGCGCTGGCCGACCTGCTGCTCGGTGACGTCCCTCCGGGTGGCAAACTTCCGGTGACCGTCCCCCGATCGGTCGGCCAGCTGCCGCTGTACTACGCGCACGAGAACACCGGGCGCCCCGCCGCCCCCGACCGTCCCCACCAGCCCTTCGTCTCCGGCTACCTCGACACCGAGCACGGTCCGCGCTTCCCGTTCGGACACGGTCTGAGCTACACCGAGTTCACCATCAGCGGGCCCACGTGCGCGACACGCGAGACGCCGGTTGCCGAACTGGCCGCAGGCCGACGGATCGAGGTCACCGCCACCGTCACCAATGTCGGCGAGCGCACCGGCGACGAGGTGGTGCAGCTCTACGTACGCGATCCGGTGGCCTCCGTCGTCCAACCAGTCCGGAGGCTGTGCGGCTTCGAGCGCGTCACGCTGAAGCCGCGTGAGAGTGCTCCGGTGCTGTTCTCCCTCGGCGCCGAGGAGTTGGGCTTCCTCGCCGCGGACGACGGCGCCCTCGTGGTCGAGCCCGGTCTGATCGACGTGTACGTCGGCAACGACGCCCACGCCACGGCCCACCTGTCCCTGACCCTCACCGGCTGACCGCCGTGCCGCCGGGTGAGCTGCGGTTTCGCCGGATCCTCCGCGCCCTTCCATCCCTTCCCCCGTCCTGTGTTCCCTCGCATGAAAGGCTCACCCACCGATGCTCGTGGACATGCCCTTGGCCGACCTGCGCGCCTACCGGCCCGAGATCAGCGAACCTGCCGACTTCGACGACTTCTGGCGGCAGACCCTCGCCGAGTCCCGCGCGCTCGCGCGGCCGGCCCGTTTCGAGCCCTACGACAGCGGGCTGCGGACCGTGGACGTGCTGGACGTCACCTTCTCCGGATACGGCGGCCACGACATACGCGGCTGGCTGCTCCTGCCTCGACACATCGACGGCCCGCTGCCGTGCGTGGTGGAGTTCATCGGCTACAACGGCGGCCGCGGCCTGCCGCACGAGTACCTGACCTGGTCGGCGGCCGGGTACGCGAACCTGGTGATGGACACCCGAGGCCAGGGCAGCGGCGGTTACACCCACGCGGTGACCCCGGACCCGGCACCGGGCGGCGCGCCGCACACGCCCGGGTACCTCACCCGGGGCATCGAGTCACCGCAGACGTACTACTACCGGCGGGTGTTCACCGATGCCGCGCTTGCCGTGGACACCGCGCTGTCCCACCCGCGCATCGACCGGAGCAGGATCGCGGTATACGGCGGCAGCCAAGGCGGCGGCATCGCGATCGCGGCGTCCGGCCTGAACGATGCGGTGAGCGCGACCGTCGCGGACGTGCCGTTCCTGTGCCACTTCCGGCGCGCGACGGAGATCACCGACTCCTCTCCGTACAGGGAGTTGGTCACTCTCGTTCGCACGCAGCGCCACCGCGAGGAGCAGGCGTTCAAGACGCTGGACTACTTCGACTGCGTCAACCTCGCCGCCCGCGCAAGCGCCCCCGCCTTGTTCTCCGCGGCCCTGATGGACAGCACCTGTCCGCCCTCCACGGTGTTCGCCGCCTATCACCGATGGGGCGGCGAGAAGGACATCAACGTGTGGAAGTACAACGGCCATGAGGGCGGTGGGGCGTACCAGACCGCCGAGCAGATCCGCTTCCTGGAGCGTGTGCTGCGATGACGCCAGGAGACCCGCCTCCGCTCAACGGCTCGGGCCTGACGGGCAGCACCGGCCTTCCGGTGCACGCGCACGGCGGCGGCATCCTCGAACACGACAGTGCCTACTACTGGTTCGGCGAGGACCGGCACCCGGACCGGACGTTCCGCTCGGTCGAGGTCCACCGCTCCACGGACCTCGTGCGGTGGGAACCGCTCGGCGCGGCGCTCACCCAGCGTTCCCATCCGCACCTGGCCCGTGCCAACCTCGAACGGCCCAAGGTTCTCCACGACCGCACCACCGGCCGTTTCGTGATGTGGGCGCACAAGGAGGAGGCCGGCAACTACCGGCAGGCGCGGGCAGCGGTCGCGGTCGCGGACCGTCCGCAGGGCCCCTACCGCTATTTCGGCGACTTCCGCCCACTGGGCCACATGTCCCGTGACCTGACGCTCTTCCAGGACACCGACGGCACCGGCTACCTGCTGTCGGCGGCGAACGACAACGCCGATCTGCACGTCTACCGGCTCACCGAGGACCTGACGGCCCCGGCCGAACTCGTCGCCGTGCTCTGGCCCGGCGCCTACCGCGAGGCCCCGGCGCTCTTCCGGCACGAGGGCCGCTACGTACTGCTGACCTCGGGGTGCAGCGGCTGGGCGCCCAACCAGCAGCGGTACGCCGTCGCCGAGGCGCCGGCGGGGCCGTGGGGATCGCTGCACGACCTCGGCGACCGCACCTGCTACGGCTCCCAGACCGCCTGCGTGGTGAGCTGGCCGCCGGCCGCCGACGGCGGGCCGCGGCAGCACGTCTACGTCGGCGACCGTTGGGGCCCGCACCGCGGAGCCCCGGTCAACGACTCCGGCTACGTCTGGCTCCCGCTGGTCTTCGCCCCGGACTTCGCCGTGGCACCGCTCGACGAGGCCGCCGTGGCCCTGCCGTGGCAGCCCCGCATGTGGAGCCCGTGAGGTCTGGGGAGGCCGCGGAGTTGTGAGACGTGTCCACGGTGACGGCCGCCTGCTGACGGCGCGGCGCGAGGTGAAGACCCGTCCGGCGCGATGCGCCGAACGGGCCGCCGTCACTCGCCGAGCGTGGCTCCGGCGCGCAGGCCGGTGTCCAGCGTGGAGCGCAGCGGCGCGGACCGCGGGGACTCCAGCAGACGCAGCAGCAGGCGGACCGCCTCCTGCCCCATCTCCCTTCGCGGGATGTGGAGTTCGGCGAGGTCGGAGACCTGCGGCTGCTCCGGGGTGCCACTCAGTCCCACCAGGGCGAGGCCACCGGGCACCGACCGGCCGGCCGCGAGTGCGGCCGCCCGGATCGCCGCGGCGTCGGTGCTCACCTCGACCACCAGGGCGGTGGTGCCGTGCCGCTCGATCCAGCGCAGCAGTTCGGGCACGTCGTCCACCGCCGCCTCCGCCTCCTGCTCCGCGCCCGGCTCCGGGATGCCGAGCGTGACGACCGGCGCATCGTCCGCGGTCAGTCCCAACTCCTCCCGAGCGAACCGGAATCCGGCCCTGCGGCCGGGGATGCCCTCAAAACCCCGCGCGCTCTGTACCAGGGCGATCCTGCGGTGCCCCCGGGCCGTGAGTTCGCGGACGATCCGCGCGGTGCCGCCGAAATAGTCCGCGGCCACGAAGGAGAGGTCGAGACCGGGGATCTCGCGGTGGCCGACGAAGACGAAGGGGTAGGACTCGTCGGCGAGCCGGGACAGTTCCTCGGCGGACTCGTTGACGCCGATCAGCACCGAACCGTCCGCCAACTGGAGGCTGTTGACGCCGTCGGCGTAGATGGAGCGCTCGTTCCTGCGGTCCTTGGAGCCGGTCATCAGGAGCAGGTTGTAGCCCGCCCGCTCAGCCTCCTCCTCGATGCCGATCAAGAACTCGTAGTAGAAGTCCCGGCTCTCCAGCGGAAAGATCGGCTGGTACGTGAACACGCCGAGGAGCCGGTTGCTGCCGCGGGCCAGGTTGCGGGCCGCGATGTTGGGCACGTAGCCGAGTTCGCGGACGGCGTCCCTGACCCGCTCGCGAGTGGCGTCGCTGACCCGGATCGAGCCGTAGTCACGACCGTTGATCACGGACGAGACGATGCCGGTGGACACACCCGCGTGCCGGGCCACGTCCACCTGAGTGATCTTCCGCCGGGTGCTGTCCGCACCGCTCCGGCCGCCTGCGCTCGTCCGGCGCGTACCGGGACCGCGCGCCGGACCCCGGCCGCCCGTATCCTCACCGGCGCCGTCCCCGGCCGTCTTCCTCACCATGCCCGCTCCCTCGCCTTCGGCGTCACTGTGCCGCGCTCCGCCCGTCCGAACGGCCGCCAAGTCCCGTACCGCCCCGGCATTGTCCCGGCCCCGCGGGGTCGCCGCGATACACCGGTCCGAGGAAACCGCGATCCGCCACCACCGGAGCGCCCACGCTCCGGGACCGGCCCCGCACCGTGTCCGCTCCCACAGGACCCGACGACCTGCGTGCCGCACCGCGCCTCCGGGGAATCGGCCGCCCGCCGTCCGACCGCGTTCCGCGGCCGACGGGCCCCTGCCCGGGCTCGGACCGCCGACGAAGCCACAGCGCCCGGCGCGCCCGGCGGCGTCCGCAGGACGGACAGGGGCAGGTCGAAATTTTCCGGACCACTCGTTGACACCCTAGCGCAACGAGCCTAGGTTAACCGCATTGGTTGAAGCGCTTTATCAGCCAAAAGGGCATGTCAGCGGCCACCCCCCGGTCCCGCCATGTGTTGGCGCGCCGGTGTTCCCCGGCCGCTGTGCCCGACCCTCATATCGCGTTCTGCGGACAGGCCGGTCGCACGCTTTCCCGGCGGCCCCGGCCACGGTCCCCTGGCGGAAAGGTTCCCCATGACGGTGCAGGAGACGGACGTTCTCGTGGTCGGCGGCGGCCTCGGCGGTGTGGCCGCCGCACTGTCCTCGGCCCGACTGGGGCGCCGCGTCGTCCTGACGGAGGAGTCGCCGTGGCTCGGCGGCCAGATGACCTCGCAGGCCGTGCCGCCGGACGAGCACCCCTGGATCGAGTCGCGGGGCGCCACCCGCACCTACCGGAAGCTGCGCCAGAACATCCGCGACTACTACCGGCGCAACTACGACCTCAGCGCGGACGCCCTCGCCACCGCCGTGCTCAACCCGGGCGGCGGCGGCGTCAGCCCGATCTGCCACGAACCGGTGGTCGGGGTCACCGCGATCGGCGAACTGCTGGCCCCCTACCGGGCCGACGCCCAACTGACCGTTTTGTGCCGATATGAGCCGGTCTCCGCCGAGACCAGCGGCGACACCGTCACCGCTGTCACCCTGCGCTCGCGGGAGACCGGCGAGGAGACCACCATCTCCGCCGCCTACGTACTGGACGCCACCGAACTGGGCGACCTGCTCGAACTGGCCGGCGTGGAGCACGTGATCGGCGCGGAGAGCCAGGCGCAGACGGGCGAGCCGCACGCGCTGGACGGCCCGGCCGACCCGCTGGTGCAGCAGTCGTTCACCTGGTGCTTCGCCGTGGACTACCACCCCGACGGCGACTTCACCATCGACCGACCGGTCGACTACGACTTCTGGCGCGCCTACCGACCGGACTTCTGGCCGGCTCCGCTGCTGTCGTGGGAGGACGTGATCCCGCAGACCCTCACTCCGCGCCGCGAGGCGATCTTCGAACACCCGGACTCCCCGCGCGGCCATGTGGCCGCCGACCGCTGGAACTTCCGCCGGATCTTTTCCGCGGCCAACTACCCGCGCGGCCGCTACGGCAGCGACGTCACCCTCGTGAACTGGCCGCAGATCGACTACATGGCCGGCCCCCTGCTCGGCGTGGACGAGCAGACCAAGCAGCGGCACCTGGCCGCCTCCCGGGAGCAGAGCCTGTCCTTCCTGTACTGGATGCAGACCGAGGCGCCGCGGCTGGACGGCGGCACCGGCTACCGAGGCCTGCGGCTGCGCGGCGACGTGCTGGGCACGTCCGACGGCTTGGCCATGCGCCCGTACGTCCGCGAATCACGCCGGATCAAGGCCGAGTTCACGGTGCTGGAGCAGCATGTCGGCGTCCAGGCGCGGGCCGAGGCCGGGCTCCCGCCGGGCTCGGAGATCTTCACCGACTCCGTCGGCGTCGGCTCCTACCGGATCGACCTGCACCCCTGCTCCGGCGGCGAGGGCGGCCCGAGCACCTACATCGACATCGCCGACCACCCGTTCCAGATACCACTGGGCGCGCTCATCCCGCAGCGGGTGGAGAACCTGCTGCCGGCCAACAAGAACATCGGCACCACGCACATCACCAATGGCTGCTACCGGCTGCACCCGGTGGAGTGGAACATCGGCGAGGCTGCCGGCGCGCTGGCCGCGCACTGCCTCAACACCTCCACCACCCCGCGCAAGGTCCGCAACGACCCCGCGCTGCTGGCCGGCTTCCAGCGGCTGCTCACCGGCTCGCTCGGCTTCGACCTGTCCTGGCCCGAGCACCTCCGCACCTCCGAACGCTGACCTGCCCCGACCGCCCGCAGCACCACGGCCCGCAGCCTTCAGCGCCCCACTCGCCGCGTTCCACCAGCAGTTCCCACACCCGCAGGCCCCCACCCGCACGGAAGGTCCGCCGCAATGCCCGCACACACAGGTTCCTCAGGTCCCTCCCGCCGTACGTTCCTCGCTGCCGGCGCGGTGGCCGCGGCGGGCGCCGCGGTGCCGCTGCTGTCCTCCTGTTCCACCGCCACGGTGGCCAAGAACACCGCGGCGGCGAACGCCAAGGCGAAGCTGCCGACGTACGCGCCGGTCGACGTGGTTCGCCCGGACCTGCCCGGCACCACGAGAGGCGCCATGGCCGGCTACTTCAGCTACCCCAGACACCCCAAGCCCGCCTTCAGCACGCCGCCGCTGGCCGGAGTCGGGGACGTCAGCATCATCTACCCGACCTACAGCGCGGTGCCGCCGCGTCCGGGGAACAACGCGTTCTGGCAGCAGCTCGACAAGGGCGCGGGCGCGAAGCTGGACATCACGCTGGCCACCGGCGGCGACTACCCCACGAAGTTCCAGACGCTGATCGCCGGCGGCGACCTGCCGGACATCGTCGGGTTCCCCGTGCCGACCCCGGACCAGCCGCAGGTGATGGAGAAGCTCTTCGCCGACCTGGGCCCGTACCTCTCGGGGGACGCCGCCAAGGAGTTCCCGTACCTGGCGAACATCCCCACCGACTCGTGGAAGTCCGCGGTGGCCAACGGCACGATCTACGCGGTGCCGCAGCCGCGCGCGCTGCCCCTCAACCCGCTCTTCGCCCGGATCGACATCATCAAGCAACTCGGCGCGAACCCCGAGCCGAAGAGCTACCAGGATTTCCTCCAGCTGATGAAGGACGTCACGGACGCGAAGAAGAGCCGCTGGGCGTTCGCGGACGTGTGGGGCATGGTCACCCACCTGCAGATGATGCTGGGCGTGCCGAACACCTGGGACGACCGCGGCGGCAAGTTCGTCAGCTTCTGGACCGACGAGCGCACCAAGCAGGCCGTCGGCCTGGTGCGGTCCATGGTCAAGCAGGGCCTGTTCCACCCCGACGCGGCCTCCGCCACCGCCCAGTTCACCCCGCTACGGGACTACTTCACCAGTGGCCGGACGGTGATGACCAGCGACGGCTACGCGGCCTGGGACATCTTCGGCCGGCAGATCGGCTACGACAAGGTGACCGCACTGGTGGAGCCGAAGTACGCCGGCGGCGGTGACGCGAAGCACTACGCCGGCACCGGCAGCCAGGGGCTGACGGTGATCCGCAAGGGCCTGGGCGAGAAGAAGACCCGGGCACTGGTCAACCTGCTGAACTGGCTGTGCGCGCCGATCGGCACGGCCGAGCACCTGCAGCGCAAGTTCGGCGTCGAGGGCGTCGACTACACCTGGAAGGACGGGCTGCCGACACCGACCTCGCGCGGCGCCCGCGAACTGGTGGACGTGCAGTACATCACCGACGCGCCCACCATTATCGGCCCCGGCGCGAAGGCGGAGGTCACCGCGCAGCACACCTGGCACGTGCGGGTCACCAACAACCTGATCGCCAACCCGGCGGTCGGCCGCTACTCCGACACCAACAGTCGCAAGGGCGCCCAGTTGAAGAAGATCACCGACGACGCGCAACTGGACATCGCCTTTGGCCGCCGTCCGCTGTCCGACTGGGACGACGTGATCAAGCAGTGGCGGTCGGCGGGCGGCGACAAGATGTCCGCCGAGTACGCCGAATCCGCCACCTGACCGCACGGGCCGACCGGCGCCCCCGCGCCGCCCGGCCCCCACCGGTCCCTCACGAACCGCGGGCAGGACCCGCACACGACGCCCAGGAGGAAAGATGGCTGTCGAGTCGACGCGGCGGCTTCGGCCGCGACGCGACGGCGGGCCGGAGCCGCGCGGTGACGGCGGGGTCCAGCCGCGCGCCGGCGAGAACTGGTTCGCCCGCATGCGCCGGGACCGGTTCCTGCTGCTGCTGGCGCTGCCCGGCATCGCGGCGGTGCTGCTCTTCTCCTACCTGCCGCTGCTCGGCAACGTCATCGCCTTCAAGGACTACCAGCCCTTCCTGGGCATCTGGGGTTCGCCGTGGGTGGGCCTGTCGAACTTCGACGTGATCTTCAACGGCGACCCGGAGTTCATCACGGCGCTGAAGAACACGCTGATCGTGGCGGTCGCACAGGTGGTCTTCGTCTTCCCGGTGCCGATCGCCGTCGCGCTGCTGCTCAACTCGCTGGTGTCGGAGCGGATCAAGCGTGTTGTGCAGTCGGTGCTGTACCTGCCGCACTTCATGTCCTGGGTGATCGTGGTCGCCCTGTTCCAGTCCATGCTGGGCAACGCCGGCATGCTCAACACCTGGCTGCTGCACCACGGTTCCGGCGGCTTCCACATCATCGGCGACCCGGGCCTGTTCAAAGTACTGATCACCTCCCAGGTCGTCTGGAAGGACTCCGGCTGGGGCACCATCCTCTTCCTGGCCGCGCTGTCCCGGATCGACACCAGCCTGTACGAGGCCGCAGCGGTCGACGGCGCCAGCCGGATGCGGCAGTTGTGGCACGTCACGCTGCCGGGCATCAGGGGCGTCATCGTGCTGATGTTCATCCTCAAACTGGGGGACTCGCTGAACACCGGCTTCGAGCAGATCCTGCTCCAGCAGGCGCCGGTGGGCACCGACGCCTCGGAGGTCCTGGACACCTACGTCTACAACCACGGCGTGATCAACGGCGACTGGGGCGTGTCGGCGGCGGTCGGCCTGGTCAAGGGCGTGGTCAGCGTCGCCCTGGTCCTGGGCGCCAACAAGGTCGCCCACATCTTCGGAGAGCGCGGGGTGTACGAGTCGTGAGCACCGCTGTCACCAACCGTCCAGCGCGCAGGCGCAGTCCGATCACCCGGGCCGCAGGACGCCGCTCGGCGCCGCCGCCGCGCCGCGGGGCGGGCGCGGGACCGGGCGGCGGCACGGCCTCACTGCCCGTGCGCGCCCTCAAGGGCCTGGTCCTGCTGCTGTGCTGCGCGGTGGTGGTGGTCCCGTTCGTCGCGGTGATCTCCACCTCGCTCGCCGACAAGAACCAGGTCACCAAGGCCGGTGGGTTCGTCCTGTGGCCCGACCACCCGTCGCTGTACGCCTATCGGGCGGTGCTGTCAGGAGGCGTGGTCACCCGGTCGCTGATCGTGTCGATCGGCATCACCGTGGTCGGCACCCTGCTGGCGCTGGCCTGCACCACCGCGCTGGCGTACGCGCTGGCCCGCCCGGGCATCTTCGCCGGCAAACCACTGCTGCTGACCGTGCTGTTCACACTGATGTTCAGCCCCGGCATCATCCCCAGCTACCTGGTGGTCAAGGAGCTCGGGCTGCTCGACTCCTACTGGTCGCTGATCGTGCCGGTCATGATCAACGGCTTCAACGTCGTGGTGATGCGGTCGTTCTTCATGGACCTGCCGCAGGACCTGCTCGACTCCGCCCGGATCGACGGCGCCGGCGAGTTCGTGGTGCTGACCCGGATCGTACTGCCGCTGTCCAAAGCGGTGCTGGCGGTCGTCGGCCTGTTCTACGCGGTCGGCTTCTGGAACAGCTTCTTCACCGCGATGCTCTACATCAACGACACCTCGAAATGGCCGCTGCAACTGGTGCTGCGCACCTACGTGGTCAACAACGCGCCGCTGGGCGCCGACAACATCGCCTCCCTCGGCACCTCCCCGCCGCCTCAGCAGTCGCTCCAGATGGCGGTGCTCGTGATCAGTCTGGTGCCGATCCTCCTGGTCTACCCCTTCCTGCAGAAGCACTTCTCGAAGGGGGTCATGGTCGGCGCGGTCAAGGGCTGAACCCCGCGTCCGCGCCCGCCGCACCACCCGCACGACCGTGCGTCACCCCACCATTCAGGACCGAACGACGTCTCCTCGGACGAAGGGACACTGATCCGCCATGCCTGAAAACACCCGTCCGGGCCGCACCAGAGCGCGGACAGCCGCGGCGGCGGTCGGTGCGACCGCGCTGCTCGCCGGCGCCTTCGCACTCGCCGGCGCACCGACCGCCTCCGCCGCGACCCCCGCCACCTACTACGTCGACTGCCAGGCCACCGGCAGCACCCAGACCGGCAGCCAAGCCGAACCGTTCACCACCCTGGCCAAGGCATCCAGCCACCACTTCCTGGCCGGCGAGAGCCTGCTGCTGAAGTACGGCACCGTCTGCGACGGGGCACTGACTCTCCAAGGCTCCGGCACCTCCTCGGCCTGGAACACCGTCGGCGCCTACGGCGACGCCACCAAGGCGCTGCCGGTCGTCAACGCCGGCCAGGACATCGACGACATGTCCAACCCGAGCGCGGTCGCACTGAAGAACGTCTCCTACTGGAACGTCGAGAACCTCGACATCACCGGCGGGTACTGGCGCGGCCTGTGGATCGAGGCCGACCAGCCGGGCATCACCCAGCAGGGCTTCGACCTCTCCGGCCTGAAGGTGCACGACCAGGCCAACCGCCCGCGCGTGACGCTCGACTCCAGCGGCAAGGTCGTCGCCTCCGACTGGATCTCCTCCACCGGCGGCGTGGTCGTCGAGCCGTGCCAGGCCACCGCGAAGATCGCCGACGTGACCATCGACCACGTGGACGTCCAGCATGCGCACGAGGTGGGCTTCCAGATCGGCCACGCCGAGAAGAGCCCGTACAGCGCCACCGCGCCCGGCGGGTACAACACCCCCGACTGCCACATGGGCCTGACCGGCACCGCCCTCCCGGCCAGGGACGGTGTCTCCGACGTGACGGTGGAGAACTCCAGCTCGGCGTTCAACGACGAGTCAGGCGTGTGGGGTTCGGGTGTCACCGACCTGAAGCTGTACAAGAACGAACTGCACGACAACGGCAACGGCACCTCGGCGGACGGCAGCACCCCCTCCCTGCTCAACGGTGAGGGCGCCTGGTGGTCCAACTCCTACAACGTGCAGGCCACGTACAACCACTCCTACGCCAACAAGCGCGGCGGAGGCGACGGCGGCGGCATCGACGCCGACACCTACTCCACCAAGAGCCTCATCGACCACAACACCATCGAGGACAACGACGCCTACTGCGTGGCGGTCTTCGGCGGCCGCGACCTGATCACCTCCGACGTCACGGTCACCGACAACACCTGCACGGACAACGGGCAGAACACCTCGTCGCAGTCGCAGGGTGACATCTTCACCTGGACCGCGGGCCGCAACACCACCGACCCGTCCTCCATCCAGGACCTCACGGTCAACCACAACACCATCACCCGCACCACGCCGGGGCCATGGCTGATGTCGCAGTCGAACTACCTGCCGGGCGAGGTCTCCTTCTGGGACAACACCGTGACCCACGCCGTGCCCGACCGGCTGGTGTACATCGAGCAGTGCCAGAGCGCGAGTGCCGGCTGGGGCTGCGACGCGACGCAGCCGAAGCTCAACCTCAACACCTACAAGGTGACCGGCACCGGAGCAGTGACCTTCGTCGTCGCCCCCTACCAGTCCACCGGCACCGGCAGCGCGTCCGACCCGTACACACCCTTCTCCACCTACCAGTCCGCGACCGGACAGGACCCGCAGTCCACCTGCACCAGCACGAGCAGCACCACCTGCTGACACGCCGCCGACCGAGCGGGGCCGGGAGGTGCCTCCCCCGGCCCCGCTCATCCGCGACTTCCTACGAGGACCTCCCATGCCGCACCCGTCGACCACCCGCTTCGATCGCGTCTGGGGACGCGTTCCCCGGCTCGCCTACGGGGCTGACTACAACCCCGAGCAGTGGGACCCCGCGACCTGGCGCGAGGACACAGCGCTGATGCGCGAGGCCGGCGTCAACCTCGTATCGCTGGGCATCTTCGCCTGGTCCTGGCTCGAACCAGAACCCGGCCGCCTGGACTTCACCGGCATGGATGCCGTGATCGGCCTGCTCCACGACAGCGGCATCTCCGTGGATCTGGCCACCCCGACGGCGGCGCCGCCGCGGTGGTTCTCCCACGCACACCCGGACTCCCTCCCGGTCACCGCCGAGAACGTCCGGCTGGCGCCCGGCTCCCGGCAAACCTACTGCCCGTCCTCGCCCGCGTACCGGGAGCACGCCGTGCGCATCACGAGCGCCCTGGCCGAACGCTACGGAGACCATCCGGCGGTGGTGATGTGGCACGTCGGCAACGAGTACGGCAACGCCAACGCGCACTGCTTCTGCGACACTTCGGCCGCCGCCTTCCGCACCTGGCTGCACACCGAGTACGGGCGCGACCTGACCGCCCTCAACGACCGCTGGGGCACCTCCTTCTGGGGCATGCGCTACTCCGCCTGGGACCAGGTGGGCCCACCGCGCACCTCCACCGGAAGCCTGCCGCCCGCCCAGTGGCTGGACTTCCGCCGCTTCAGCGACGCCGAGCACCTGTCCTGCTACCGCGCCGAACGCGACGCCATCCGCCCGCACTCCCCCGGCCGCCCGATCACCACGAACCTGATGACCGGCAACTTCGCCGAGGCCGACTACTGGCGCTGGTCACGCGAGGTCGACATCGTCGCCAACGACCACTACCTCAACGCCGAGGACGAACACCGCACCGCCGAACTCGCCTTCGCCGCGGACCTCACGCGCGGCCTGGCCGGTGGCCGCCCCTGGCTGCTGATGGAGCACTCCACCTCGGCCGTCCAGTGGCAGCCGCGCAACCTCGCCAAGGCAGCCGGTGAGATGGCCCGCAACAGCCTCACCCACGTGGCCAGGGGCGCCGACGGCGTGCTGTTCTTCCAGTGGCGCCAGTCCGCGTTCGGCGCCGAGCAGTGGCACTCGGCGATGCTCCCGCACGGCGGGACCAAGACCCGGATCTGGCGCGAGGCCGCCGCCCTCGGTGCGTCGGTGGCCCGCGTCGCCGAAGTCGCCGGCAGTGTGTGCGAGCCGGCCCAAATCGCCCTGGCCTGGGACTACGACGCCTGGTGGGCGCTGGAACTGCCCGACCGCCCCAGTCGTGACATGGTCTACCGGGAGGAACTGCGCGGCTGGCACCGCGCGCTGTGGACGGCGGGCCTGCGGTGCGACATCGTCCCCGCCCCAGGGCGCGGCCTCGAACCGAGCGTGCTGCCGCGGGAGGCCGCTGACACGGACAACAGCGAGGCGGACGACCGACCGAAGGACGCCGAAGCCCCGTACCGCTTGCTGCTCGTGCCATCGCTCTACGCGGTGGCTCCCGGTACGGCCGAAGCACTGGCCGCGTTCGCCGCCGCCGGCGGACACGTGGTGGTGGGACCCTTCAGCGGCGTCACCGACCTGGACGACCGGATCTTCCCCGGCCCCTACCCGGGCGCTCTACGCGAGGTGCTGGGGCTGACCGTCGACGAGTTCCTGCCGCTGGCCGCCGACGAGCGGACCAGCCTGGACGACGGCTCGACCGGCCGTACGTGGGCCGAACGGGTGGTTCCCGCAGCCGACACCGCGGTAGACGCGCGGTTCACCGACGGCCCGGCGGCGGGCGGACCCGCACTGCTCAGCCGCAGCCTCGGCCTCGGCACCGTCCGCTACGCCGCCACACGCCTCAACGACGCCTCACTGCGCTGCCTACTGCCCCGATGGGCTACGGCGGCCGGATGCGCCCCGGCACTGCCGGGTTCCGGCGACGGCGTGGAGGTCACCCGGCGCACGGGCCCCACCGGCTCGTGGCTGTTCGCCGTCAACCACACCGTCACGCCGGCCCTCCTGCCCGCCACCGGCTACGAACTGCTGGCGGGGCAACCAGTGGAGGGCGAACTGACCGTGCCGCCCGGAGGCGTCGCGGTAGTCCGCGAAGACCCGGCGTAGGCGGGGAGACCGGCAGCACGGGGAGCCTCGGAAGGGCCTCGACCCGGAATCCTGGACACGGGTTATGCAGCTGTTGCCAGCGTAGTCGGTGATGTCGTGGTGGCTGCTTCGTAGGCGATCCGGCTTCGGTGTCCGAGGCGGGAGTGTCGGCGCCGGGCCCGGGCAGGACGTGTCCATGCGCACCATACCCCGTCCTGACCCGGCCCGCCCGCTACTCCGCCAGCGGGCCGCCCAGTTCATCCAGCCGCGCTCGGATCTCGTCGGCCTTCCGACTGCCCCCGTCGGTGTAGATGCGCCATGCGCGGCTGAGGTGCTCCCGCTCGCCAAGAATATCGAAGAGGGCGCACGCGAACTGCGACGCCACCTTGAAAATCCCGATCCTCTGTATTCAGTTCCCATGAGCATCACCGAAAAAGTGGTAGCCGCGTTCAATTTTCGCCGGCTTCCGCCACCCATCGGGGCAGGCCAGGGGTTCCGCCGAGACATGAGCTGACCCGGATTTTGTAGCGGCCCTGAAGCCAGGCATGATCGCCTCGGCAGATGGGAGAACACAGGTCCGATGCCTGCACCACGGAAGTACCCCAAGACCACGGAGTTAAGGCCTAACCGCAACTGTCAAGTGGGCTGGTTCCAAAGGTCCGTTGAGGGACCGGGCAATCCAGTCGTGTTCGAGGGCATAGATCCCCCGTCCTGTGCGGCGGAGGATGCCCTCACGGACCCAGCGTCCCAGTTCAGCGCGCAGGCCGCGGGCATCCTCCAGTCCGATGCCTCGGGCGATTTCACATGCGCGCCAGGTGCGGACCGGGTCTGCGCGCAGGAGCTGCAGCGTGCGGTCACGACGTCCGTCGGCGCCCAGCCCGATTGCCGAGTGCACGGTGATGTCGATGCTGGTGATCCTGGAGGCGCCCAGGACTTGTGCCTGGTCAGGCGGGGCGGCGTAGCGGGACGGACGCCCGAATGCACTGAAAAACCGCCGAGTTCACGAAAGCTGAAAGCCACTTGCCGCATCGGTGCCGCCACGTGCAGCGATGAGTCCGAGTTAGGGCCGGAGTTCCGGTTCAGTATCGTCTGCCTCCGAACGGCCGCAAACGAACTGACAGCCCTACAGACACCCCCCACATCGCTCACCCACGAACGCAAGCGTTGAAGGAGACCTGCAGCGTCCTCACCTCAAACCTCCGCACCCAGCCCTGCCGCCCGGGCCCGCCCGGCGCCGCGGCCGAGCCTGCGGGAGTTCAGCGACGGCATCGCCGCACGCCTGCCCGGCCAGTGGAGCACCGCGATCGAGGAGGACTTCCACGACAGCCTGCTGCGCACAGAGGTCCTGGAGCGGCTATGGGACTCCCACCACACCGCCTGGGCGATGGAGGAATTCGTCCACGACCACGCCGCGCTCTTGGCCGGCCCCGGCGAAACCATCCTGATCGCGATCGAACGTCCCCTGCGTCCGCGCCAGTTCCTGATCGCTCCCCTGGCGCCGCCCGGGACGCCCGCCTCGGAGGGCCGTGCCTTCGCACCGCGCGGCATCGCCGTCCCCGCTGACCCCGCACGCGCCGCCTACCAGATCACCGCGCGTCTGCTGCCCCGCTACCTTGAAGCGGTCGTGCTGGTCCGCGGGCCCGCGCTGCACCAGGCATACATCACCGCCCGGACCGCGCTCACCGACTGGGGAGGCGGCGGTGGACGATCTCTTCGACGAAGGCGGCGTACTCCTCGACCAGAACGCGCTCGACGCGCGCCGGGCCCAACGCGACGCCGACGCCTGGCCCGCTCTCGAAGCCGTGCTCTTCCACGGCCCCGCCGCGCTCCGCCAGGCCCGAACCGACCTCGCCCTGCCGCCCGCCGCCGCCGGCCGGCTCAGCCACGGGCTGTGGAAACTCGCCGGCGCCATCGCCGAGGGCACCCACGTCCGCGACACCTGGGAACACGACCTCACCGGCCTCGCCCACCTCGCCGACGCCGACCGCGACCCCGCGCGGCAACACCGCTTCGCCGCCGGCCTGCGCCTGCGCCACGCAGCAGGCTGGCCGCCCGCCATCGGGTTCTCCGACTACTACCCGGCCCTGGCCGCCATCGAACGCGTCACGCAAGCACGCGCCCTCGGAGCCACCCCGCGCACAGCCGCGGCCAACTCCCGCTCCCCCGCCGCGCCCAGCGCCGGTCCCGATCGCGAACACCGAAGCCCACCCGCACCCAGGACACTGCCCGCACCCCCGCCCGCGCCCGGGACAGCGCCGGCGCCGCCTGAGCAGCCCTCACCCCGCCGCCGGTGACCCGCTGGTCAGTTCCGTCCGACATCACCGACGCCACGCCAGCCGAGCACGACGCCGACAAGCAGCGGGCCGACCACCTGTGCCGAGGAACTCCGGCCCGAAGCCGCACACCTCGCCGGGAGCGCCGCCGCACCGGCCCGCGTCGCCGACCACCTCAGCCCCCGTATCGGCCGACCGCCCCACCTCCAGCACCACGCCCCGAAGGACGCCCCGCTCACAGCGCCACCACCCCCGCGCCTGCCGGCCGCACCACCATGGCCGCAGCCCACACCACCAGCAGCGGCAGCGGGCGCGCGCACCCCCGCTGACCGACCGTCCTCCCAGACACCCGTCCCCCGGAGGATCCCTGACCGCCGCCTACGACGACACCGGCCAGCTCCACTGGCTGGCCGAGCGGGCGCACCGCGTGGCCGACGAACTGCCCCTCACCACGTCCCCGGACACGCGCAGCGACGACCTCGACGAACTCGACGACCGTGTCCGCGACATCGCCGCGCTGGTCACCTACATGACGAGCGCCGCCGCCGACGCAGACCGGTCAGCGAACGGCAACCGGGCGCCCTCGGCCCGGACCACCCGCCACAAAGTCGCGGTGCTCACGCACGCGGTGGGCACCTTGACCCAGGCCCTGGCCCACCTCGGCGACGCCGTCGCCTCGGCCGGCCACCTGCACCAGGTCGATGCCCAACCCAGCTCCGCGGAACGGCGCGCAGCCCAGCGGTCCACGCACACCACCGTCAACGAGCAGGTCGACCGCACCCGCCGGGACCTCAACGAAGCCGGCCGCTATCTGCACCACTGCGCAAACCGGTTCCCCGCACCGCCGCCCGATCCCACCCCGCCATCACCGCCGGCGCCGGCCGGTGCCCCGATTCCCCAGTCATCGGCCGCGGCCACCTCCCCCGCCCCGCGGATCCGCTGACCCGTCCGCAACACCTCTGGAGCGCTCCATCCGCATCACCCGACACGCCCTGCCGCTGATCGTCTCCGCCGCCTGCCTCACCCTGGCCGCGACCGCCTGCACCAACACCGGCGACGCCACTCACGCCGCCACGAAGGCCCCCACCACCAGCACGGCACCCACGCCGGCCCCCGCACTCAGCGCCACCAGCGCCCGAGACCCCATCCGGCACTACTCACAGGTCAACAACCGCGCCAACGCCCACGACAACGCACCCCTGCTCGACACCGTGGAGGACGGCCCCCTCTACGCGATGTCACTCGGCGGGTACCAGCAGGACTCCGCCATTGCGGCCAAGAACCGCAAGCCCTACAAGCCCTGGTCCTACGACGCGGCCACCGCCCACCTGTACATCCCCACCTTCCTGCCCGGCACCCCGAAGTGGTTCGCCGCCGCAGTCACCGTCACCGTCACCGCGTACCAGACGCTGATCGTCGTCGCGCAGCAGCCGGACCACAGCTGGCAGATGGTCCTGGCCGCCGATCTGGACCGGATGCCCCTGCCCCGGATCTCGCTGGACGCCGACGGATACGCCACCGCGGTCGCAGCCGACGGCACCGGCCAGCCCGGATTCGACGCCGGACGGCTCCGGGTAGGGATCACCGACAACTTCGCCACCGGCGGCAAGAACAGCGGCAGCCAGTTCTTCACCCCCACCCCCGCCAGCAAGCAGCAGACCGGCATCCACGACAAGGACACCCACCGGCTCGGCACCAAGGGCATCACCACCTTCGCCGCAGCGAACAACGCCTGGAACACCGCCTACGGCCTGAAGACCACCGGCGGCGGAGCGCTCCTGCTGTTCACCGACACCCACACCCAGACCGACACCGTCCGCCCCGGCTGGCAGATCACCCCCGGCCCGGACGCCCGGACCTGGCTCAACGCGGCACCCCGGCAGTCCATCACCGACACGTTCACCTGCAACGACGCCGCCCTCATCCCCGCGCCAGCCGCCAAGGCGCAACTCCTGGGCTACACCTGCGAACTCACCGGAGCCGACGGCACGCCCGTCGACCGCACACCCCCCCATGTGACCCGCGCGAACGATCCGAAGGTCCCTCCGCTGTTCCCCAACCCCGACGTCGAGCTGCACGACAACGCCGGCCGCACCACCGGCCAGATCCACGCCTACAACACCGGCAGCCCCACCCGAGACAACCTCCGCCGATGGGCCAACCGGGAAGCCGGACCGTTCCTGGACGCTGCCGCACTGCCGCCCTCGGGAGACGGCATCACCGCGTGGACGGACCTTCTGGGCCGCGCCCGCAGCGTGCACGAACTCTACGGCGTCATCACCGCGGTCCTCACCAATGACCACGGGGCGCTGGCCAGACTGCACCAGTTCATCGAAGCCACCGCCAACTGGCACGACGAACGCGGCGATGACCCCGCCTGCCGCAGCTACCGCGCTCTGGCCGACGACCTGGACGCCCTGGCCGGCAACCTCGAAATACTCACCGAGGACAGCCTCATCACCGCCCGGCAGCCAGGCACCAAGGCCGCCCGCGAGCAGCTTTCCACGCCCACCCGGCCCATAGCACCGCCCCTCCCGCCCCCACCGCCGAGGCCGCGCCGCTGAACGAACCCGCTACCGCCAGCACGGAGGTTTCCCGCATTCCCGACGTCACCGTGGTCACCGCCACCCGGCTGCGCCCCGAACGCCTGGACTATCTCACCGAACTCCACGCCAGCCTGGAAGCGCAGGACGCCGACTGGGAAGCCGTCCTCGCCCTCGACGGCGCCGACCCGGCGCAGCTGCCCGAACCGCTGGCCGCCGACCCCCGCGTCCGCGTGCTGGTCCTGCCCCGCCCGGTGGGTGCGGCCTGCGCCCGAAACTTCGCCGTCAACGAAGTCCGTACCGAGTTCATGACGTGGGCCGATGACGACGATGTACTCCCGCGGTTCAGCCTGAGTAGCCGATTGCACCATCTGCGCAACACCGCACTGGGCTGGGTCGCCGGATACAGCGCCGACCTGAGCCCTGACGGATCCCTGCAGGTGTGGCGGTGTCCGACGCCACCGGGACGGCACGAGCCCGGACAGGTGTGGACTTGCTGGCCCAGCCCGCACCACACCATCCCGATCGGCCCGACCACCATCCTGGCCCGCACCAGCCTGTGGTCCGTGATCGGCGGCATGGGCGGCCTCGTCCAGGGCGAGGACTACCTCGCCCTGAAGATCACCAGCCTCGCCGCAGGCGAACTGCTCCCGCAAGTCGTCTACCACTACCGCAAGCACCCGCACCAGCTCACGAGCCAGCCGCACTACGACGAGCTGGAAGACGCGGCCCGGATCTTCGCCTGGAGATCAGGAAACGACCTGGCCTCCGCCCTGGCCCCCAAGCCCGGCACGGGCCCGGGAGCCGCCTGAAAGACAATCACGTCGAGCCGCGCGTGCTCGGCAATCCTCCCCGGCAGCTCGCCATGCTGATCGACGCGCTCCGCAGCGATCCCCCGGGAATGGAGAGAGGGTGGAAAGCGGCCGCTGAGCCTGGCGGAGCGGCCGGAAATGTCCAGCGCTCGCTCCTTCGCCCTCGCCGCGGGCCACCTGGCGGTGCAGCGCGCCCACGTGCACCACGGGTATCGCCTGGGCCGGTGGCTGGCCGGGCAGCACGGTGTGTTTGCCGACGGCGGGAGCCGCCTGGGGGTGAGGCCCACGGAGGGGATCCCATCGTCATCGAGCCGGCCGACGTGCTCCGCTCCCACCTGCTGCCGCACCTCGGCGACGCCCGGCTGACCGTGCTGCCCAGCACCGGTCACCTGATCCCCCTGGAGGCGCCGGCCGCCCTCGCCGACGCGATCACCGCCTTCCCACCGGCGGCCCCAAGGATCCCGGCGGCCTCCATGGCCCTTGCGGCCCCGGCACCCCCAGTGGAGTGAAGTCACCGGCGTGCAGCGCTTTAACAGCAGGGCCCGCGGCGCATCCGTATCGTCCGCGACGGCGTCTCCACAGGTGTACGTCGGAGGAAGGGAGCAAGGAATGGGCGGGGCGTTCGGGGTGCTGTGGGTGGTCGTCGGGGTCGCCGCCGTCGCGGCGGTGGTGAGCATGGCGCGGCGCCGACGGCAGTTGGAGGCCGCGCGCGGCAGCGGAGTGACGGCCCAGGCGCGGTGCGTGCGGGTGAAGGTGGTGCGGGAGCCCGAGGGGTTCGAGGTCCGGCGCACGACCCGCTACCAGACCTACGAGTTCACCGCGCCCGACGGCCGCGTCGTCCGCTTCGAGGAGATCGGGCGCCCCGAGACGGCCGAGGGCGACGTGGTGACCGTCTACTACGACCCCGCCCGGCCCGAACGGGCCACCGTCTACGGGCCCCGCCGGTGACCACCGCTCCCGTCAGGACCGGCCGGCACCGGGGGCCGGCCCGGGGTCCTGCCCGGGGTCCTGCCCGGGCAGGCACCCGAGGTCGGTGTCCCGCGTCCCAGCAGGAAGCGGGGGACGGCGTCCCCGACGCAGCCTTGGGAGGTGCCGACGCCGTGGCGCGGCGTCCACGGTGACCAGGCCCGCGCGGTGCCCGAAGGCGGCGCGGGTCCGCTCGGCGCCGGAGGCGGCCGTCGAGGGGTCCGCGGTGTTCTGCACCAGCAGGATGTTCACCGGACCGTGCGGGTCCAGGGCCGAGGCGCGGTCGGGCTCGGGGTGGACCAGAAGGCGCAGGGCCACACGTTGCGCGGTGATCCGGACGTCAGCGGATAGCGCTCCGCACGTGCCGAAGACGGCCTTGGGGTCCCGCTGGGCCCGCAGCACCTTGCCCCGGGCCATGGCCCGGGCTTCCTCCGCCCTCTCAGCAGCTTTCGACCGGACCCGGCGCGCGGGCCCGCACCTTGCGAGCGCTCTCGTGGTCGAACACTGAGCTGCTTCTGTGTTTGTCAGGAGACGGCCGCGTGGAGAACGTCGGCAAGGCCGGCGGGTGCCAACAGCATCGGCCAGTGACCTGTGGGCAGGTCGAAGCGCCGCCACTGCGAGTGGTCAAGGAAAGCCAGCATCGGCACTCCCGCACCCAGCAGGCCCTGAAAGTCACGGCAGGCGATCAGGACACGGTCCATACCTGCCCGTCCGGGCGCAGCGCCCGGACTGCGTTGCCGCGCCCGGACGGCGGCGCGGTCCGGGGCGGGCCGGGTCGGGAGGCGGCGCAGCGGTCCAGCTTCGCCAGCAGGCAGGCGCGGACACAGGTGCAGGCGCAGACATCGTGCCGTGGCGTGCCGCGGTCCAGCTCCACGAACGCGAACCGGCCCGTGGCGAGCAGCACCACGGCGCCGGGGATCAGCGGTCCGGCCGGCGTCAGGTACGCAGCCTCGAGCTACCACTCCCCCGCACCCCCCACAGCTGCCGCACCCCCCTGCATCTGCCACGCCCGCCCGTCCGGGCCCCGACCGGCCGACGCCGGCCCCGGACCGCTGGCCCGCGGCAGGCGACGGTTCACCGCGCGTCGGGCTCACGCGCGGGCGGCTCAACCGCGGGCGCGGCCCCGGCGGGCCCCACCGCACCGGGCACCACCGACCCCGGCGGCCCCGGCGGCGGGCCGTCCTCCGCCGGCAGCGTCCCCGGCGTCACCCCCCAGTGCGGGGGCACCACCTCGCGCGCCGCGGCCAGGAACGCCGCCGCGTGATCGGCCGCCGCCGGGCCCTCGAAGAAGAAGCTGACGAAGTCCGCTTCGCGCAACACGGTGTCCGCGCCGCCGTTCGCCCCGGCCAACTCCGGCAACGTACGGGCCAGCAGCGGCTCTTCCTCCGCGGAGACCTCCGCGCCGTGCCGTACGGCCACCGCCTGGGTGCCGCGCAGGTCCATCGCGACCGCCGCGGTCACAGCCCGCGCACTGAACCGCGGTGTGCGGAACTCCCACGGCCTCGGCGCCGGAGCGGGAAAGCCGTGCCTGGCCAACTCCTCGAGCACCCGGCGCCGCCGGTGGCCGCCCTTGCTCTCGCCGTCGTCGTCGAGGGTCGCCAGTGCCATCAGCACCGGTCCGCTGCAGTAGTCCTGGCGCTGCACCTGGGTCAGGAACCGGCCCAGCGGGGGCTCCTGCCCGCGCAGAACCAGGCGCAGGCGGTACGTGGAAGGGGCGTTGGGCATTCCTGATCCGCGCTCGGAGTAGACCAGGCCCGCGATGTCCGTCCAGGCGAAGCGTCGGCGGCGCAGGACCCGCTGGATGGTGACGCCCCGCTCGTCGAAGACGAGCTTCACCAGGAACCGCATTTGGAGCCAGTGGAACACCACCACCGACCCCAGCACCGCGAACGCCCACCAGCCGCGCACGTCCGTACCCGTGGGGAACACCACCGCCGCATACACGACGACGAAATACCCGAGGTCCACGCCGAGCGCCCTCGAATGCTCCTCAATCAGCGGACTGAGCCGCACTGTTGTGGCCATACCCCCGAACCTACGCGCCCCCGAGCCACGCGGACCCGCGACCCCCGCAGGCCCGCAAGCCCAAGACCCGACCCACGCGAACCACCAGCCCCGGCGCGTGCCGGCCGGTGCCGCCCGTAACCCCAGTGACGGGTGGCGAGCGGTGGGCCGCCGGGGACGTGAGCGGCCACCGGACCCCGCCCCGCGGGACCCACACCAGCGCCGGCGCCTTCGCCGGCGTGCGCAACGTCCCCCGCCGCGCCCGGTCGCCGCGCTCGCCAGAACCGCGCCGGGCGCGGTCGGGGACCCGGGCGGTCCAGACAGCGCGGTCGGTCCGCGCGCCGGGGTCCAGCCGCCGCAGGATCGCCTCGTGCAGCGGCGCCCAGGTGGGCCAGCTGCCCGGGGGTGAGCACGTCCACGACCAGGTGACGAACGGTACGGACATGGCGCGGCGCGACCTCCACGACTGTGCGCAGCCCCTCCCCGGTGAGGACGGCACCAGTACGCTGGCCAACGCGGATGCGGCGGCAGCCCGGCGGGCATTGACGGCTTTGACCCGGCTGGCCGCCGACCAGGACATGACGCTGACCGCCCGCAGCCGGGGCTGGCTGGGCGACACCGCCGACCGGACCGCCGGTTTGCTGCCGGGGTCCTGGCGGTCGCGGATCGAGGTCTACGCCATGCCCGTCTGGCAGCAGGACCTCGCCGAGTGCGTGTGGACGCCAGCGACCTCATCGACGCGGTGAGAAGCAAGCGCGTCCCCTTCGGATCGGTGCTCACCGACGAACGCGGCACGGAGCTTCTCGTGGCGGACAAGCCAGGCGCCGCGGACGAACTCCTGATCGGCGTGCTCGCCCCCAAGGGTCTGAACGGGCCGTTCGCCGACGACCCGACCGCCCCGCCCTCCCTGACCGTGCCCGCCGATCCCGTCCTGGCAGCGCAGGCGATCACCGCATCTCTGCTGCCCGCCTACCAGCACGCCGTCTACGATCGCCAGGTACAGGAAGTCGGGAACCGCCTGGCCCATGCGCTGTCTGCCCAGATCGCCCGCGTCCTGGTCCGCAGATCATGGCCCGCCGACGACGGGACCGGGATCGGCGCGGTCATCCTCGGCCAGCTCGACCACGCCCACCACGAGGTACTGTGGGACGACTTCCGATCCTTCCTCCAGCACGGACCGGCGTTGCTGGACCATCTGGAAATGGTCGCCGAGCCCATTCGCCCAGCCGTGCAGACCGTGCTGCCCGCTCTGCGGAAAGCACTCCGGCACGGCCGCCGCGTCAACAGCCAGTGGCTGGACACTGTGCGCCGCATGCGGGACGCCGACAGCACCCTGGCCGGGACGGCCTACGCCCAGGCAGCCGCGCAGCGCACCGCCGACGCCCGGCCGGCGCTGGCCGCCTGGCTCGAACACGGCCCGGCCCTGGTCGACCTCGCCCGCCTGCACCCACCCGCCGGCGCAAGGCCGGCGGCACCGCGCGCGCTTCCTCCGGCCCCTCCGGCCGACCCGCCCGGCAAACGCCGCGGCACAACTTCCTGAGCAGCCCACCCACCGATGAAAGGAGCCCGAATTCCCGCAGATCCGACCCCGCCACCCGAGCTGCTGGACCACCTCGCCGACTTCGCCGTGCGGTATCACGTCGAACACCTGGCCTGTGCCACCATGCTGCGGCAACTGCCCCGGGCCTACGGGGAGATCACCGAGCCGTCGGCCGCCCGGCAGGCCGTCGAGCACCGCAACCGCAAGGTCGCCGACGCCTTCACCGCCTGCCTGCTTCCGCACACCGCCGAACTGATCCGCCTCGCCCGTAGCAGCCTCGACGCGATGCCGCCCGCCCGGCACCACGCTGGGTGGCGGCTGCTGCTGGACGACCTGGACCACGCCACCGACCGTATCCACCACCTCCTCGACGCCAGCCCCGCCAGCCGCGCCGATGCGCGGCTCTGGCCGTATCTGACGACCTGGGCCGAGCACTCGCTGATCGTCCGCGGCCTCGCCGGCCAGCACGGCGCCGCTGCCGCTCCGGTGCTGCCGACGGTCGAGAAGGAGCGCCTGACCGCGTTGGCGCTGGATGTTCGCGACCGCGGGGAGCTGGAGCCGTTCGAGTCCTGGTACGACGCGGCCGGCCGCCGGATCACCCTGGCCTACCTCATCGAGCACGACGACTCCACCGTCCTGGTCCTGGCCGAAGACCCCGACGGCCACATCACGGCGCTGGGCCGATACGGCACCGAGTACGAAGCAGTCCGGGCCAGCCCACCCGCCGTTCCTGCTGGAGTGCTGCGACCCGAAGCCCCCTGGCGCACCGAGCAGCCCCAGCCCGACAGCGAACTCGGCACCCTCATCCAGGACGTCATCACCTCCGCGCATACCGGGGACGTCTCCCGCTCCATCGCCGCAGCCGTGGACGACGGCGACCACCAGCGCGGACCGCTCCCGCAACTCGCCGACTTCCTCCGCGTGTGCGCGGAGTTCGCCGACGCCCTCGACACCCACCAAGGCCACAAGAGCGCCGCCCGCCTGTCCCTGCTGGCCGCACAGACCGACGCCCTCACCCGGGAACTGGCCGCAGCCGGAGAGGAGCTGGGCGCCCAAGTCTCCGTCCTGCCGCCGTACCGGGTGCCGCACCCAGGGCTTCGGCGTAGTCGGTTGACGCCCGGTTTGTAGCGATGCGTTGGCCGGCGGATGCCGAGGAGCCAGGACAGGCACGGCTTCCAAGACCATGGAGTTCTCTACGCCCCGTGACTTGCTTGGAAGACCGTGCCTGCCGACGCATCATCCCCGATCCCGCCCGTCCTTGACCAACTCCGGGATCAGCCCGTGGCCACGCCCGGGGAGGTGCCCGGTCTGCTGGAGCGGCTGGCCCAGGTGCCCGACCCGCGCGATCCACGCGGTGTGCGGCATGCGTTGGCCGTCGTCGTGGTCCTGACGGCGTGCGCGGTGCTGGCCGGGGCGACCTCGTTGCTGGCAGTGAGCGAGTGGATCGCCGACGCACCGCCCCAGGTGTTGGACCGGCTCGGCGTGCGCCCCGATCCGTTGCTTCCACGACGGCGGGTCCCGGCTGAGACGACGGTCCGCCGGCTGCTCGCCCGCGTCGATGGCGACGCTTTGGACCGGGCGGTGGGAGGCTGGCTCGCCGAGCGTCAACCTGCCCGCCCTGGGCAGCGCGGTCTGGCCGTGGACGGCAAGACATTGCGCGGTGCGGCGAAGGCCCGGGGCCGGAAGATCCACCTGCTCGCTGCGGCGGAGCGCACCACCGGGCTGGCCCTGGCTCAGCTCGACGTGGGCGAGACCACCTGCTTCCAGCCGCTGCTGGACACCGTCGCCGACCTCGCCGGAACCGTGGTCACCAGCGATGCCCTGCACACCCAGCGCGAGCACGCCGACTACCTCCTCGGCCGCCGGGCCCACTACATCGCCATCGTCAAGGGCAATCAGAAGAACCTGCGCAGGCAGCTCAAGTCTCTTCCCTGGAAGGAGATCCCGCTCCAGGGCCGCACCCGCGGCACCGGCCACGGCCGCTCCGAGATCCGCCGGATCAAGGCCGCCACGGTCAACAACCTGCTCTTCCCCGGAGCCCGGCAGGCCGTCCAGATCAAGCGGCGTCGCACCTGCCGCAAGACCGGGAAGACCACCATCACCACCGTCTACGCGGTCACCAGCCTGACCGCCGAGCAGGCCACACCCGCCCAGCTCGAGCAGCTGATCCGGGACCACTGGAAGATCGAGGCCCTGCACCACGTCCGCGACACCACCTTCGCCGAGGACTCCTCCCAACTGCGGACCGGCAACGCACCCCGCGTGATGGCGACCTGGCGCAACCTCGCCGTCGGGGCCCTACGGCTGAGCGGCACCAAGAACATCGCGGCCGGCCTCCGCCGCAACGCACGCGACGCCCGCCGACCCCTCACCCTCCTCGGCCTCGGATGATCACAAAGCGGACGTCAGCCGACTACGCCGAAGCCCTGCCGCAGGGGCAGATACTCCAGCTATCGCATTCGACGTGCACGGCCACCAGCTCAGCGATGTCGGCGAGTTCAGTGAGAACGCCGAGCGGTAGTTCAGGCTCGTCAGCCGAAGCGACCGAGGACAGCGCAGCTCCGACTTCAGTGGCCAGGTCCAGCGCTTGGTCTGCGATCCGGCCGTGGCCGTTCAACCGCGCGTACTTGGCCACCTGCGCGGCCGTCATCACCAAGCGGCCGGCCACCCGTACCGGCAGCAGGATGGTGCGGGCGTCGACACGTACGGGCCTCACCGAGTGCACGTCTTCAGCGCCCTCGGCCTCAGGGTCTGCTGCGGCGACGATGGCGTCGGCCACCGTCTCCGGCACGACCATGTGGACCGCCTCTTCCAGGTCCATGTTCATGCGCTCGGCGACCGAGCGGACCATCAGCGCCACGACATCGCGTACCGCCACCGGCTCGACCTCGACTCCGCGGGTCAGCAGCACCGCGCTCGTCTGGGCGACGATCGCCTTGAAGTCCACACTCTGCTGAATATCCGGCACCTCATCAGCGTACGGGCTGCCTGTTGTCGGGATGCCACAAGTCGGCAGAGACGAGACACCGCTCCGCAAGAAAGCCGTCCTCGCTCCGGGCTCAGCCCGACGACCGGTCGAGAGCGTCTGGCGTCGCCGCCGGACCACCGCGCCGGCAGCCCTAGGCCGAGCTTCTACGGCGCGCACCGCGCGCTCCCCGGAAGCAGTTCGATGTCCTTCGCCTGTCCGAATGCGCTCCCCTTGGCCTCTGCGGGCATCAGTTGCCGCACGGGAGAACCGGCCAGGCACGGGGGAAAAGCAAAAACCCCAGGTCATCGGGTGTCTGACCTGGGGTTTCGTGGAGCCGCCTTCGGGATTCGAACCCGAGACCTACGCATTACGAGTACGCCAGCGATCATGACGCGCCACGTCCGGCAGTGCCACTGAATCTCGTTTTGCCTGATCAGGAGACATGCGTGAGTCTCAGTCATGTTGGCTCATGCCAGGGCGTCCAAAGGCGTCCGCGCTCCCCTTGCGCTCCCATGCCCTCTCCCCGCGACTGTCAGAAGGATGGTCCTGGCCAAGGGGCAACTGTCCTGCCCGGAGGGACCAACGCTCTTGGAGCACAGCTCAGAGAGCCAGCGTCCGGAGTCGAACCCGAGGGATGCGCCCGGTTCAACGCCCACCATGCAAATTATAGCCTTTCCACAAGTGCGGACCATTCGTCTCCCTCCCTATCCTTCCACCTGCGAACGTCGCCGGAATACACCAGCCGCGGGTGTGTCAATTTAACGGCCCTGTCTCACTTTCGGTGGTAACGCATTGTGGCGATGACTACTGACTGCAAGGTGTGCAGGCCAGCTGGGTATACGGGGTTGTCAGGGCTGGTCTCCGTCCTCGGACACGGCGACAGCGACCGGCCGCGAACCGCGCAATCGCAGCCTGAACGAACGTGACGCACGGTTACCACCGAAAGTGAGACAGGGCCGTTTAGTAGACACTCCCGGTCGCGGCACCTGGCGGTCGCACGACGCATGACCGATCTCCTCTGACCCCGCGGGAACAGGACCTCACTGTCGGCGTGCTCCGACTCCCGGGCAAAGCGACAGACTGTCAACCGTCCAACTCGCAGCGTAGCGGATAGGGAAAGCGGATCACGTGCTACGGTCTGAGGACGCTTCGCACCATGAGGATCGCCATGCCGTCCTACAAGCCCCCTCTGTGGCCGGTGTCCGTCAAGGCCGTCGTCTTCCGCAGCAAGAGCCGAGTACTGCTCCTGGAGAACGAGCGCGCCGAGTGACGGCGGGGTGCGAAGCCCCAGGCCGGTGGCGGCGATCACCGCCATGGCACTCCACAGCACTCCGCGCTCATCCTCTCCGTCGAGCATGACCGTCACGAGCTCTAGCAGTGTGTGACGTGCGGTCCTCGGCTGCGGAATGGGGTGGAGGGCCCGGCGGTCGAAAAGGGAGCCGCGTCGGTCGCAGGTCCATCGCGTCCGACTGCGCCTCCCCTTTTTTACGCTACGCCGCTCGGCAGGGGGTCTCACCTGCGAGCCGGCGCCGCGCCCCCGTCCTCGCGGACCGGAATGGCTGCGCGGATTGGTCCTGCCGGGGCGAGGAAGCGCGCCGCATACCGCGCGAGGCTGCCACTAGGTGCGGTATGCCCCGGCTCCGTATGCCTGGCAGCCCGCTGATCGGTCCCGCGTCGCGACGGAGGAGATTTTCATGGCGAAGGCAGTAGGCATCGATCTCGGTACCACCAACTCGGTGATCGCGGCCTGGGAGAGTGGTGAGCCCACCGTCGTCCCGAATGCGGAGGGAGCCAGGACGACCCCGTCGGTGGTCGCCTTCTCCGATGACGGCGAGCGGCTGGTCGGACAGCTCGCGCGACGGCAGTCGATCCTCAACCCCAAGGGCACGATCACCTCGGCGAAGCGCTTCATCGGACGTCGCTACGGCGAGATCTCCGACGAGGCCAAGGCGGTCTCCTTCGACGTGGTCGAGGGGCCCGGCGGGGTGGCCCGCTTCGAGGTGAAGGGTAAGCAGTACGCGCCGGAGGAGATCAGCGCGCAGGTGCTGCGCAAGCTGGCCGACGACGCGGGGAAGTCGCTCGGCGAGAAGGTGACCGAGGCGGTCATCACCGTACCGGCGTACTTCAACGACGCCCAGCGCCAGGCCACCAAGGACGCCGGGAAGATCGCCGGCCTCGAAGTCCTGCGCATCATCAACGAACCGACCGCCGCAGCGCTGGCCTACGGGCTGGACAAGAAGGGCCACGAGACGGTCATGGTCTTCGACCTCGGCGGCGGCACCTTCGACGTCAGCCTGCTGGATGTCGGCGACGGTGTGGTGGAGGTGCGAGCCACTGCAGGCGACTCCCATCTGGGCGGCGACGACTTCGACCGCCGGTTGGTGGACCACTTGGCGGACGGTTTCCAGAAGGCCGAGGGCATCGACCTGCGCAAGGACCCGCAGGCTCTGCAGCGCCTGTTCGAGGCGGCCGAGAAGGCGAAGACCGAACTGAGTTCGGTCAGCCAGACTCAGGTGAGCCTGCCGTTCATCACGGCAGACGCCTCCGGGCCGAAACATCTCACCGAGACGGTCCGTCGCTCCACCTTCGAGCAGATCACCTCGGACCTGGTGGAACGCTGCCTGGAACCGGTCAGGACGGCGATGAGCGACGCCAAGGTCACCGACAACGACATCGACGAGGTCATCCTCGTCGGAGGCTCGACCCGCATCCCGGCCGTGCAGAGCCTGGTCCGCCGGATGACCGGCGGCAAGGACCCGAACATGAGCGTCAACCCCGACGAGGTGGTGGCGCTGGGCGCCGCCGTTCAGGCCGGTGTGCTCAAGGGCGAGGTCAAGGACGTCCTGCTGCTGGACGTGACCCCCCTGTCGCTGGGCGTCGAGACGGCCGGCGGCGTAATGACCAAGATCATCGAGCGGAACACCACCATTCCTGCTCGCCGGTCCGAGACCTTCTCCACCGCTGAGGACAACCAGCCGGCCGTGGACATCGTGGTGCTCCAGGGCGAACGGGAACTGGCGGCCGACAACCGTGTGCTGGGCCGCTTCCGACTGGAGAACCTGCGGCCGGCCCGGCGCGGGGAGACCCAGATCGAGGTCACCTTCGACATCGACGCCAATGGCATCCTCAAGGTCAGTGCCAAGGACCGGGACACCGGAGCCGAGCAGTCGATCACCATCAGCGAGGGCTCCAACCTCGATCCGTCCGAGGTCGAGCGGATGATCGACGAGGCCGAGAGCAACCGCACCAGCGACCTGGCTCTGCGCGAGGCCATCGACGCCCGTAACGAGCTCGACGCCGCCGCGTACCAGGTGGAGCGTCGGCTGGAGGACCTCGGCGACGCCGCACCGGAGCACGAGCGAGCCCGCGCCCAACTGCTGATCGACGAGGCGCGTTCCGCCGTCAAGGAGGAGGCGCCGGCAGAACGGTCCCGGAGCCTGAGCTCCGAGCTCCAGCAGATCCATGCGGCGCTGGCCTCCCACGCCGCCGGAGCGGGTGGAGGCGCGGCTGGTGCCCAGCCCGGCGCGGCGCCCGGCCAGGGTCCTGAGGCCGGATCCCCGAGCGACGACGACGTCATCGACGCCGATTTCGACAAGAGCTGAGGCCGCCACATGTCGGACCAGGAACAGGCACGTCCCGCAGAGGACCGCTCCCCGCCCGAGCCCGGGCAGACGCCCTCACCGCAGCCGTCCCCGCCGGAGCCCACAACCGGGGAGCGGACGTCGGCACCCTCTGGCCCCGAAGTGGAGGAGTTGGAGGACCGATGGCGGCGAGCCCTGGCTGACCTCGACAACCTTCGCAAGCGCTACGCCCGTGAGCTTCCCCGGGAACGGGAGGCCGAGCGGGCCAAGGTGGCAGCGGCGTTCCTCCCGGTCGTCGACAACCTCGAACTGGCCCTCGCCCACGCGGGCGCCGACGACCCTGGCGCGATTGTCAGCGGAGTCCGGGCGGTACGCGATCAGGCTGTCGATGTGCTGCGGAGCCTCGGCTATCCCCGGCATGAGGAGACCGGTGTCCCCTTCCACCCCGAGCAGCACGAGGTGGTGTCCGTGGTGGATGAACCGGGCACCGCTCCGGGCACCGTGGTCCAGGTTCTGCGGCCCGGCTACGGCGAGCCCGGCCGCCAGCTGCGGCCGGCCGCGGTAGCGGTCAGCGGCAAGCAGGAGTGAGGCCGCCATGGCAGAGGACTACTACGAGGTGCTCGGCGTTCCCCGCACTGCCGACGGCGCCGAGATCCAGCAGGCCTTCCGTACCCTGGCCCGCCGCTACCACCCGGACGTCAACCGCGATCCGGCCGCCGAGGAACGCTTCAAGCAGATCAACGAGGCGTACAGCGTGCTGTCCGATCCGGATACCCGATCCCGCTACGACCGCTTCGGCCCGGACTTCCGGCAGATTCCGGAGGACTACGACGAGCGTGTCGCGGCCGGTCAGGGCTTCGGCGGCGGGGCCGGCGCGTACCGCGGCAGTCCCTTCGGAGGCACCCGAGGCGCCGACCGGGCAGGCTCCCGGACCTGGACCGAGACCGACTTCGACGCCTCCGGCGTGGACTTCGAGGACCTCTTCGGAGGCATGTTCGGCGGCCGGGCCGGCCGCGCCGGGCGGGGCAGTCCGATACCCGGCGCGGACCAGGAGGCCGAGCTCACGCTCAGTGTGGAGGAGGCGTACCGCGGCGGCCGGCGGAAGGTCACCCTGGGTGGTCCCGGGGGCGAACGCAGCTACGACGTCACCATCCCGGCCGGAGTCGTCGACGGGCAGCGCATTCGGCTCGCGGGGGAGGGCGGTCGGGGCCGCGGGCCCAGTTCCGCCGGGGACCTCTATCTGGTGGTCCGCATCGCCCCCCATCCCCGCTACCGGCTCGCCGGGCGCGACATCCACGTCGATCTGCCGGTTACGGCCTGGGAGGCCGCACTGGGGGCGACGGTGCCGGTCGCCGGTCCGGGTGGGACGGTCAAGGTTCATGTGCCGCCCGGAACCTCCACCGGCCGCCGGCTGCGGCTGCGCGGTGAGGGGATGCCTCATCCCAAGGGTTCCCCTGGTCACCTCTACGCCGAAATCCAGGTGATGGTGCCGCCCTCGCCCAGCCCGCGTGAACGCGAGTTGTTCGAGGAACTGGCCGCCGTCTCCTCCTTCGACCCGAGGAAGCAGACATGAGAGCTGAACGCCGTACTCCCGCCGAAGGCTCCGGACACACCGGCACGAGGGCCGGCTATCCCCTGGTGCGGGTCTACCGAACCAGCGCCAGCCCCTATCAGCTCACGATGGCCGGAGTCGCGAGCCGCAGCGGTCTACCGCCCGAACTCGTCAGCCGCTTCGTCGCCCTCGGGCTGGTGGACGCCGAGCGTGACGCCCGGGGCCGGCTGTGGTTCCGACCGAGCGCGCCGTCGGCCATCGCCCGGGTCCAGCGACTGCGGAACGGGCTGTGCCTCAACTACGCAGCCGTTGGCGTCGTCCTGGACCTGCTCGACCGCATCGAACGTCTGGAAACCGCACTGCGGCGCAGCGAAGAAGCCGCCAAGGAGCCGACGACATGGACATGAACCGCCTCACCCAAAAGTCCCAGGAAGCGCTGCAGGAAGCGCAGAGCGTCGCGGTACGGATGGGCCAGAGCGAGGTCGACGGCGAGCACCTGCTCCTGGCGTTGCTCGACCAGCAGGACGGCCTGACCACCCGTCTGCTGGCCGACGCCGGCGCCGACCCGGCCGCCCTGCGGGCCGCCGTCGAAGCCGATCTCGCCAAGCGCCCCCGCACCACCGGTCCGGGAGCCGCCCCCGACCAGGTCATGGTCACCCAGCGGCTGGCCCGGCTGCTGGACACCGCGGAGCAGGAGGCCAAGCGGCTCAAGGACGAGTACGTCTCCACCGAGCACCTGGTGCTCGCCCTGGTGGACGAGGGTTCGACCACCGCGGCCGGCAGGCGGCTCGGAGAACAAGGCGTCAGCAAGGACTCCTTCCTCGCCGCCCTCACCACGGTGCGCGGTAACCAGCGGGTCACCTCCGCCAACCCCGAGGAAGCCTACGAGGCCCTGGACAAGTACGGGCGCGACCTCGTCGCCGAGGCCCGCACCGGCCGCCTCGACCCGGTGATCGGCCGGGACGCCGAGATCCGCCGAGTGGTTCAGATCCTCAGCCGCAAGAGCAAGAACAACCCGGTGCTGATCGGCGAACCCGGCGTCGGCAAGACCGCCATCGTGGAGGGCCTGGCCCAGCGGATCGTGCGCGGCGACGTGCCGGAAGGGCTGCGGGACAAGACGGTGTTCTCGCTCGACATGGGCTCGCTGGTGGCCGGAGCCAAGTACCGCGGCGAGTTCGAAGAGCGCCTCAAGGCCGTTCTTTCGGAGGTCAAGAGCGCCGAGGGCCGAATCCTGCTCTTCGTCGACGAACTGCACACCGTCGTCGGAGCCGGCGCCGCCGAAGGCGCCATGGACGCGGGCAACATGCTCAAGCCCATGCTGGCCCGAGGCGAGCTGCACATGATCGGCGCCACCACGCTGGACGAGTACCGCAAGCACATCGAGTCCGACGCCGCCCTCGAACGCCGCTTCCAGACCGTGCTGGTGGATGAGCCGACCGTTGAGGACGCCATCTCCATCCTGCGCGGCATCCGCGAACGACTGGAGATCTTCCACGGGGTCAAGATCCAGGACAACGCGCTGGTCGCCGCCGCCACCCTCAGCCACCGCTACATCAGCGACCGCTTCCTCCCGGACAAGGCCATCGACCTCGTCGACGAGGCATGCGCACGGCTGCGGACCGAGATCGACTCCATGCCCGCCGAACTCGACGAACTCACCCGCCGGGCCACCCGCCTGGAGATCGAAGAGGCCGCGCTGGACCAGGAGACCGACCCGGCCAGCCGCGCCCGCCTGGAGGATCTGCGGCGTGAACTGGCTGATCTGCGGGGCGAGGTCGACGCCAAGCACGCACAGTGGGAGGCCGAGCGCCAAGCCATCCGCAAGGTGCAGGAACTGCGCCAGGAACTGGAACGCGCCCGGCAGGACGCCGAGCAGGCCGAACGCGCCTACGACCTCAACCGGGCCGCTCAGCTGCGCTACGGAACCGTCAGCGAACTGGAGCGCCGCCTGGCCGCGGAGGAGGAACAACTCGCCGCCAAACAGGGCGAGACCCGACTGCTGCACGAGGTGGTCACCGCCGACGAGATCGCCGAGATCGTCTCCGCGTGGACCGGCATCCCCGTCACCCGCCTTCAGGAGGGCGAGCGGCAGAAGCTGCTGAAGCTGGACGAGATCCTGCGCGAACGGGTCGTGGGCCAGGACGAGGCCGTCCAGCTCGTCGCCGACGCGGTCATCAGGGCCCGCTCCGGGGTACGCGACCCGCGCCGGCCGATCGGCTCTTTCATCTTCCTCGGCCCCACCGGCGTGGGGAAGACCGAACTGGCCAAGACCCTGGCCGCCGCGCTGTTCGACAGCGAGACCAACATGATCCGCCTTGACATGAGCGAATACCAGGAGCGGCACACCGTCAGCCGCCTGGTCGGCGCGCCCCCCGGCTACGTCGGCTACGAGGAGGGCGGCCAGCTCACCGAGGCGGTACGCCGCAAGCCGTACTCCGTCGTCCTGTTCGACGAGATCGAGAAGGCCCACGCCGACGTCTTCAACACCCTGCTCCAGGTGCTGGACGACGGCAGGATCACCGACGCCCAGGGACGAACCGTCGACTTCCGCAACACCGTGATCATCATGACCTCCAACCTCGGGTCGCAGTACCTGCTCCAGGACGCCACCCAGGCCGGCGAGATCAAACCCGAAGCGCGAGCACTGGTGATGACCGAGCTCAACGGCCATTTCCGCCCCGAGTTCCTCAACCGCGTCGACGACATCGTCCTCTTCCACCCGCTCGGCATCGCGCAGATCGAACGCATCGTCGATCTGCTCCTCGACGAACTGCGCGACCGCCTCTCCGAGCAGCGCATCACGCTCGTCCTCACCGAGCCGGCCCGCCACCTGATCGCAGCCGAGGGCTACGACCCCGTATACGGAGCCCGGCCGCTGCGCCGCTTCATCTCGCACGAAGTCGAGACCAAGATCGGCCGCGCGCTGCTCGGCGGTGAGGCACGCGAAGGCGTGATCATCCTCGTCGACGCCCAGGGCGGCGAACTGACCGTCACCCTCCAGGACGAGCAGCAGGAGCCGTGATGAGTGCTTCTCCGGAAGGCCGCGCCGACCCCGGCGGCCGTGACGGCAGTACCGCGGGCGCCGCGCCCCCGGTGCGGGCGGTCGCCTGCGCCAACTGCGGCCGGACCAACCGCGTACCCGCCGCGGGGCAGGGTAGCCCACGCTGCGGAAACTGCCGGGCCCCACTGCCGTGGATCGCCGAAGCGGGCGACGCCGACTTCGGGGAGGTCGCCGAGCAGGCGAGCCTGCCCGTCCTGGTCGACCTCTGGGCCACCTGGTGCGGCCCCTGCCGCATGGTGAGCCCGGCCCTCGAACAGGTCGCCAGGGACCTGGCCGGCCGGATCAAGCTCGTGAAGGTCGACATCGACAAGTCCCCCGCCCTGGCACGGCGGTTCGAGGTCCAAGCCGTACCCACCCTGCTGATCCTCGACCACGGCAGGCAAGTCGCCCGCCAGACCGGCGCCGCGCCCGCCAACGCGCTACGCCAGTGGGTGGACGAGTCGCTGTCGACGTCGCACGGACCCGCAGATCCCGCCTCCCGGAGGCCGTGATGACCACTTTTCCCGACCCGCACCTGTCCATGGTCCGGCCCGTGACTCCCAGAACAAGCCAAGGCTGCGAGGACTGCCTGCGCATGGGGACTCCGTGGGTGCACCTGCGCCTGTGCCTCACCTGCGGCCACGTCGGTTGCTGCGACTCCTCGCCCATGCGGCACGCCCGTGCCCACGCGGCGACCGACGGCCACCCGATCGTCCAGTCGTTCGAGCCCGGTGAGGACTGGCGGTGGTGTTTCGTGCACGAGGCGATGGTCTGAGACCGGAGCGCCGACCTGGCGGCTCCTTCAGCGCCGCAGCTCTGGCTGTCCTCCGAACTCTGCTCTCCGCCTCCGCGTGTGTTACCGACGAAGGGAGCGAACCGTGCCGACCCCGGCCCCGACCGACGACTGCCACCGTGCGTACCCGCGACTGACGGACGACCAGATCGCGATCCTGAGATCTTGCGGACAGGTGCGGCAGGTCCGCGAGGGGGAACAGCTCTTCCGGGCCGGCGAACGCAGTGAGGAGTTCTTCGTCGTCCTCAGCGGCATGGTGGCCGTGGTCGAAGGCCACGACGACCAAGAGCACGTCGTCCGATTGCACGGTCCGTGCAGCTTCCTCGGTGAACTGGGCGTACTGGAGGGCCAGACCGCCTTCGTCAGCGCGGTGGTGAACACACCCGGCGAGGTGCTCGCGGTGGGTGCGGCCGCCCTGCGTGACCTGCTCAGCCGCGAACCCGCGCTCGGCGACGTAATCCTACGTGCCTACCTGCTGCGCCGTACGATGCTGGCCGGCGCGGGGACGGGCTTCCGCATCATCGGCTCCGCCTTCTCCCCCGACACCCGGCGGCTGCTGGAGTTCGCCGCCCGCAACCGCCTCCCGCACCGCTGGGCCGATCTGGAGAAGGACACCGAAGCCGAAGCGCTGCTCACGCGTCTCGGGATCGCTCCGGAGGAGACCCCGATCGTCGTCTGGAACGACTACCGAGTACTGCGCAACCCCTCCAACGTTGAGCTCGCCCAGGTCATCGGGCTACGGACCGAGACCGCCGCGAAGGCCGTCTGTGACCTGGTGGTGGTCGGCGCAGGACCCGGGGGCCTGGCCGCCGCGGTGTACGGCGCCTCCGAAGGGCTGTCCACCATCGTCCTGGACGGCGTGGCGACCGGTGGCCAGGCCGGCACCTCCTCCCGGATCGAGAACTACCTCGGTTTCCCCGCCGGTATCTCCGGCACGGAGCTCGCCGAACGCGCGGTCATACAGGCCAACCGGTTCGGCGCCCGGATCGACATCCCCGCCGAGGCCGCCGGCCTCGAACAGCGCGACGGGACCAACGTGGTGCGGCTCGCCGACGGCGGCACGACCACCGCCACCAACGTCGTCGTGGCCACCGGCGCGCGCTACCGGCGACTGACCGCCCCCGGCGTCCAGCGGTTCGAAGGACTCGGGATCCACTACGCCGCCACCGTCTGGGAGGCACAGACCTGCCGCCTTGACACGGTCGCCGTCGTCGGCGGCGGCAACTCCGCCGGCCAAGCAGCCCTGTTCCTGGCTCGCGAGTCGCCCGCCGTCCATCTTCTGGTCCGCGGAGGAGACCTGGAACACAGCATGTCCCGCTATCTGATCGACCGGATCGAGCAGCACCCCCGGATCCACGTCCGGCTGCATACCGAGGTCCGGGAGGTCACCGGCGAGGACCGGATCGAATCAGTCGTCGTCGAGAACAACCGCACCCGCGAGCAGGAGGTGCTGGCAGCCCGCGCCCTGTTCGTCTTCATCGGCGCGCGCCCCGCCACCTCCTGGATCGCCGACGCCGTCACCCTGGACCGGCGCGGCTTCATTCCGACCGGGCAGGACGTGGCCCGGGTAACAGCAGACCTCTGGAATCCCCTCGCCCGCACCCCGCTCGCCCTGGAGACCGGTCTGCCGGGAGTCTTCGCCGTCGGCGACGTCCGCAGTGGCTCGGTCAAGCGGGTGGCCTCCGCAGTCGGCGAGGGCGCCATGGCTGTCCGCCTGGCACACGAGCACCTCCGGGAGGTGGGACTGCCCACCATCCGATGACCTCAGCCCACTGGCCTCAGCCCATCACCGCCACGAGAAGGTGACACGACATGCCCGTCATGGGAGTCCCCAAGTTCGAGCGCTTCTTCCGCGCAGCCGCCGGCCTCGATGTCAGCAAGAACGACCTCAAGCGCTACAACGACTTCGTGGACGCCAAGCTCTACGACCTCTTCCTCATCGCAACCGCCGATGCCAAGGCCAACAACCGGGACATCATCGAGCCGCAGGACCTGCCGGTCACCAAAGGCCTGCAGGAGAGCATCCACGCCTTCCAGAAGCTGGAGGAGGGCATCGAACTACGCCCGCTGCTCGACCAACTCGCCGCCCGCCCAGCCCTCGGCATGGACGCCGCCGATGACACCCAGCAGCGGCTGCCCGACCTGGCGGGCGGCCTGAGCGTCGCCCTCGCCCGCGCCCTCAAAACCATCGCCCGCGACACCCGCCGCCCCTCCACGGACCAGTGGGACGAAGCCTTCGAACTCTTCGACCTGTTGATCTGAGCGGGGCATCCTGCGGGTTTGCCGGTTCGGTCAGAGCCGATCAGGCGGCGGGCGAGCCCAGCCCGCAGCACTCGTTGCCCCGGTGCTGCCGCCAGCAACCACGCTCACGTCGCACCCTGACCGATGTGAGCGCTGGCAGGCGCCGAGGCCCCAGCGGGACCGGCCGCTCCGGCGCCCTGTCCGCGTAGGCGGATGTCAAGCGAACGTGACCGCTGTCCTCGCCAAGTCGGGACATGTACCACCGCGAAGCACAGCCCCGGCAAACGGTCCGGGCTGGTCTGTTCTCGTCCTCCTCAGTCGGGCCCGTCTCGGCGTCACTGATCCCAAGCGGTGCTCAGCCCTTCGCGTCGTCGTCAGGAGCGGGCGAGGCGGGCCGCGAGGTAGGGCGCGGTGGCGCTACGGCGGGCCCTCGCGACCTTGGCCGGCGGGCCTGTCGCGACTACCCTCCCGCCCGCGTCGCCGCCGCCCGGGCCGAGGTCGATGACCCAGTCGGCGGTGGCGATCGTGTCCAGGTCGTGCTCGACGACGACGACCGTGTTGCCGGCGTCGACGAGCCGGTGCAGCTGGCGCAGTAGCATAGCGATGTCCGAGGGGTGCAGCCCCGCCGTGGGCTCGTCGAGCAGGTAGAGGGCGTGCCCGCGGCGGGCTCGCTGCAGTTCGGTGGCGAGTTTGATGCGTTGCGCCTCACCGCCGCTGAGTTCCGTGGCGGGCTGGCCCAGACGCAGGTACCCCAGCCCTACCTCGCGCAATGTCTCCAGACTGCGGGAGGCGGCCGGGACGGCGGAGAGGAACGTGGCGGCGGCGTCGACGGACATTGCCAGCACTTCCGCGATGTTCTTGCCGCGGTAGGTGACTTCCAGCGTTTCGGCGTTGTACCGGGCGCCCTGGCAGGTCGGGCACGGGGCGTAGGTGCCGGGCAGGAACAGTAGTTCCACCGCGACGAATCCTTCGCCCTGGCAGGTCTCGCACCGCCCTTCGGGCACGTTGAAGGAGAACCGCCCGGCTGAGTAGCCGCGCGCCCTGGCCTCGTCCGTCCCGGCGTACAGCTTGCGGACCGCGTCGAACATCCCCGTGTACGTCGCCAGGTTGGACCGGGGAGTTCGGCCGATGGGTCGCTGGTCGACCCGGACCAGCCGGTCGAACGACTCGACCCCGGACGCGTCCTGGACGTCGATCTCCAGATCCGCCTCGTCGGGCTCCTCGGGTACGAGCCCGAGGTGACCGCGGACGACCTCGGCGAGCACCTGCGTCACCAGCGTCGACTTTCCGGAACCGGACACGCCCGTCACCGCCGTCAGGACGCAGAGCGGTACGTCGACGGACACATGGTGCAGATTGTGGCGCGAGACGCCGCTCAGGTGCAGCCAGCCGTGCGATGTGCGCGGGCGGTGATCGAGCGGCTGGGCGCGCCCGAACAGGTACTGGCACGTAGCCGACTCCTCGACCCGCTCAAGACCGGCGACCGGGCCGCTGTAGAGCACGCGTCCGCCGCCCTCGCCCGCGCCGGGGCCGATGTCGACCACCCAGTCCGCCCGCCTTACGACGTCCATGTCGTGCTCCACGACGAACAGCGTGTTGCCCGCTCCTTTGAGGCGGTCCAGCACGTCCAGCAGCGGTTCCGCGTCAGCCGGGTGCAGGCCCGCGGAGGGTTCGTCGAGGACGTAGACGACGCCGAAGAGCCCGGAGCGGAGCTGGGTGGCGATCCGCAGGCGCTGCGCCTCGCCGGGCGACAGGGTCGTCGAGCGGCGCCCGAGGCTGAGATATCCAAGGCCCAGGTCGAGCAGTACGTCGACCCGCGCGACGAGATCGCCGCAGATCCGGACCGCGACCTCGGTCGTCTCCCCGGATCGGGCGGTCGATGTGGTGGCGTCGGCCTCGGACCGCTCCGCGACGGGCCGCAGCAGCGCCACGACCTCGGTGAGCGACATCGCGTTGATCTCGGCGATGGAACGTCCGGCGAAGGTCACGGCGAGCGCCTCGGGCCGCAGTCCACTGCCGTGACATTCGGGGCAGGGCACACTCCTGACGAAGCGGAGCGCCCGTTCGCGCATCTTGTCGCTCTTGGAGTCGGCGAGGACGTGCATGACGTGCTTGCGCGCGCTCCAGAACTTGCCCTGGTAGCCGTAGTCGACGCGGTCCTCCTCCGGCTCGATGTACACGGAGGGCTGCTCGTCCGTGTACAGCAGCCAGTCCCGGTCCTTCTTTCTGAGCCGGCGCCACGGTCGGTCTACGTCGATCCCCAGGCCGCTCACGACGCTGCGCAGGTTGGCGCCCTGCCAGGCGCCCGGCCAGGCGGCGATCGCCCCCTCGCGGATGCTCAGCGAGGGGTCCGGGACCAGCAGGTCCTCGGCGACGTCGTGCACGACGCCCAGCCCGTGGCACTCCGGGCAGGCGCCGGCCGCAGTGTTGGGTGAGAACGACTCGGCCTCCAGCCGTGCAGCCCGGGGCGGATAGGTGCCGGCGCGGGAGTACAGCACGCGCAGCAGATTGGACAGCGTGGTGATGGTGCCGACCGTCGAGCGCGAGCTGGGCGACCCGCGTCGCTGCTGCAGTGCCACGGCCGGTGGCAGTCCGGTGATTTCCTCCACGTGCGGTGCACCGACCTGTTGCAACAGCCTTCGGGCATACGGTGCCACCGACTCGAAGTAGCGCCGCTGGGCCTCCGCGTAGAGCGTCCCGAAGGCGAGCGAAGACTTGCCCGAACCGGAGACGCCGGTGAAGGCGACCAACGCGTCCCGCGGAACATCGACATCGACGTTCCGCAGATTGTTCTCACTGGCGCCCCGGACATGCACGAAGCGGTCGGTCGCGTCCTTGTTCACCGTTCCTGATTACCTGATCGCGCCGAGAACCGCGCGGCAGGCGTCGTCACCGGGTCTCGCTCTCACCAGCGTCCGGAGTATCCCGGATCCATTTTCGATACACGGCCTAGCTAGTAGGTGCCGACTTCGGATCTCAGGTGCGGGGCGGAAGCGAAGAGATTGAGGCCCAGCGCGCCGGACAGGTAGTGGGTCGCTCGTTGTCCGCGGACGCTGTTGCCGGCCGGGTCAAGACCGGGGGAGTACACGGCCAGCCCGCCCTTGCCGGGAGCGATGGTCAGGATGCCGCCGGATACCCCGCTCTTGCCCGGCATGCCGATCTCGTAGAGCCAGTCGCCGCTTCGCTCGTACAGGCCGGAGGTGGCCAGGGCGGCCAGAGTGTCACGGCATACCGATGCGTCGACGACCTGGTCACCGGTAAGGGGATTGACCCCGCCGGCGGCGAGGGTGGACCCCATGATGGCCAGGTCGCGGGTGGTCACCGAGAGGGAGCACTGCTTGGTGTAGACGTCCGTGGTCTGGATCGGATCCCAGCCGAGGCGTTCGTAACTGTCCAGCAGCCGGGCGATCGACTCGTTGCGCTGGTTGGAGGCAGCCTCCGACGTGTACACCCGCATGTCCAGGTTGAGTTCACGGCCGGCAAACCGGGACAGTCCCTGCTGGACGAAGTCCCAACGCTCGGCGGCGTCCGCTCCCGGAACCAGGCTCGTGGTGGCCAGTGCGCCAGCATTGACCATCGGATTCATCGGGCTGCCGTGATTGAGCTCGATGGCCAGGATGGAGTTGAACGGCAGGCCGGTGTTGTTGACCCCCACCCGCCGCCGGACCGACTCGCGCCCGAGGGCCTGGTCCACCAGGGCGAACACGAACGCCTTCGAGATGGACTGGATGGAGAACGGATAGCCGGCGTCACCGGCCTGGCGAACGCTTCCATGCACGTCGGCGACGCTGAGTCCAAACAGGCTCGGCTCGGCCTCGGCCAGAGCGGGAATGTAGTCCGCCACTCGTCCCGAGACGTCGTCCCGAAACCGTGCGTGCGCCGCGGACAGCGCGTCATCCACCGCTTCCGCACTGGGCAGGCTGCCGGTGGAGACAGCCGCCGCCTCATGGGCGGGCCCGGCCGAGTCGCCAGGATCGTGGATTACCTCGCCCATGAACTGTGGCTTCCTCTCACGGATCACCCGCAGGTCTGCCCTTACACGAAAGGGAGCATTTGATACATAATGTCCCAAATGATGTTTTGAACGGTGGCGACTCACCATGGCAGGTGATCGTATGGCAGGCGCGAGCGTTTCGGCCGGAGCTGCCGAACTGCTGCTGGAGGAGCTGCTCCGGACCGCCCGGCAGGCGTCACCGGCGGAACTGCCGACAGTCCTGGAGCGATATGCCGAGGCCATGAGCATGGGCCGTGCAGTGGTCTATCTGGCCGATCTTCAGCAAAGACTGCTGCTGCCGCTGGTCGAGGGTGAGCCGGACCTGGAGGTCGACGCCTCCCTGGCCGGATGAGCTTATCGGACAAACTCTCTGCGGGTGGAGGAAGACACGCCGGACGGGCTGACCATATGGTTGCCGCTGGTCGACGGAGCGGAGCGGCTGGGCGTTCTGGAATTCCGCATGGAGACACTGGACGGGCTCACACTCTGGCGCTGCCGGGCGATGGCGTCGCTCCTGGCCATGATCATCAACTCAAAGGGCACATACACCGACACCTTCGCGCAGCGCATGCGGACGCGGCCGATGCAACTGCACACGGAGATGCTGAGGGCCTTTCTCCCCCCGCGCTCGATCGGCACCGGCCAGGTGATGTCGACCGCGGTCCTGGAACCTGCGTACGAGCTGGGCGGCGATGCCTTCGACCATTCGTTCACCGAGGACTTTCTGCATGCCACGATCCTTGATGGCATGGGCCACGACCTGTCGTCCGGACTTGCCACCTCCGTGGCCATGGCGGGCTGCCGCAATGCCCGTCGCACGGGCGCGGACCTGGCCGAACTCGTCGATGCGGTCGACCAGGCACTGACGAAGTGGCTTCCGGACCAGTTCTGCACGGGCATCTTCACGCAGTTGCACATGCCGACCGGCGTGCTGCAGTGGTCCAACTGCGGCCACCCGTCGCCGTTGCTCATCCGTGGCCAGCGCCTGCTCGACGGGGCCCTGGAGCGAGCTTCGGAGCCTCCACTGGGCCTGCCCTCCAGCCTGGCCGGTGGTTCCCGGCAGATACACGAGGCCAGCCTCGAACCCGGTGACCGGATTCTGCTCTACACGGACGGCGTCGTGGAGTCGCGCGATGAGAGCGGAGAGCAATTCGGCCTGGAGCGTTTCACCGACTACATCATCCGGTCGACCGCCGCCGGGCAGAACGCCCCGGAAGTGCTCCGCCTGCTCATTCACGCGATCCTCGCTCATCAGCACGAAGAGCTCAGCGACGACGCCACCATTCTAATGATCGAGTGGCAGCCGCCCGGTCAGTGAGCCGACGCGGCCATGGCACCTGGAGGCCCGGAAGGCCGGCGTGGCGATGCCAGGCGGCTGACGCGTGGCGATTCGACCCGTCCCCGCGAAACCCCCCTTCGACGCCTGAACGGCCGAGCTGTCGGGACGGGTACAGCGCGGTCAGCAGGGTGCCCAAGTTCCTCTGTGGGACGCGATCATCCCGTGTCCCGGGCGGGCGGGACGGTTAGCCGGCCACCGAGCGGGCATGCCGCCGGTCACGCCAGGCCCGCCACAGTCGCAGCGGGTACAGTCCGAACAGCGGAGCGTGTCGACCGAGGGAATCGATGTCCCGGCGGTCGAACGCCCGGGCATACCGCTCCGCCTCCTCGGCGGTCAGATAACGCTTGCGCCCGGACGCACCACACTCACGCAGGCAAATCCAGAGCAGGGTGCAGCCCTCATGGGAAAAGTGGAAACGGTGGCCGAGCAGGCGGCAGCGCAGCATTCTGCCGACCATACGCGGAATTGCGCGCGACGGACTCCTGGGCACCTGCCGGATCGCCCGAATGGACTATTCAAAAAAGAACTGAGGCACCTATGAGCGAGTCCGGCACGTTGCGCACCATTCGCACGGACATCCCGGCCCGCCTGGACCGGCTGCCATGGTCGCGCTTCCATTGGCGAATCGTCATCGGCCTTGGCGCCGTCTGGATCTCGACGGCCTGGAGGTGACCATCGTCGGATCGGTGGCTTCCCGGATGACCCAAAAGGGCAGCGGGATCCATATGTCCTCCGGCGACATCGGTACCGCGGCCGGTATCTATGTCGCCGGTGCGTGCGTGGGCGCGTTGTTCTTCGGGCAACTCACCGACCGGTTCGGCCGCAAGAAACTGTTCATCGTCACACTGGGGCTCTACATCGTGGCCACACTCGCCACCGCCTTCGCTTTCGCGCCCTGGTATTTCTTCCTGATCCGGTTCTTCACCGGTGCCGGTATCGGCGGCGAATACGCGGCGATCAACTCGGCCATCGACGAACTCATCCCCGCGCGCAACCGGGGCCAGATCGACCTGACCATCAACGGAAGCTACTGGGTGGGGGCCGCGCTGGGGAGCCTGGGGTCACTCATCCTGCTCAACACCTCCTGGGTCAGTCTGCACATCGGCTGGCGGATCGCTTTCGGGATCGGCGGGATCCTCGGACTGGGCATCATGGTCGTCCGCCGCCATGTCCCCGAGAGCCCCCGATGGCTCTTTATCCACGGCCGGGAACAGGAAGCCGAGATGATCGTGGACCGGATCGAGAACGAGGTGCGGGCCGAGACGCAGCGGGAGCTGCCGCAGCCGCAGGGGTCCATCGCCGTGCGGCAGCGGCGCGTCATCCCGTTCCGGGAGATCGCCCGGGGGGCCGCGCAGCGCTACCCGCGGCGGGCACTGCTGGGCCTGGCCCTCTTCGTGGGCCAAGCCTTCCTGTACAACGCGGTGACCTTCAACCTCGGCACGCTCCTGAGCGGCTTCTTCGGCGTGGCTTCGGGCCAGATGCCCTACTTCATGGTGATCTTCGCGGTCAGCAACTTCCTCGGGCCGTTGCTGCTCGGCCGGCTCTTCGACACGGTCGGGCGGAAGCCCATGATCATGGCGACATACTTCGGGTCGGCGATCGTCACCGCCATCCTGGCGGCGCTGCTGATGAACAACAACCTGACCGACTGGTCCTTCTTCGCCCTGGTCCTGGTGACCTTCTTCATCGCCTCGGCGGGAGCCAGCTCCGCATATCTGACGGTCAGCGAGGTCTTCCCAATGGAAAGCCGGGCGCTGTGCATCGCCCTGTTCTTCGCGGTGGGAACGGCCGTCGGCGGTATCACCGGTCCGCTGCTCTTCGGCCAGTTCATCAACAGCGGAAGCAGGAACCTCGTCGCTGTCGGCTTCCTGGTAGGCGCAGGCGTCATGCTGCTCGGCGGTGTTGCGGAGATGTTCTTCGGCGTACAGGCGGAGCAGCAGTCGCTGGAGAACATCGCCCGCCCGCTCACCGCCGAAGAGGCCGAGGCCGAATTCGAAGGACGCGAACCCGCCCCGCAGCCGGACCTCGGATCGCGCGGCCCCCGGATCGCAGAACGCAAGGTCAGGCAGAGCCAGCGGGAGCGCACCGGTGGCCGCCGCTACGCCCCCGGCGTCGGCAGTTCCTTCTACTCCCCGGGACTGGCCGGCACCGGCGGGCAGAACAGCCGTACGGCCGCGATGGCGGACGAGGCCGAGGACCGTGAGATCGAAGAGGTGTCGGACGCGCTCCGCGAGAACGGGACGATGGACCGGGCCACCCTCGAAAAGCTGGTGAAGGGGAAGGGCTGGGGCCCCGGCCGTTTCCGCAGGGCCCTGGGCGAAGCGGTTTTCGAGTCCCGGGCACGGCGAACATCCGCCCATTCGTACGCCCCACCGGAGCGCGGGAACGACGACTGACACGTGGTCCGCCCCCCTGCGCTCGACCCCGGTGTCCCCCACCTTCACATCCGCGCTGATGGAGGACACCGTCACCAGCGGGACCGGTTTCTCGGTGCCTGGGCAGAAACCAGCGGGCGCTCCGCCATTCGCCCCCGAAGACACGCGTTGCGAACGCCTGGAGGACGCTCCAGCCGGTTCCTCTGTTCGCACATCGCGGCTGCCGCCTGCGACCCGGCGATAGGCCGGTGCGGTACTTGCCGTTCGGCGATACGAGCATGACGCAACCACACCTGTCACCCGCCCCGGTGTGCGAGCCCTGATCCGTCCCCTCCCGCTTCCCCTGCCTCCCGCACTCGCTGCTCCTCGCGAGCAGAGCTGACGTCCCGTTCCAGGGGTGTGCGGCTTACGGCAGTTGCAAAGTCGTCCAGAGCCCGTTTTTGCAGTTCAGTCCCCCGCCGTGCCACCGGGCTCCGATCCCCGGCGGCGCCATCCCATGCGTGGAGCGCCTCCTTCACGCGCCGCCATTCCGGATTCCTGTGCTCGCGCACGTTCGCTGCCGCCTGCGCGGTGTCCGCCTCCAGGGCTTCAGCAAACCGCTTCGACTCGGGGCCGGAACGGCTGTCGGCCGGAGGGGGTTGGCTCTCCATGAGTATCGCTGCCCGGCCGATTCCCTCGAGCGCTTCCTGCGCCTCCTCCGCCTCTCGCGACGTCAGACCCCTCGGGCGGAGGGGTTCCTGTCTTGCCCTGCCGTATGACTTCTGCCAGGCGGCACCTGCCTCCCTGCTCGCCAGGAGCGCCCTTCGCATGTCGGCGTGATGTTCCCGAGTCGGTTCGGCGTAGTTGCGGAGTACTGCGGCCGCATAGCGTCCGTTGGCGGCGAGCCAGTCCGCAAGCCGGCTCGGCAGCCGGGGTGTCTCCCATGCGGGGAGCGCGACGTACGCCAGCATGGCCAGGGCCCCGCCGAGCAGGGTGAGCACCACCCGCTGCGGGACCGTCTGCTCCCACGCCTGACCGCCCATGCCGAGCAGGAAGACGGCGTACGCGGCAGTGAAGCACTGGGAGTAGGCGTAGCCGGTACGGACCAGCGTGTATGACAGGCCCGCCGAGACCACCGCCAACACGGCGCACACGTGGGTGCCCGAGCCCAGGGCCTGCACCATCCCGGTGGCGAGCGCGACTCCCGCCAGGGTTCCGGCGAGACGGGCGACCGCGCGCGCGTATGTCCGGTGAAAGTCGGGTCGCATCACCATCACCGAGGTGATGGGCGCCCAGTAGCCGTGGCCCAGGGATAGCCGGGCGGCGAGCAGGTAGCCGAGCGGGGCCACCGCCGCCAAGCGGATGGCGTGCCGTAACACGGGCGAGTCCCCCCGGAGTTCACGGTGGACCGCCCGGAGGACGACCGGGACCAGCCGGAGCATGGTCGGGCGCACCAGGAACTCAGCGCCCGCGGGTCCGGGCGGTGTGGGCGTCTTCCCGCGCTCGTCTCCAGTCCGGGCAATCTCCATCGCCTCGCCGAGCAGTTCCACGAGCTGCTCTGCGGCCTGCCGCGCGGGCCCCTCCAGCACCTCGTGGTCTTTGTCGACGCGCAGGACGCCCATGCTCTCGGGCGGGACCTCCGCCGGCGTGCCGAGGCGGATCGAACGGGCGGCCGTATCCAGAACGTCCGCGGCCGCGGCGAGCAACTCCCGAGCGCGGTCCCGCCCGGGTCCCTCCTCCGGCGCGCCGACGTCCGGGTCGGCGAGCGCGGCGACGACCGGCCGAATCCGCTCGGCGAGTCCCCGGGGGCCGTGGAGAACGGGAGGACGGCTGCGGGCCTGTGAGGGCGTCACGGCCGCCGCGTCCCGGGCCGACATCAACGGCCCAGGGTCGAACGGGGCGCTCGGGTCGTGCCGCAGCCGGCGGGCGTAGTCCGCCACGGCGGCCAGCGCGTCGGCGAGCGCGTCACGATGCGCACCCCAACGGCGGATCGGGAACAACAAGATCAGCACGGCCTGCACCACGCCCCCGAGCGCGATGACCCCGGCGTGCTCCAGGGCTCGCCCGACACTCGTGGGCAGCGTGATGGTCACCAGCATGCTGCCGACGGTCGTCGCTGCGACGATCCCAGCGGTCGATCCGACCGCCCACGCCATCCCCGCGACAAAAGCCCATACGGCCAGCAGCGGGAGGAACGTCACGAGCCGTCCCGCCGCCAGGTAGCCCACGAAGGTGCTCAGCGCCAGACCCGCGCCCGCACCGAGCGCGATCACCTTGCGCGGACGGCAGGTGCGCTGGAAGGTGGCGCCACCCGCGGAATAGGCACCCAGGGCGGCGGACGCGGCATACGCAGGGGAGACCAGCCACAGCGCCGGCCCGATGACGATCGCCACACCAGCCGCCGTGCGCAGTGCGAGCAGGGGCTCCAGCCGTGTCTCCTCGATCGTGAGCCCGGATCGCACGACCGCCCCGAAGGCCCGCAGCCACGTCACGGGTGGGAGCCTAACCGGAACGTCCTGCGGGGTCGCGTCGGCCGCGCCGCCGCCTCCTCGCGGCGTCGCGTTCGGCGGGCGCGAGACCCTCGACTGCGCCCATGGCCACAGCCTCCGAGCTGCTTGTTCAGGCCGAGCGGCCGCGGCTCGATGTCGTCCGTATGGGCGATCCGGAATGCCAGAAGGAGGACGCGGAGCAGTCCAAGGGGGTATCCGAAACGGGGCCGAGGGCCGCGAGCCGACGGGGCGGGGCGGGGCACCATGCCGCCGACACAGTCTGCGGCCGGACGGCGGTGCATGACCGGGGTAGCCAGCCGGGCTTCCTGCCGATTCGGGGGTGATCCCACCGGTTCCGTCGGAGCCTTTGAGTACACCGGTGATTAGACTCCAGGGAAGTCGGGCCACAGCGGGCAATGCCGACGAAAGGGACCAGGCAATGACGCGTAGGCTCGCTTATGCCCGGACCAGGCATCCCCGACACGGGCGCCGTGGAGAGGCCCGCTTGCCCGGCGTGATCGCGATCCTCTCTGCCATCGCTCTCTACGTGGGCCTGCCGCAACGGCTGCTGGTCGCACCGCGCTATGTGCTGCCCGCACTGGAAATGTTGCTGCTTTTACCGCTCATCGCGGTCAACCCCAAACGGTTGACACGGCAGACCAAGGTATTCCGTGTCCTGTCGCTGACACTCGTGCTGGTCATCGCCGCGAGCAATCTGGTCGCCCTCGGCATCTTGATCCACGAGCTGGTCTACGCCGGAGTGAAGGACGGGCGTTCCTTGTTGGTGGCCGCGTTGCAGGTCTGGCTCACCAACATCATCGTCTTCGGCCTGGCGTACTGGGAACTGGACCGGGGAGGCCCCGTCACCCGCACCCAGGCCCGGCGCGCCGACCTGCCGTTGGCGGACTTCCGGTTCCCCCAGGACGAGGACGACGACGCGGTTCAGGAAGTCGCGGACGGCGCTAGCGCCACATCGGACTGGATGCCCGTCCTGATCGATTACCTGTACGTCTCCGTGACGAACTCGACAGCCTTCAGTCCTACGGACACCATGCCGCTGTCCACTCGCGCCAAGGTCATGATGGGCGTGCAGGCCATCGCCGCCCTGCTGACGTCACTCCTCGTTATCGCCCGCGCGGTGAGCATTCTCCACTGACGGACGGCTCGCCGGCAGTTACGGGGCCCCTCATCTTGGGCCCACCGTCGCGAGCGTGCTCGCCCGAACAGCGGCTCCCGCGAAGGCGGAAGGCTCGGGCCGCTTGGGAACGGGTGGATCGAGACGAATACACCCGTTCGCCTCATCGGTGCGGACATACGACTCATCCGTTGGTCCAATGTTCTGGGGTGCTGCGGGGAGGACGGCGGCCGCGATCTACGTTGCCGAGGCCTGTTTCGGTGCCTTCTCACCCCAGACCCGGCCCACAAGCCCGACCCACCCAAGGCAGCGGAAGGATCACAAGATGGTGGACACAGGTTTCTCCTCGTTCGACGTCATGGTGGACAAGGCGAATCACGTCCTCAAGGAAATCGAGCAGGCCTACGGGTGGCCCAAGGACCGCCGGAAGCAGTCATACGCAGCACTGCGAGCGGTGCTGCACACGGCTCGGGATCGCTTGACCGTCGACGAGTGCGTCCAATTCGGTGCGCAGCTGCCGACGTTGCTGCGGGGCATCTACTACGACGGGTGGAAGCCTTCGGAAGCACCGATGAAGATGAGCAAGGAAGAATTCTTCACGCGCGTCCGAGAGAACTTCCCCTATGCGATCGACAGCGACACCGAGCAGCTGGCACGCACTGTTCTCAAGGTGCTGCAGCAGTACGTCAGCAGCGGGGAGTGGGATGACGTGAAGGCCGTTTTTCCCGGTTCCCTGGCGGCCATCTTCCCGCAGCCCTAACGGCGGATGAGGGCGCGACGCGTCTCCTCGGCGATCTGCTGAGTCTCCCCGGTAGCGACGACGAGAACCGGGACGTCCGTACCGGGTGCGTCGATCCTGCGTGCTCTGTCTTCGCGCAGTTCCCTCTCCGAGGGAATGGAGAGTCCGCCATGTACTCCCAGGACGGGTAGGCGCATGCAGATTTCCTCGCGTACCTCGGGCTGGTCCTCGCCGATCTCGCCGGTGAAGACCAGAGCGTCGAGACGGTCCAACGAGGCAGCCATGGCACCGATGCCGCGGCAGCAGCTGTGCACGAAGGCGGCCAGAGCGCTCTGGGCGGACGCGTCTCCCTTCGCACGCGCACGCACCAGGTCGCGTGTGTCCCCCGAGGTACCCGAGAGGCCGAGAAGACCCGAGTGCCGGTGGAGTGTCTCCTCGATCTCCCTTGCGCTCAGTCCGTGTTGACGTTGGAGCCACACAAGCGCCCCCGGATCGATGCTGCCGCTACGGCGGCTCATCACCAGCCCCTCCAACGGGGTCAGTCCCATGGTCGTGTCCACGCTGCGGCCGTTGCGCACGGCGCAGGCCGAGCAGCCACCGCCCAGGTGAGCGATGACGAGGTGGAGGGTGCCGGCGGGGCGGCCCAGCACCTCGGCCGTACGCGCCAGGGACCAGCTGTAGGAAAGACCGTGAAAGCCATAGCGTCGCAACCCGTACTGAACGCGCCACTGCTCAGGGACCGCGTACTGATAGGCGGCGGCAGGTAGCTCCGTGTGGAAGGCCGTATCGAAACAGGCGACGTGGGGAACCTCGGGCAGTAGCTCACCGGCGGCGTCCACTACGGCGAGGGCAGACGGCATATGCAGGGGTGCCAAAGGCGCGGACTCCTCCAGCAACGCGCGCACCGCTCCGTCGATCAGAGTGTGCTCCGTCAGACTCGGCCCACCGTGAACGAGGCGATGCCCTACGGCCGATGGCGTGGGCACCGTGGCAAGGAACCCGCGCAACTCCTCGGTCGTTTCGGGCCCTGGCGGTCTCTCGGCGTCGCGACTGGCGATCTGCGTGTCATCCCCGCCGAACAGGGTGATGTGCAGGCTTGAGGAGCCGGCGTCGAGTACCAGAACACGCTCTCCGGAAGACGCGCTGGGATCCATCCATGCCTCCTCACGAGTCGGGCCGGTCGCGTGCCACGGCCCGTACGTACGAACGCGGGCGTATCCGTTCAGCAGGGTGCGTCGAGCACGTTGCGGATGCGGGTGGCGACGTGCAGGTTGAGGCGGGTCTCGACGTCACTGAGGTCGTGCCCGGTGATCTCACGGATGCGCTGGAGGCGGTAGCGGACGGTGCTGCGGTGGATGAGGAGCATCTCCGAGGTCGTGTCGTAGCTACCGCCGCTCTCCAGATAGCGCGAGAGCGTCGTCACCAGCTCGGTGTGGTGGCGGGCGTCGTAGTCCAGCAGTCGGCCCAGCCACTCACGGACGAAGCGGTCGGCTTCGCGTTCGCCGTCGCCCGTGCCCATCATGCGGCACAGACCCAGCTCCTCGAAGTGGGTGCTGCCGTAGGGATCCTGGGATCGGCGGCGGACGGTGAGGGCACGGACAGCCTCATCGTAGGAGTGCGGCAGATCGGTGAGGACGTCGCAGTGGCCGCCGACCCCGATCGTGCCGGCCCCGGTGCCGAGTTCGTCCGAGAGGGCCCGATGCAACTCGCTTGCCGGGTCACGCCGGTCCCCGCCGGCAAGAAGTACGACCGTGGTCGGGCCACGGGAGCCGACGAGAACGTCCAGGTGCAGCCGCCGGGCCGCCCGCGCCACCGCGTCGCCGAGGCCGGCCCTCTCGTCCGTCCCGGGCCACTCCAGTACGGCGACCTTGTGCGGCCGGTGCAGGTCGTGGCCGAGGACTGCTGCCTGGGTGAACTCGTCGTCAGTCGTCTCACCCGAGATCAGCCGGTCGACGAGGTCGCGGCGCAGGTGGGGCTCCAGCTCGGCCAGTCTGCGTTCGTGGGAGAGCAGGGGGGCCAGCACCAGAGCGGCCTGTTCGAGCGCCGAGGTGTCCGTTTCCGCCGCTTGCCGGTCCGGATCGACCAGCGCGACCACGCCGAGTGGAGCTCCGGCCATATAGATGGGGACGACCAGCCGGTCCCGGTCGCGGAAGCCGCCGGGGTGGTGACGAGCGCCCCGGACCACGGTGTCCCGGTCCCGGTGTCCCAGGCCTGGGCGCGGTCCACTCCTGAGCCCTCTGCTGGGTTCGCCCCTGTCGCGACCCGCCCAGGCCCGCGGGTTGCCGAAGCGGTCCTCGGTGAGGGCCGCGAATCCCGTGTGATCGTGGAGCTCCTGCAGGATTCCCTGCTCTCCCCTGCCGGAGGCGGCGGCACGGGAAAGCGCGTCGTGGAGGGCGAGTCGCGAGGTCAGGGCGGACACGGACGCGCTGACGCCCGCGGTAGGTGGGCCACCCGCGGTTCCCGGCCACTCCCCGATGCCTGGCGAGTTCCCCGGGCCGGCGCGGGCCAGCTCTCCTCCGCTCCCGGTGAGGCGCGCGAGCGCGATCCCGGTCTGCTGCGCGAGCAGGTCGGCCAGGGCGGTCTCCTCATCTGAGGGTGCGGTCGGGGACCGGACGACGAGATAGCCAAGGCAGTTGTCCCGGTACCGCAAGGCGATGGCCTGTACCCACAGCCCGCCAGGCCCGTGCAGACGACGGCTGTAGCCGTCCAGAGCGCCAATCCGCCGGTCGAGCCTGCCGGCCGCCACAGCTTCGGCAGCAGGCTCTTCAGCCGCAGCTTGGCCACTGGGATCTACCACCGGCGACTCCGGTGCCGGAGCGCTCCCCGGCCGGGCGGAGGCCGGGGCAGCCACCCGGCACGGTGGGCATCGCCGCGCCAGACCGTCGTGCACGACATACGCCGCTTCGGCGATGAAAGGGCCGGTGGCGGCGATCGCCGCCATCGCACCCCATAGCACCTCGCGCTCATCATCGCCGTGGAGCATCAGCGTCACCAGCCGTAGCAGTGCGTGCCGAGCAGCCCCCGGTTGCGGAATGGGGTGGAGGGACCAGCCGGTCGGAAAGGCAGCAGTGTCCATCGCAGGTCCATTCGCGGCTCGACAGCAACATTCCCCTTTCACGTTACGCCGCTCGCCACAGGGCCTCACCCGCGAGCCCAGGCGTGTGCACCTGGCCCTGGGACTGAGGGGCAGCCTGGCGGAGGTCGCGGTGTCCGACGCTTCGGAGCAGTCGCCGCAGCCGCAGAAACGGCCTTGTGGGCCAACGGGTGTGAGTGGTTGAGGTGCAGGAAATCCCGGTGAGAACGATCTTGCAGGGGGTTCGCCTACCGCGTACGAGTTTCGAGCTGCCGGGGGACGGTGCCGACGCGCAGTTCCCGCAGGTCGCCGCGCTCCTGCTCGACACCGCGGAGGCGCCCGGCGGAGCCGTCGAGCTCGTCGGCGACGAGCTGACCGGCCCCCAGATTCATGGGCAGCGTGTTCCACTCGTCGTCGTAGAACGCGGCGTCCAGGTGCGTGACCGGGGCGTCGAGGCTCATGCCCAGCTCGCGGGCCACGTGGGATTTGCCGCTGCCTCCGCAGCCGACGATGGCGACCTTCCTCATGGTGCTCCAGCGTAGAGACGTCCGGGTGTCGGGCGTGGCGCTATCCTTCGGCAGCCGCGACGGCTCTCCCGCAAGTGGTCGCAACCAGCCTTCCCCTGCGGCACGATCTCACCGCCGGCAAGCCGGAGCTGTTACCGCAGCACCTCGGCCTCCCGGCACGGCACGGCCCGGCCCGGCCCGCTGACCTTCGGCGGCAACACACCTGCATGTCACGCGCAGAGGCCGCGTTGCACGGCTTCGTCCTCAGCTCGACTGGCCCCCGCCGACAGACGCTCCAGTCCGAGCAGCTTCAGAAGGTCGGCCGTCACGACTCGGTAGGCGTTTCCCAGGCGCAGCACCGTGACCGGGTAGCGCCCTTGCCTGGCAAGCGCGTAGCCGGTCGAGCGTCCGATCATGAGTGCCCGGTTAGCGGTGTCGAGGTCGATGGCCGCCGGCAGGGCGAGAAGTTCTTGACCCGTCAGCCCCCGCACTTCCGAGGACGGTTTGAGTGCCTTCACGATGCCCCTCCCAGCACTTCCCGGTACCCAGTGCACGCAGAAGGTGTATCACACGATTGCTGATGCACTTCTTTGAGACGTAGAGTGCATCTGTGACACCAGATCACTGGCCGACAGAGTTCGCCTCACGCGTGGTCCAGGCGATGCGCGAGGCTCGGCAGGCCGCCGGCCTCACTATGGGCGGCCTCGCCCAGGGCTGCGCCGACTGCGGGCACCCCGAGATCAAAGAACAGACGATCAAGAACCTGGAAGCCGGCCGCCGAGCCAGCATCTCGATCGTCGACCTCGTCGTCCTAGCCGACGTCCTTGGCATCCCACCAATCGCCCTCCTCTTCCCCCTCGGCACCGAACCCACCGTCGAGGTATTGCCGGGCCATGAGGTCTCGACCTGGGACGCCCTTGCCTGGTTCACCGGCGAGACCGCCCTCGTCCACCCAGCCGCTCCGGGCACCTCCCGTGACCTGCTCGACCTCTTCCGCAGTCACGGCGACCTAGTCACCGCCGCCACCGCCGCCACCGCTCTGGCCAAGGAACGGCGCCGCGAGGCCACCACCACCCTGGACCGCGACCGCAGAGCCGCCCTCCTGGAACGCGCAGCTGGCTACGAGGAGCACGCCTTCGAAGACTGCGCCGATCTGGGCGCCTTCCGTCGCCAGATGCGCCAGAGGGGCCTCGCACCGCCGACCCTCCCCGATGAGTTGGCCTTCGTTGACGAAGCCGAAGGGCCAAGACAAGCACCAGCCTCGTCATGAAGGGCGCTCAGACCTACTCCCGACGACACGAGCGCATGCCGTGCTCATTGAGAAAGGACGGCACGTGAAGGGCTCGACGTTCCGACGGTGCGCCTGCCGGAACCCGGAATCCGGCAAGCAATACGGGCAGTCCTGCCCGAAGTTCAAGCAGAAGCGGCACGGCGTGTGGAATCTGCGTCAGGAGCTGCCACCAACGATCGTGGACGGTAAGGAGGTGCGGCGCACCTTCCGGCGCGGCGGGTACGAGTCCACCACGAAGGCGCAGGAGGATCTGGACAAGGTTCGCGCCCTCCTCTCCATTCCGGACGTGGAGGATCGTGACGGCCAACGGCGCATCAGCGATCTGTTGGCCAAGGTCGCCTCCGACAAACTACCGCTCCCAGATGCGGAAGAGACCAGGCGCAAACTCTACGCAGGAGTTGACCTGCGGTCCGACATGACCGTCATGGGGCGAGGTGGAGGTGGCGCGCCTTCGTCACTACATCGCCTACCGGCGGATGGTGAACCGTGCGTCGGTCGTCTTCCGTCCGTCGTACGGGGTCATCCTGGTCTTCGCCCTCGACCCGGACACGGTCGTGCTGGAGGAGGGCTTCACGCGCGATATGCGCGGGATCGGGCATCTCGGGACGGGTGACCTGGAGGTGCGGATCTCGTCGGCGGCCGATCTGGAGAAGGCCGGACCGCTGATCCGGCGGTCGTTCGAGGCGGCCTGACAACAAGAGGAAGGGCGGTTGGTGCGCCGGTTCTCCGGTGGACCAACCGCCCTTTTTTGCGTCTACCGTCACCCGGCCCGGTCTGGGGGTTCTCATGCCTACTCCTCCGGTCCGGCCAGGACGAAGTCGTCCTGGGTCAGTTGGGCATGGAGCCTGCGTTCGGCGACGGTGGCGTAGTGGTCGGACAGTTCGATGCCGATGAAGTGGCGGCCTTCGCGCAGGGCGGCGACTCCGGTTGAGCCGCTGCCGGTGAAGGGGTCGAGGACGGTGCCGTCTTCGGGGCAGATGCGGACGAGCTGCTGCATGACCTCGACCGGTTTCTGGGTGATGTGGACCCGGTCCTTGCGGGGCTGGGAGGCGATGAAGTAGCCGGGCAGGTACAGGTCCCGGCTGCGGTCGAGGCTGCCCTTTACACCCCAGGTGATGAACTCCGACGCCTGCTTGAAGCCGCCCTTCCTCGGCCGGCTCGCGGGCTTGATCCACGGGATCGTGCCCGACCACGTCCAGCCCGCCATCTGCAGGGCGTCGCTCGTGGTGGGTTCCTGGCGCCAGTCGGAGAACACCACGGCCACCGCGTGCTCGACCGCGGCCCGGTACGCCTCGGTGAGCAGTTCGGTCAGCCAGGAGCGGTACGAGCGCTGGTCTCGGTTCTCGCCGGGGAATGTCTGCAGGTCGTGGGCACTGTTGCTGGTGACGTACTTGGCGCGGGCGGTGCGGCCGGTGCGATCGGAGCTGGTGCGCCCGCCGGAGTTGTAGGGCGGGTCGGTGATGACGGCGTGGACGGACTCGTCGGGGATGGTCTTGAGCACGGTGAGGGCGTCGTCTCGGTGCAGCGTGTAGGTCATGCGCGGGGCCTTTCTGGCGCGAGAGAACTGGACGCTCCGGGGAATGCCGAACGGCGGCATTCGGAAGACAGGTTGCGCCGGAGGGTAGCCGAGAATTCCGGACCGGCCTAACGAGGACGGGTGCTCTCCGCGGCCTACGACGGGGTCATTTGGTGCGTCCGGATTTCCGGTCTACTGTCTCGCCACGTCACCACGGCGGAGCGCCGCTCCACCCATGTTGACCTGTGCTGTTCCGTGTTGTCTTATCCAATAAGGCCGCCGGAACAGCGCGTTCGCCTCGAACTCCACATCTGCCAGAGGGATTTGTGTGTACCACCTGAGATTACGAGCGCGGCTGGCTGCCGCGCATGACCTGATACCGGCGTCCAGGAGCTACCAACTTCTTTGATCCGGGCCCGCCTCACGGCGGATTCACACCGGCGCGGTGCCGGCGGCTTTGCACGAGAAGCCGGCACCGCGCCTCCTACGAGTACCGAGGAGCCGCTGCGATGCAGCACGCCCTGATCCACTCACGCCCCGCCCCAACCCCGCTGTCTGCTGGCGCCGTTGGCCATGGTGGGCGGTGGCGACGATGAAGAAGACCGCCGGAGCCGTCGTCGGCCTGGCCACTGCCGGTCCGCTGCTGCTGGCCATTCCCCTGCTCGGTATCACTGCCGGGAGCGCCGCGGCCTCGTGTTCCACCAGCGGTACACAGGCTGTGGATACCGCGGCGGTAGCCGCAGAAGTGAAGACCATCCTGGACGGCGGGGGCACCGGCACCATCACGGTTGCGGGGCTGGAAAACCCCGCCGATCAGGTGCCCAACGCCAAGACGATCCAGGCCACGGGCCTGGCCATGGGGGTGCCGGCCCGGGGGCAGATCGTGGCGCTGGCGACCGCGCTGCAGGAGAGCGGTCTGCGCAACCTCACCTACGGCGACCGCGACAGTCTGGGCTTGTTCCAGCAGCGGCCGTCGCAGGGCTGGGGCACCGCGACCGAGATCCTCGACCCGGTCCACGCCTCGACGAAGTTCTACGAGGCGCTGCAGCAGGTCTCCGGGTGGCAGTCGCTATCGGTCGCCCAGGCCGCCCAGGCGGTGCAGAAGTCAGGTTTCCCCGATGCCTACGCGAAGTGGGAGCCGCTGGCGACCGCCCTGCAGAAGGCGCTGGAACCGCTGCTCGCCCCGACCGGCGGCGCCACGCCAACTCCCACCCCGTCAGGCGCCACCACGAGCACCGTGCGCGGCGGTATCGGAGGCGGCTGCGCTCCGGGCGAGGACGGTACCGACTTCGGGGTGATCCCGCCGGGCTCGGTGCCGGCCGGTTACACGATCCCGGCCGACGCTCCGGCGGCGGTGCAGACCGCGATCAGGTGGGCGCTGGGGCAGCTCGGTACGGACTACCAGTGGGGCGGGTCGTGTACCGATGCGCACGGGCCGGATCCGATGGGCCGCTGCGACTGCTCCAGTCTCATGCAGCAGTCCTACGAGGCCGCCGGGGTCACCCTGTCACGGACGACGTACACGCAGGTCAAAGAGGGCAAGCCGGTCTCGGTCGATGCTCTCCAGCCCGGTGACCTCGTCTTCACCGAGGGCACTGCCGCCGCTCCGGAGCATGTCGGGATGTACATCGGCTCCGGCCTGATCGTCAACGCCCCGCACACCGGCGCCGTGGTGGACATCAACACCCTCGCCGACTGGAAGCCGCAGATCCTCGCGGCCCGCCGCGTCGCCTGACCGGCGCTTCTCCCCTCCCCTCCCCTCCTTTCTCTTCCCCTCTGCGCCATAGCTGCGCCCCTGCGCGCTTTGACGCGCCATTAATCGAACTGGAGTTCCCTATGCTGCTCGCCGAGAAGGTCGTTCACCTCGCCTACGACCCGGGAATCAAGCCGAACGAGGGCGGGCTGCCGGGCCTGCCCGTACTCAAGGAGGTGATGGGCAGCGTCAACCTGTTCGGGATCATCGCCGTGGTGGGGGCCCTGGCGGTCAGCGCCGGTGTGTGGGCCTGGGGCCACCACTCCGGCGGCCACCAGGCCGAGGCCAACGGCAAGAAGGGCGTACTGGTCTCGGCAGGCGCGGCCCTGCTGCTGGGCGCGGCGAACGGGATCGTGGATTTCTTCTCCACGCTCGGGACGCAGGTTCACTGATGTCCACGACGCCTACGCACCCGGTCCGCTCGTCCGCCTTGCGCCGCCGGTCACTGGTCGGAGCTGCTGTCCTGGTGGTGCTCGTCGGCCTCGCGGGCCTGGCCGCCTACTTCACCCGTGACAACCGCACCTCCCCCAACCACGCCTCTGCTCCTGCCGCTTCGGCTACGCCGTCTCCGTCGGCCACCGGCTCCCCGGTGCCGTCTGCGAGTGGCAGCCCACGGGGTTTGCCGGTTCCGCCGTCTACGCACGACCCGATCGTGTTCGGGAAGGCTGCGGCGGTCGCGTTGTGGTCGTACGACACCCGCGCCTACTCCCAGCCGGAGTTCCTCGCTGCCGTTGACCGGTGGATGACCGGCGAGAGCAAGTACGCCGATCGGGCCTCGGTCGAGCAGCTGGTGCCCGCGCCGGTGCTGTGGGAGCGGATGGCCGACCAAGGCCAGCACGCCACCGCCACCGCGGACGACGCGCACGTCCCCTCCGCTTTCACGCAGGCGTTGCAGGACGATCCCGGGGCGCTCACCACCGCCTACGTCTACGCCGTGACCGTCACCGGCCACCAGTCGATCGCGTGGAAGGGCTCTCCCCACGCCGGAGCGGAGGCTCGCGCGATCACCCTCGCCGTCCAGTGCCGCCCCGACCGGCCCTGTGCCCTGGCCGGCGTGCTGCCGAACGTCGCCCCCTGACCCCGCCACCCGTGTAAGGAGGTACCTGATCATGTCCGCTTGCGATCTCCCCTTGATGGACAAGGTCTGCGACGCCGTCGGCGGGGTGGTGTCCACCACCGGCAAGGCCGTCACTGACGGCATCGGGGCCTGGCTGGCGCAGTCCGCCGGCGACCTCGCCGCGTCCGCGGCCGATCTGGCGGCCAAGGCCGTCGACGAGACCACCGCCATCGACTTGAACGCGCCCTGGTTCCGCGACAACTACGAGCTGCTCCTGCCCATCGGACTCGCGCTGATCGTCGGCACGTTCTGCCTGCAGTTGATGATGGCGGCCTGGCGCCGGGACGAACGGGCCCTCGCCCAGGCCGTGGTCGGCACGATGACCGGCGTCCTGTTCTCCTTCTGCGCCGTCGCGTTCACCTCCGTGGCCATCACCGTGGTCGACGCCCTGTCCGACGGGTTGTTCCAGGCCGCGCACACCTCCACCGCCGACGCGGTCCGCCGCGTCATCCAAGTCGACGAACTCGGGGTGATGTTCGGCCTCGGCTGGGGCGTGCCCGCGCTGGTCGCGGTCGCCATGGCGCTGGGGGCGTTCATGTACTGGGGTGTGATGGTCGCCCGGAAGGTCGGCGTGCTGATCCTCGTCGCGCTGGCGGTGTTCGCCGGGGCCGGCGGCGGCTGGGAGGTCGCCAAGCGCTGGAGGCGCGGGTGGATCGAGGCCACCGCGACCCTCGTCGTGTCCAAGCTGCTGATGACCGTGGTGTTCCTGATCGGCGTGTCCGCGATGGGCAAGTCCGACTCCCACGACGGGCTGTCCGCGCTGTCCGACGCGATGGCCGGCCTCGTCGTGATGATCCTCGTGCTGCTCTGCCCCTACGCGACCTACCGTTTCGTGCACTGGGCCTCCGACGGCGGCGGCCACGACGACTTGCACCGCACCGGTGTGGCGGGGTTCGCGGTCGCGGCCGGTGCGGCGAAGACCGCGGGCAGCCTCGCCCTGCAGAGCGGCATGGGCACCGGCGCACCCGCGCCGCAAGGCCCCAGCCAGGTACCCGGCGCCGGCCCGGACGGCGTCGCCTCGGGCATCAACCCCGCCGGCAGCAACCTCAGCAAGGAAGGCATCAACCCCGGCCCGCCCCAGCCGAAGACCACCTTCCGCTACGGCGAGAACGAAACCGCCACCGGCGACAAGGGCCGCGCGCTCATCCAGCGCCCCGGTATCCCCCCGCTGATCACCCGGCCATCCTCCGGAGGCACAGACAGCTCCGAGACGGAAGCCTCCGGCGCAGGAGCTCAGCCTGCCAGCCGCTCCGACCCAGGAGCGATAGGGCCGTCCACCGAGTCCTGACCCGGCCATCCGTTCAAGGGGGCGGGCAGCAATTCCCGGTCCGCTGTCCGCCCCCTTTTCCTCCCGCACCCCGCCCATGAGTCCGGCCACGCTCCCGCCCCTCCGTTTCTACCTTCTGGAACCGCCATGACTGACAACCGCGCCACCGAAGGCGCCCCGGCCACCGTGAAGTTCCCGCACCGCTCAAAGCGCGGAATCCTGCTCGGCCTGACCGCACCGCAACTGATCGTCGTCACCCTCACCGGCCTGTTGCTCCTGGCCGTCATCCTCACCCGCGGCGTAGTCGGCGCCCTCGAACTCATCCCGCTATGGGCCGCGATCCTGCTGCTGGTCTTCGTCCGCTCCCGGGGCCGCTCTCTCGCCGACTGGACACCGATCGTCGCCCGCTACGCCCTGCGCCGCGCCCGCGGCCAGCTCGTCTGGTTGGCCCGCCCCTCCCGGCGCCCGGTCCGCGAAGGACTTCTGCACCTGCCCGGCACCGCCGCCTCGCTGCGGGTGGTCACCGCACCCGACCGCCGGTACGGCGCCGTCCACCACCCCGGCACCGGCGCCCTGACCGCCGTGATCAAGGTGAGCAGCCGCGCCTACGCGCTGCTCGACCCCGGAACCCAGCACGCGAACGTCTCCGGCTGGGGACGGGCCCTGGCGGCGCTGGCCCGCACCGGGCAGGTCGCCCGCATCCAGGTACTCGAGCGCACCGTCCCCGACTCCGGCGACGCGCTGCGCCGCTACTGGGAAGAACACGGCAACCCCAACGCCCCCATCGCCGGGCAGGTCTACAGCGAGCTGATCCAAAGCGCCGGTCCGGCCGCCGCCCCACACGAGGCATACGTCGCGGTCTCGCTCGACACCAAGGGCACCCGGCGGCTGATCAACCAGGCCGGGGGCGGCCTGACCGGAGCCTTCTCCGTGCTGGCGCAGCTCACCTCCACCTTCGACCAGGCCGCACGCACCGCCGGCCTCAACCCGTCGGGCTGGCTCACGGCCACGGAGATCGCGGCCGTGGTGCGGACCGCCTACGACCCCACGTCCCTGGCCGCGCTGGACCGTTGGTCGGACTCCGGCCGCCCCGCTGCCGACCCGGCTGCCGCCGGCCCGGTCGTGGTGGTGGAGTCCGCCGACCACATCGCCACCGACACGGCCTTCCACACCACCTACTGGATCGAGAACTGGCCGAGGATCGAAACGTCCGCGGGCTTCTTGCACCAGCTCCTGTTCACCGCCGGGGTTCGCCGCACGCTCAGCCTGTCGTACGAGCCGAAGGGCCTGGACGCAGCCCTGCGCGATGTCCAGCGCAAGAAAGCGTCGGTGATCGCGGACGCCGCTGAGCGGGCCCGGCGCGGCCAGGTCGACTCCGAGGCCGACTCCATCGAGTACCAGGACATCAAGGCCCGCGAGCGCCAGCTCATCGCCGGGCACGCCGATGTCGCGCTGACCGGCCTGCTGACCGTCTCGGCCGACTCCGAGGAGGAGCTGCGGGCTGCGTGCGCGGTCGTGGAGACCGCGGCGGTCGGCGCGCAGCTCGACCTGCGGGCCTTGCGCTGGCAGCAGGCCGAGGCGTTCACCGCCGCCGCCCTGCCCCTCGCCCTTGCCGCCTGATGCCGGCCTGTTCCCTTCCCGCCGAAAGAGCACCCCCATGTCCCGCACCGCCAGCACGCCGACCGCGCAGGACTTCGTGCCCTTCGCCACCGCCGCCCTCGACTTCCACCGCGCCCTCAACCTCCCCACCGGTCCGCTCGTCGCCTCCCGGGCGGAACTGGACGCGCTGCACGAGCACCTGGTCGCCCTCTACGAACTGCTCGACGCCCACGCCCTGCGCACCGGCCCGCTCGTACCGATCGAGGGCGACTGCCTGGGTGCCGCGCGCACCCGGATCTGGCAGGCCGCCGACCACCTCCACGCCGCCTACCACTCAGCCCCCCGGCCGGACTCCGGGGAAGTTCCCGACGGTGAGGCGTGCCGTGCCGGGCTGCCCGAAGGCGCTCCCGACCTGACGATCTGCCACCGCCACCAGATCGCCGCCCGGCTGGTGCGCCGCCGCAGCACACCCGCGGACCTGCACGCCCCGTTCACCGGCTTGATCCGCCACTGATCCCCACGTTCGTCTGGAGACACATTCATGCCCCGCACCCGCGCCAGCGCGACCCAGGTCTTCGCGCCCCGCAAGTCCTCCCGCGCCCAGCAGCGCGCCGCCCGCGCCGGATTCGCCGAAGCCCGCCACAAGGCCCGCCGCGCCCACACCCCACCCAAGCGGCAGGAAGAGGGCCTTGACCCGGAGCTGCGACCGACCTACCCGCCCGCAGGGCGCCCCGGTCCTGCCTCCGCCCGCGGCGGGAAACTGCGCCTGCCGGTCCACCGCATGACCACCGCCACCGTCTCCGGCGCCTACCCCTTCCTCGCCGAGGGCGGCCTCGGCGCGGAAGGCATCTTCATCGGCCGCGACGTCCACGCCGAAGCGGCCTTCTGCTACGACCCGTTCTCGCTGTACAGCTCCGGCCGGATCGAGGGCTTCACCAACCCCAACGCGGTGCTCGCCGGGATCATCGGCATGGGCAAGTCCGCGCTGGCCAAGTCCATCGCCACCCGATCCATCGCCCACGGCTACAAGGTCTACGTCCCCTGCGACCCCAAGGGCGAATGGAGCCCCGTCGCCGAAGCGCTCGGCGGCTACACCATCGCGCTCGGCCCGGGACTGCCCGGCCGGCTGAACCCGCTGGACGCGCCCGCCAAGCCCGACGCGGTCAGCGAGACGGACTGGGCCACCGAGACCCGCAAGCGCCGCTTGCTGCTGCTGGCGGGCCTGGCCCGCACCGTCCTCAAGCGGGATCTGCAGCCGATGGAGCACACCGCCCTCGACCTCGCGCTCGACCTGGTCGTCACGGCAGCCGAGGCATCCGGCACAGTGCCGCTGCTCGGCGACATCGCCCACGCCCTCGGCTCCCCGGACCGCCTCGACCACGCGCTCGGCGACCAGGCCGGACACCTGGGCACCGCGGCCCAGGACCTCGCCCACGCACTGCGCCGCCTCGTGCACGGCGACCTGTCGGGGATGTTCGACGCGCCCTCGACCGTCACGTTCGACCCGGCCACGCCGATGCTGTCCATCGACCTGTCCCGGCTCGGCGGCTCCGGCGACGACACCGCGCTGGTCCTGGCCATGACCTGTGCCTCAGCGTGGATGGAGGCCGCCCTCGCCGACCCCGACGGCGGCAGGCGATGGGTCATCTACGACGAGGCATGGCGCGTGATGCGGCACGTCGGCCTGCTGGAGCGGATGCAGTCCCAGTGGAAACTCTCCCGGGGACTCGGCATCGCCAACCTCATGGTCATCCACCGGCTGTCCGACCTGCTGTCCGCAGGTGACGCCGGCTCCCGCGGCCGGGTCCTGGCCGAGGGCCTGCTCGCCGACTGCTCCACCCGCATCATCTACCGCCAGGAACCCGACCAACTCGCCGCCGCAGCCTCCCTGCTCGGACTGACCGGCGTCGAAACCCAAGCCGTGGCCGCCCTCACCAAAGGCCGTGGCCTGTGGAAAGTCGCCGGCCGGAGCTTCATCACGCAACACCTGCTCCACCCAGCCGAGCGGGCGCTGTTCGACACCGACTCCCGGATGCGCTGAAGGCACGCACCCACGCATCGACCCCCACCAGGTCTTACGCGAGTCCAGCTGCCGACCACCGCAGGGCCGACGCCCTATCACCCGATCCCGGATCGGCCAAAGCCGACGTCCGCGGAAACCATCGTCCCCGGTCCCCTGCCCTCGCACCCTGTTCCGAACGGAGCTTCCATGACCACGCCCGAACACCCGCTTCCCACCACCCGGTACGACACCCAGCTCGTTGAGCGCTACGGCAGCATCGACGCCTTCCACCGCCTCCCGGCCCTCTCCCTTGCCGCGTTTCTCCACACGAAGCTCGCGGAGACCGAGGACGAGCTGAGGCGGTTGTGCTCCAGCGTGTCCACTCTCACCGCCACCGGCAGCTACGCCGACACCGGCCTGGTCATCCGACTCGACTGGGTACTCAACGCCATGGACGGACTGATCAAGCGGCGTGACCAGGACGCCAGCACACTCCAGTCGATGCTCGGCCTCACCGAACCGGCGACCGAACCCCCCACGATGTTCGACCCCCATTGGCGCCTGACGCCGGCCCCCGGGACCGCACGAACCGTGGAGAAAGCCTCGACGCCGACGGGTGACGGTCCCGGCGCCGACACACTCAGTCCGCACTGGAGGAGGACGCTCACCGCCTTCGACGACCGTGTCGAAGCGCTCGTCGGCCCCCTCGACCAGGTTCGCATCCTCGCGCAGGAGCCCGGAGCCGATCCCGACCTGCGCGAGCTGAACAGCAACCACCTCGCGGTGACCGACGCCGAGACGACCTGCCTCTTCTACCGCGCGCGCATCAACATGCTGGCCGACGGCCGCTGGTACGTCGACAAGCCGCTGGTGAGCAGCATCGACGATGCCCTCACCGAGCTCGAGACATCCATCGCCACACGGGAGGACCGCGCCCGCGTCTTGGAACAGCAACTCGCCCGGATGGAGGCGAACACCCACGGCTCCGCCGCCCCTGCGGTCTCCACCCCGTCCGCAGCAGCAGCCGCGGCTGCATCCGCCAGTCGCCGCACCGCCGCCGAAGCGGTTTCCCCCGCCGTGCAACACCACGGCACCGCCGCCGGCTCGGCCACAGCACCTGTCCCACCGGCCTCGGACCTTCCGCTTGCGACGCCCCCGGATCAACCCCGCCCGGACAACCCCCGCAGCCTCTGAACCACAGATCAAAAGGAACCCGCCCATGCCCCAGACCCGCAGACGCTTCCCCGCCCTGGCCCGCTCACCCCCTCCCGCTCACCCGCATTGGACCCGCCATGCCCGCATCCGATCCGAACGCGCCCCTCCACTCCGCACCTCCCCGTGATGACCAAACGCCTGACCGGCTGCGGGCCTTCAGCGACGCCCTCGCCCACCGGCTCCCCGGCTCATGGTCCGCGGCAACCGGCGACTTCTTCCCCAACAGCCCCACCCACGTCCACGTGATGGACAGGCTGTGGGACAACGGCCATACCGAGTGGGCCCTTCAGGACTTCGTCCACGAGCAGGCCGCTCTGCTCGACGGTCCCGACGGTGAACGCTTCGTCGTCCTCGCCCGCCCCCAGCACCGCGGGCAGTTCCTCGTGGCCGCCCTCGCACCGCCCGGCATCGACGGCGCGCTACGCACCAACCACACGCCCCACGGCATCGCCGTCCCCGGCGACCCGCTCCGTGCCGTGGCTGACGTCGAACGCCGGCTACTGCCCCGCTACCGAAACGCCGTCGAAGCGGCACGCGTCCCCGCGCTGCGCGAAGCACACCGCCTCGCCCGGAAGGCCCTGCAGGACTGGGATGCGGTCTCGGACTCCCTCTGCGACGAGCGGGGCGTGCCGTGGGACGAAGACGCCTACGGCAGCCGGCAGGTCCAGCGCGACGCCGAAGCCTGGGAGCCCTTCGAGACGTTCCTCTTCCACGGCGCCGCCGCAATCGACCACGCGACAGCCGCTCTGCCCACACTTCCGCTGCCCGCCTCCACCGCCGAGCGGTGGAGCTACCGACTGCGGGAACTGGCCGACGCCTTGGACGAGGGCATCCGCATCCATGACGACTGGGAATCCCGTCTGACCGCGGTACTCGACCAGCAGACCGGCCCCGACCGCTGGATCGCCTTCAACGACACCCTCCACGAGCGCAACGCCGAGGGCTGGTACGCGATGACCGTCTTCATCGACCACGCCTCGGTGCTGGACGCCATCGCCGACGCCGAACCGGAACGCGCCGAACTCGCTGCTGCCCGCGTCGCCGCCGCACGGGCACGCTCCACCACCACGGTGCCCAGGCCCGGCCACCGGCTGCCGCCGCCCGAGGCACCCATGCCGCCTCCCGGGCCCCCTTCACCACCGCACAACCCTGGCCGGTGACTTCCCTTTGCGTCCGCCCCCTTCCACCGCGAAAGCCGAACGCCGTGCGCCCCACCCCTGAACGTCTCGGCCAACAGCCCGATCCGGGCGAGCCGGCAGGCGTTGGTCTCCAGGAGTTCGCCGAAGCGGTGGCAGCCCGGCTGGAACGCCGAGATGCACGATCTCACCGCGGACGTCCACCACACAACTGTGGCGGAACTCCACTGGGCCAGCGCAACACCCGCTCCCCTACCTGCCCCTCCGCCGAACAGCCCGGCCGCCGAACGCCGCGTCCGCTGACGGCCCTATCACCGGATCCCGGACAGGCCAAGCCGCAGATCCCACGGATCCTCGACTTCGCACCATCCCCGCAGGCACTCCACCCGGCACGGGCCTCGCGCCGTACCGCCGGACACGACCGACCCAGAAAGGAGGTGCCGACATGCAGCCCGATCAGATCGCGGTCACCATCACCCGGCAGGGCACCCGGGTCACCGCCCGCACCAGCAGCCCACCCGGCCCGGAAGACACCACCGAAGCCCCCGACCGGGAGCACGGGTCTGCCCGCCTGGACCAGCTCGGCCTGACCTCACCGGCGCCGTCCATCGCGCTCGAACCGTTCAACGCGGCAGACGCCGTCCTCCACCGCGCCGGCTTCGTGGCCGAAGTGACCCACCACGGGCGTGTCCACCACCTGCCCTTCGGGATGACCGACCCGGTCGAGCAGCGCCGCGCGGTGACCCGGGCCGTGGACATGCTGGGCTCCGAGGGCTTCGCCTACGCCGTCGAGGCCGACCTGCTCGACAACAGCACCCCGGTCCCCACCGACAACGAGGTGAACCTCGGCGACCGTCTCGCTCACCTCGCCCACTCCCTGTCCCAGGCCGGTCACACCAGCCAGGCCGTCGCCGTGCTCAGTGAGCTGACCGCGCCTGGCGACGGCGTCCTCGACCAGGTCGCCAACATCCTTGACGCCACGGCTGACTGGTGGGAGGGGCTCGGCGAGGCGGCCGATCCCCTCTACGCCGACCGGCTGCGCCGCATCAACCAGCAGATGGGCGTCTCCTTCCTGGAGATCAAGCAGTTGCGCAGCACCCTGGCCGACCGCCACACCGTCCATCCCCGGCACGCCCAGCCCGACACTGTCTCCACGCAGGAGCCCCGCGTCGCTGCCGCGCTGGCCTTCTCGCCGAGCGCCCAGCAAAGCCGTCCAGCACCAACCCCCGCCCATCCTGCCGCCCCGGCCGTTCAGCCTGCGGCCCGGCCCGAGCGCACTCGCTGAACCACCTCACCAACCCGTTGCCACCGTCTCCGACCTGGAGGACCACCGCTCATGATCCGCACCCGCAGACCTTCCGCCCTCTCTGACCCCGCTGTCGCTGCTCGCTCCGAACGGATTCGCCATGCCTCTTTCCGAAAACCCGCTCCCCGATATCGCGGTCGGCCGCCACCCCGACTTCGGCATCGTCGCCACCAACCCCAAACACCTCGCCGCGAGCGCCTGGATGCTCCGCGGCTTCGACTTCCACCCCGTCCCCGGCCACCCCGACCTGTACGCACTGGCCGATCAACACCGCGACGGACCAGGCCGCGCCACCCGCGCCGTCGACCTCCTGCGCCGGGCCAACTACCAGATCCAGGTCGACGCCGAGTTCGACACCTTCCCCAAAGCCCCCTCGCCGGTCCACGCCGCCACACCGCAACGCGTCCAGCCCGACGTCGCGTTCGCCGACCACCCCCGGCTCGGCATCATCGCCGCCACCACCGACGGCGCACTCGCCGGCGAGCAGCTCCTGGAAGAACACGGCTGGCAGCCCCACCCCAGCCTGGACATCTACACGCTGCCGCCGGCCACCGGCCGCGACCAGGCTCTCGGCCAGGTCGCCCAGGCCACCGCAGCGATGCACCGCGCCGACCTCCAGGTGGCCGTCCAGCCCTCCCTCGCCCGGGACGTCACCGCACGACGCCGACCCGCACCGGCCAGGCCGGCGCCCCGGGAACGCAGCCCGGACGCCGCCGCGCGCCAGTTTCCCTCCCTGAGTGCTGCCGCGCTGGCCGCCAGTCCCGCCCGCGCCGGCCTGCCCGCCACGCCCCCGGTCCCCGCACCCGCAGCCCCCGCCCCGGGCCCCCGGCCGGTGGACCCGCGCGTGGCGTTCTCCCACCCCCACTGACACCCCAATCCCTGCGAAGGAACAGCTCATGGCCGTTGTCGGTACTCCCGGCCATCAGAACGTGCGGAAAGGCGAGTCAGGTAGCTGCGGGGCGGTAAGGCCCCGAGCACGTCGGCCGTCATTGCCCATCGTTCGTGGTCCAGCCACGCGCTAAAAGCTCCGGGCCCGCCTCGCCTTCGCCCAACACTCCACCGGCTTTCTGGCCACCACCGATAGGAGATCCGCCGTGCCCGAAGCACCAGCAGAGCCGTTCATTCCGATCCGGCACACCATCACCGGCGAGATCACCACCACCGGCTACAACGCCGCCGCCCGGCGCATCCTGCTCCAGGACGGCTTCGAAGAGACGCCCGGCTGCGCCTGCGGAGCGACGGAACCCGGTACGCGGACGCACGGGCCTGCTCGCCAGCCGACGGGCTGCTCGTCGCCGGCCACCCCCTGCCCCTGGGCCGAGCCCTCGGTCGGCCGGTGAGCGCCGACGGTACGCACCGGTTGGCCCGGTCGCCGATGTCGGCACAGGCCGTGAACCGCTCCGAGACCGGCCAGCCCCTCCAGCCGCCCACGCCAACCCCGCCCGCTCTCCTACCTGTTGAAGGAGCGTCGTTGTGACCGCACCCGGACCGCCTACCCGTCCAGCGCGCACCAAGGGCGGCGAACTGCGGGCCAAGGTGGCCCGACTGCTGGCCGACCGGCCGGCGGACACGCTCACCATCGGGGGCATGGCCAGGCAGCTGGGCCACTCGCACAGCGCCGTCCGCAACGCCGCCCTCACCCTGGTGCGACGCGGCGAGGCCGACCAAAGCGGAAGCGGACAGCCGGAGTTCCGTGCGAATGCGAAGACCGCCGCAGCCGCGCAGACCGCTGTGATCAGCCCGCCGGGCACCCACGCTCCCCGCGTCCAGGCGGCCACGGCCCGTACGACCATTCCCGCAGCAGCTAGGCCGAAGCAGACCGGCCCGATCCGTCGCACCGGGGGCCAGCTCTACCACCCCCGGGAGCTGGCCGATCTGCCCGACGTCGAAGCTCTGAACCGCCTGCGCGACGCCGACGTGCCGGTGCTGCTCTACGGCCCCCCGGGCACCGGCAAGACGAGTCTGGTCGAGGCTGCCTTCCCGGACCTGCTCACCGTCGCCGGGGACGGCGACACCACGGTCGGAGACCTGATCGGCGAGTACACGCAGGACGACGCGGGAGCCTACGTCTTCCAGTACGGTCCGCTGGTCACCGCGATGACCGAAGGCCGCGCCCTGCTGATCGACGACGCCACCCTGATCTCACCGAAGGTTCTGGCGGCGCTGTATCCCGCGATGGACGGGCGCAGGCAGATCCAGGTCAAGGCCCACAAGGGCGAGACCATCAAGGCCGAACCGGGCTTCTACGTGGTGGCGGGCCACAATCCCGGCGTCCACGGGGCGGTGTTGACGGAAGCGCTCGCGAGCCGGTTCAGCGTGCAGATCCAGGTCGGCACGGACTACGACCTCGCCCTGGCCCTGAAGATCGATGCCCGGGTGGTGCGGATCGCCCGACATCTCGCCCGCCAGGTCGAACTGGGTGAGCTGGGATGGGCCCCGCAGCTGCGGGAGCTGCTCAGCTACCAGAAGGCCGAGGCCGTCCTCGGCGCCAGGGCCGCGCTCGCGAACTTGATCGGCATCGCCCCTGTGGAGGACCGCGAAGTCGTCGCCGCCGTCGGCAAGATCGCCGGCGTCAAGGAGGTCGCACCCCTCACCCTAGGCAAGCAGCTTCCCGCCTCGGCCGTCCGGCAGCCCCCGGGCAGCACCGGCTCCGCACAGCGGGGCCGCTCGCGATGAGCGCCCACCACCACGTCCAGACCCCCGCCATCACGCCGGACGTCGACGCCGATCTCGCGCGCTGGGACGACGACGGCGCCCCGCCCGCACAGCCCCGTTCCTCCCCGGCCGCGTGGCTGCGGGTGGGAGCCGAGCTCGGCGATCGGCTGGTCGCCCTGTCCGGCCGCGAGGACCTGCTCGTCACCTGCCGCCCCGGCACGCGCAGCGGCGCACCGGCCGCGTTCTTCCCCACGCTGGGCGAGGTCGAGTTCGACGCCCGGCTGTTCGCCCCGCTGAAGCCCCATGAGATCCATCCGCGGATCGTGGGCGACGAGGAGCGGTATCCCGCCGCCTGGGGCGTGGTCGTCCACGAGGCCGCCCACGCGGCCCACTCCGTCTGGACACCGCCTGCCGGAGCAGACCCCCGTGTCGTCGAGGCCGCGCTCCTACTGGAGGAGAGCCGCATCGAAGGTGCTCACCTGATCACGCGGCCCACCGACCGCACGTACCTCCGCACCAGTGCCCGAACCCTGGTCATGCCCGACATCGCCCACCCCACCCTCCAGGGCATCGAGCACGCCGCCAGCGTGGCGGCCCTGATCCTCAGCCGCCGGGACGTCGGCATCCTGGACGCCGGCGAGACCCAGGCCGTCGCCGATCTGTGCGAACAAGTGCTGGGCGCAGACCTGCTGGCCAACCTCACCCGCATCTGGACCGCAGCCCACCAGTGCGCAGACCACGACGCCCAGAGCATGCTCGCGCACGCCCAGGACTGGTGCGACGCCCTGGACGCCGCTGCCCCCGCCCTGCCCGTGCCGGAGGACCTCAGCGATCTGCTGTCCGCCGCCGCCGCGGTCGTCCTGGACAGCATGGACGCCAACGACGCCGCCGACCTCGCGGCACGGGCTGCCGCGGACAACGCCGTGGCCGCGCAGTCCCGGGCAAAGGCCACCACCCGCGCCCAGCAAGCTGACCAGCGACGCAAGGCCGCTGCCACCGCCAAGTCGGTCTTCAACACCCGTGGCACCACCGTCAGTCCCGACGGCACACCGGCGCCCTACGGCACACCGGTCACCGGCACCCGCAAGCCCACCGCCGCCGAGAAGAGCGCCGCCGCGCGCCTGAGCCGCGCCCTGCGTGCCGCCGCCTACCGCGAGCGGACCGAGGAGCGGACCACCAGCCCCACCCCGCCCGGCCGCCTCAACATGCGCGCCGCCCTCGCCCGCGACGCTCAGCGCGCGGCCGGGTCGGTCCCCACCGCGGAACCGTTCACCCGCACGCGGCGGCGCAGCTCCCCCACCCCACCCCTGCGTGTGGGGATCGCCGTCGACGTCTCCGCGTCCATGCGTGCCGCCTGCGCGCCCGTCGCCTCCGCTGCCTGGATCGTGGCACGCGCAGCAGCCCTGACCGACCCAGATTCCCGCACCGCCACCATCGCCTATGACACGCACTTGACCGCCGTGACCCGACCCACCCACCGGGCACCGGAGCGCGTGACAACGTTCGGCGCCAACGGCCGCAGTCACAACCTCGCCAAGGCCCTGGACGCGCTCGACCACGGCCTCGAACTCAGCCGCCCCGGCGCCGGCCGCCTCCTCATGATCGTCACCGACGCCATCTACACCCCTGACGAAACCGCTCAAGCCGTCACCCGCGTCAAGCAGCTCACGACCGCCGGCTGCGCCGTACTCCAACTCACCCTCACCGCCAGGTCCCAGCACTTGCCGGGGACCACCTTGCTGCACCTGCCCCAGCCCTCCAGCGCTCCCGCCGCCATCGCCACGGCGGCCACCAACGCCATTCGCAGGACACGCTGAGACGACGCAGAAGGCAGAAAAGGGGTGGCTCTGCGCAACCAGGCCGGCGGGCTCGACATCGTCGCCACCGTCATCCGCCAGGACGGCCGCTGGGCCCGGCTGCACGGCGACGCCGACTTCGCCCGCTCGGCCTGCGCGTACTTCGCCCACGACCACGGGCTCCACGCGCCGGCGTGACGAAGGTGCCCGGCTTCTACCACCGGTTTCCGGACGGGCCAAATCGCGGATCGTGCGGATCCTCATCACCCGGAAGCCCGACCACGGGCTCCGCGCCTTCGCTCTCCTTCGAGGTCCATGCCGTGATCGCCTACCTGCAGCGCGCCAGCAACACCGCCGGTCTGCTCGCCTACCTCTACGGGCCGGGCGAGCGCGGCGACCAGCGCAATCCCCGCCTGGTGGGCGGTGACTGCCACGGCGCCCCGCTCGACCTGCTCACCCACGCCGACACCCTGCCCTACCTGACTCACGCCCTGGACGCGCCCGTCGAACGCCTTGGCACCCGCGCGCCGGAGCGGCCGGTGTGGATCTGCTCGGTCCGCTCCGATCCCCGCCATCGCGATCTGAGCGACGCCCAGTGGGCGGATGTCGCCCGCCGGGTCGCGGGGGTCACCGTCGCGTCCGGCGGTGATCCGGACGCCTGCCGCTGGATCGCCCTGCGCAACCAGCCCCGCCAGGTGCACGTCGTGGCGACCCTCGCCCGGGAGGACGGCCGTCTCCACAACGCCTACCGCGACGCCTTCCACCTGCAGACCGAATGCCGCCGCATCGCCAGCGAAATCGGCCACCTGCCGACCACCACGACTCCAGCCCTGGAGAACTTGATGCCCATCACCGTCACCATCGCCGCCGAGCCGAGCGGCAGCGTCGTCGCCCGCGGTGGCGACAGCCTCGCCAAGTCCTTGCTCAACCACGCCGGATTCGCCTACGCGAGCGACTGGCACGGTCCCCGCCACCGCCTTCCGACCTCGATGGGACGCGAAGAACAGGCGGCTGTCGCCTCCCACGCCGCCGAGATGCTCCGCGCCGCCCGCTACGCCGTCGAACTCGACCCCGTCCTCGACACCGCCCCCTCCGACCCGCAATCCCTCGGCGGGCAGCTCCTGGCGGTGGCCGACCGGATCCGGGGCGCCCAGAGCGGTGGCGAGCTGGCCGAGGCCGTCGCCCCCCTGCTGCACGCCGAGCACGGCGTCCTGGAACGAGTGAGGGAGGCGCTGGAGGCGGCCGGAGAGCAGATCACCGACCTGGACGACGAGGCGTACCAGCTCGCCGACCGGTTCGGCTTCGCCTCCGAGTTCCTCACCGCAGCGCAGGGCGAACTCGTCGGTGCGGATGAGGAGTTGCGCCGGGTCGCCGTCCCGGCACAGGAGCAGGCAGCGGCACGGTCGGCTGCGGTGCACGACGCCCGAAGCGCCGCGCTGGCCACCTCGCCCGCCGCGACCCAGGGATCCGCCGCCAAAAGCCCCGCCTCCCCGACTCCGGCCGCGGCGCCGCCCGCCGGCCCGGCGCGCGACTGCGCCCCCCGGAACCGGTGACCGGCGATGCGCGTGATGCCCGCCCTCCGTTCCGACGGCCAAGCGCCCCTCTATCTCATGCGGGTAGCCGATGCCCTGGCCAGCACCACGGCGACGTACGCCATCCCGCTGCTGGTGCTGATCACCACCGGCTCCACCGCCCTGACCGGCATCGCCTTCCTGCTGGAGTGGACCCCGCGCCTGGCAGCCTTCACCTTCGCCGGAACCATGACCGACCGCTTCGGCGCCGCTCACGTCTTCCGCGCCACGAACGTCGTCCGCGCCACCGTGGTCGCCCTGGCCGCCGGGCTGTTGACGGCCCTGCCCAGCACGGGGACCGCGACAACCGCCGTTGTCCTGGCGTTCGGTTCGGTGTCCGGGCTGCTGGCGGAGGTCTCCTTCGTCGCGGTGGAGACCCTCGCCGCCGAAGCCGCCCGCGACTTGGGCGACCAGGCGCACCGTCTGCAGGCGGCGCAGACCGGCATCGACCAGGGCGCCGTTCTCGTCGGGCCGCTGCTGGGCGGTGTGCTGCTGCTGGCCGGGCCCGGCGTCCTGCTGGCCGTGGTCGCGCTGCTGGCGATGACCGCAGCGGTCGCCACCCCCATCGCCGCCGCTGTCGCGGCGGGCCACCGCCGTGCGCCGAGCAGTCTGCTGACCGGGTGGCGGACCTTGCGCCGAACTCCGGCTCTGGCCTGGCTGATCGGCGGGCTGGCCGCGTCCAACCTGGCCAGCGGGGTGCTGCAGGCCGCCGCCCCGATCACCGTCATCCACCGCTTCCACCACTCGACCGCCTCCGTGGGCGCGGTGTGGAGCGCGGCGGCCGTCGCCTCCCTGCTCACCGTGATCGCCGCCCGGCGGGCCATCGACCGCTGGTCGGTGTGGCCGGTCGGCGCTGTGGCCGCCGCTGTGTCCACCGTCGCCTGCCTCGGTGTCGCCCTGGCCCCCGGCTTCGCCGCTTACGCTGCCGCCGTCGCGGTTCTGATGGCGGCGGAAGGCGCGCTGACCGTGGTTCTGCGCACGCTGCGGGCCCGCCTCATCCCGGCTACGGCGTTCGGCTCGACCCTGGCCGTGACGATCATCGTGGTGCTGCTGCCGCTGCCGGTGGCCGGAGCCCTGGTCGCGGCCGTGCCCGCCACTAGCCTTCCGCACCTGCTGCTGGTCTGCGCCGTCCTGCAGGGAGTGGTTCTCGCCGCCTGCTTCCACGGCCTGCGCCGCCACCGCGCCGACTGCGAACCCCGGCCCGAGCGGGTTCTCGCGGCCCACCGCAGCGAGTCGGTCCAGCCGGTGGACGCGCCATGACCACCGTCGTTCCGACTCCGACGCCTCTTCCGCTCTGTCTTCTTCCCGTCCGTACCCCGCCCCATGGAGGGTTTCCCATGTCCCGATCCACCAGCCCGCTGCTCATCGTCGTCGGCGGAACCGACCCCGTGTACCGGGGCTACTGCACCGAGCAGGTCGCCGCCGCGTACCCGATCGCGCTGATCGACACCAAGCCGCCGAGCTGGCAGCAGCACCTGGTCGTCGACCACGAGGTCGCCGACACCCACGATCCGGCCGCCGTCGTCGCCGCCGGCCTCGCCCTAGCCCAGCGCCACGCCATCGCCGGGGTCGTCACCTGGGACGAATACTGCCTCGTCCCGACCGCGCAGCTCGTCGCCCGCCTCGGCCTGCCCGGCAACAGCGTCGAATCGATGAACGCCGGCCGCAACAAGTCCGCCAGCCGCGCGAAGTTCGCCGAGCACCACGTGCCCTCCGCGACGTCCACCCGCGTCGACACGCTGGAAGAGGCGACGACGGCGGCGTCCCGTACCGGTTTCCCGGTCGTCCTCAAGCCCGCGTCGCACGCGGCCAGCATCGGCGTCATCCGCGTCGACACCCCCGAAGAGCTGCCCGCCGCTTGGGAGTTCGCCGCCGCCGGCGCAGGCGAGCAGGGCCCGGAAGGCCAGGGCGTGCTGGTCGAGGAGTACCTCGTCGGACCGGAGATCAGCGTCGAATGCGTGACCATCGGCGGCACGACGACCGCGGTCGCGGTGACGCGCAAGGAGGTCGGCTTCGCCCCGTACTTCGAGGAGACCGGCCACACCGTCACCGCCGGCGACCCGCTCCTGCCGCACGTCGCCCCCACAGCCGCCCAGGCCGTGCGGGCGTTGGGAATCACCGACGGCGTCCAGCACGTCGAGATGCGCCTGACCGCCGCCGGCCCCCGCATCATCGAGGTCAACTCCCGCATCGGCGGCGACCTCATCGGCGAACTCGTGAGCCTGGCCACCGGCCTCGACCTGCCCCGCATCGCCGCCGACATCGCCTGCGGAAACGATCCCTCGCTGACACCCAGCGCCCACCAGACGGCCGCGATCAAGATCCTCTATCCCCCGGCCGACGGCATCCTCACCGCCCGTCGCCTGGCAGCCGAACCCGGCCGGCAGTTCCCGTGGCTGCACCAGGTGGCCTGGCTGCACGACGTCGGCGACCGCGTCGCCCTGCCGCCGAAGGGCAACGCCAACGGGCGGATCGGGTTCCTCATCGTCACCGCCGACAGCCCCGCCACCGCCCGCGAGCGGCTGGCTGTTCTCGTCGAGGGCCTGACCCTGGCGGTCGCCCCGTGACCGCGACACGCGAGTCGGCCGGACCTGGTGGCAGAGCCGATCCCCACGTCCACGTCACGTTCAGCCCGGCGGGCAGCGCACACCACCGTGTGCTCCCCGCCCGGGCGCCACCCATGGAGCACCCGTGTCCGAGTCCTACCCGAGTACCGGCCTCGGTTTCACCGCCGAGGACGTCCAACGCGCCGCTGCCCACGTCTGCGCACAGAGCTTGAGCCGCCTCGACCACCCCTCCGGTACCGGCGACTTCCTTCAGGATCAGGCCATCGCCAGCGCCCGCGCAGCCGGCCTGTCGACAACCTGGTCCGTTCTGCAGGCAGAGGACTTCACCGCCGTGACCCGCCGCCTGCACCTGCTCATCCTCGACGCGGCCGACCACACCTCGCTCGCCACCCTCGGCACCGGACCTCGCCGCCCCGGCGGCGCCCCGGAGTCGCTGGATTTCCTCCTGCCGCCGGACGTCGGCCGCTGGGCGACCGGCGGGGACATCCGGCACGCAGCGATCACCCTCGCCCACGACCTCATCGCCGACGACCTGAGCGACGGTCCGATCTTCGGCGGAATCCTCGACGAGCCGATCGCCTCACGGTTCACCCTCGACGGCTCCGCACCGACGTGGGGCCAACTGCCCGCACATCACCTGATCCCCGCACTGTGGATGATCCACCAAGCCGTCGAACAGGCGCACCACGACATCGACGCGGCCGTCGACCAGGCCATCCACAATGCCTCCTTGCAATCCCGTCCGGCCACGACTGCGCCGGCGAACACCCGGGCGGCGTCGGCCCAACCCCCCGCCGGGCCCGCCGCCGCGGCAAAGGACTTCCCAGCCACGCCGAACCGCGCTGACCAGTACGGCACCGACGTCGAGATCTGGTACGAGCACAGGGTCTTCGCCGACGTCCGCACGGGCATATCCCCGACCGCCCACCAGATCCTGTGGGAGCACGGCTTCACCCTCGACCACGCGCGGCCCGGCCCCGACAGCCGTGTCCTGGCCCGCGACGACGACTGGAGCGAGGACAAAGCCTGCGCCACCCGGGCAGCACAGGCACTGACCCGCGCCGGGTTCACCACGAACGTGGACCCGATACTGCTCTCCCGAGACGCCCTGGCCGCCGACCACACTCACCACCTGCGCCGGCAGCAAGCCGCGACGCGCACCTCTCCAACTGCCGGCATCCGCTCACCCGGAGCGGCAGCCCCCTCGCTACCCCTGCCGCCGACCACCTCGACCGCCATCCGTCGCACCCGCTAGGAAACCGCCATGACCAGCAGAAGAACCCACCGCACATCAGCCATCCGTCCGCTCACCTCTCACACCCGGACCCTGTCATGCCCTCTCCACGTACCAGCGCACCCTCGACCACCACCGGCACCGACGCCCTCCTCTACCTGCTCTTCGGCGCCCTGGCTGCCGCCCTCGCCTTCGGCTCCCTGGCCTGGCTCACCGGCAACCTCACCAACACCGTCGTCGGCAGCGGACCTTGGGCACCGTTCCGAGCAACCGACGCCCTCCTGCACCCCGATGTGCTGTGGCCGCACCTGAGCACCACCGCCGTGCTGATCGGCGCCCGGATCATCCCCGGCCTGCTCACCCTCGTCCTCGCCGTGACCGGCTGCGTCCTGTACCTGCGGATACGCGGCGGCGCGAGGACCGGCCTTGCGCGCAAGGCGGAACTCGCCCCGCTGCTGGACAAGGAGATCACCGCGAAGGCGCAGGCCCTGCGGCCGAGTCTGGCCGACCGGGAGCGTAAAAGAGGTCTCCCCCGCTGACCGCGGCATCCTCCTCGGCACCCTCTCCCCCGGGCGGACGGAGGTGCGCGCGTCCTGGGAGGACGTGCTCGTCGCGATCATGGCCCCGCGTTCCGGGAAGACGTCCGGGCTGGCCATCCCCGCGATCCTCGCCGCCCCCGGGCCGGTCCTGCTCACCTCCAACAAGGCGGCGAACGACGCCTTCACCACCACGGTGGACGCCCGCGCCGCGGTGGGCACGGTGTGGACGCTGGACCCCCAGCAGATCGCCCACCACCCCCGCCAGATGTGGTGGGACATCCTCGCCGACGCCCGCGACCTCGCCGGGGCCAAGCGCCTGGCCGGGCACTTCGTCGCCGCATCGGTCGACGAGTCGAACGGCTCGGACTTCTGGTCCACCGCCGCATCCAACACGCTGGGTGCCCTGTTCCTGGCAGCCGCCTCGCACCGGCGGCCGATCACCGACGTCCTGGCGTGGCTCGCCTCACCGGCCGACCGCACCCCGGTCGATCTACTCACCGACGCCCGCCACGACGCGGTCGCCGCGCAACTCCAGGGCACCGTCTCCGGCGCCACCGAAACCCGCGACGGCATCTACGAAACCGCCCGCCAGTACGCCAGCTGCCTGCTCGACCCCGACATCGCCGCCTGGGTCACCCCCGCCAAGGGTTTGCCGCAGTTCAAGCCGCACGCGTTCGCCACCTCCCGCGACACCCTGTACCTGCTCAGCAAGGACGGCGGCGGCTCCGCCTCAGCGATCATCGCCGCTGCCGCCGACGCCGTGATGCGCGCGGCCGTCGTCGTCGCCGAACGCTCCGGCGGACGGCTCGACCCGCCCGCCCTGTGCGTCCTGGACGAGGCCGCCAACGTCTGCCGGATCTCGGATCTCCCGGACCTGTACTCGCACCTGGGCAGCCGGGGCGTCATCCCGATGACCATCCTGCAGTCCTACCGGCAGGGCCAGAAGTGCTGGGGCGAACAGGGGATGGACGCCCTGTGGTCCGCCGCCACCGTCAAGATCATCGGATCGGGCATCGATGACGCGGACTTCGCGGACAAGTTGAGCCGGATGATCGGCGATCACGACGTGCAGACCACCTCGGTCTCCACCAGCGACTCCGGCAAGTCCACCTCCGTCAGTATGCGCGCCGAGCGGATCCTGCCCGCCGACGCGATCCGCGCCCTGCCCAAGGGCAAGGCACTGCTGTTCGCCACCGGTATCCGGGCCGCGATGCTCAACCTCAAGCCCTGGTACAAGGAGCCTGCCGCCAAGACGATCGGCCCCGCGTCGGCCGCCGCCACGAAGGCGATCACCGAACGGGCGCTTGCCAAGGCCACGTTGGGCCGTGACGACTTCGACACCACCGCATGACCACCCCCTTTCCTGCCTGCTGGAGCACCCATGTCCTTCTCCGCTACCTCCTCCCTCACCCGGCCCTTCGGTGATCTGCCGGTTGCGCGGCACGGCGGGCGCTGGCTGCTGACCGCCGGCGCCGGAGCCGTTCCCGCCGACCGGGCGCTCGCCGTCGAGCTGGACCGCTACGCCGTAGCAATGGCCGCTGCCGACCGGGCCGTCGCCGCCCCGCCCCCGCAGCCCGGGGGGCGGCGGTGAGGCCCCTGCTGCAGGCCGAGCAGGCCGTCCTCGGTGCGGTCCTGCTCGACCCCGACCAGCTCGACCACCTCGGCTGGCTGGAACCAGAGCACTTCCACCGGCCGGCCCACCAGGCACTGTTCGCCGCCCTGCGCCACCTGCGCTCCCAGGGCCAGCCGGTCCTGGCCGCCGACGGCACGGTGCCGCTGGCGTGGGTGAACGACGCCGTCACGGAGGCCGGCAAGCACCTGCCCGGCGTGACCTCGGTGTACGCGCACGTGCTGGTGTCGGCCTGCCCCCGCCCCGCACACGCCCCCGTCTACGGGCGGATGGTCCTGGAAGGCGCCATCCACCGCACGGTCACCGAACACGCCGTACGCCTGCACCAGACCGCCCGCGACGACGCGATCCGCGGCGAGGTCGACACCACCCTGCACCACGCGGACGTACTGGCCGCCGTACTGGAAGACCTCGCCCGGCGCTGGGGAACCGAACCCCGGCCCGCCGCCCCTCCACCGGCGCTCGCTCACGCGAGGCCGGCCCCCACCGAGGCCCCGGAGGTCGCGGACAACGAACGGCTCCTACTGGCCACGCTCACCGAGCAGCCGTCCGGCATGGACGAGGTCGTCGACTGGCTGCGACCCGGCGACTTCGCCGACCGCGCGCACGGCGAGCTGTACAGGTGCCTGGGCGCGCTCCACCACCGCGGCGAACCCGTCGACCAGGTCACGCTGCTGTGGGAGGCGCAGCGGCGCGGCCTGCTCGCCGACGGCACCGTCACCGGCGAGGAGATCACCGCCATCTGCCAGGGCATCGGCCCCGGCAGTGCGCAGTGGCTCGGCGAGGAGGTCGTCCGCTCGGCGCTATTGCGGACCGCCGCCGCCTCCGCCCAGACGCTCCGCGACCTCGCCTCGACCGATGCCCTGGCCCCGGGCCCGTTGATCAACCACGCCCTGGCCGCTCTCGTCGTCCTGGACGACATCCGCCAGCGCTGGACCACCGCCACCGGGTCGCTGTCACCGACCCCGGCTCGCGATGAGCCCCCCGCCGCCGGCCCGCCGCCCGCGCAAGTCCGTGCCGCCCGCGCCCGCAGCACCCCACCCGCCCCCACACCCGGGGCACCCGCCAAACCCCCTGCCGTGCCGCCGGTACGGCCGCCTTCCCGGAGCCACGCATGAATCAGCCGCACCAGCCGGACACCGAACTCCACGCGCTCGCAGCGGAGTTCGATGCCGCACTGCGCTCCCTCAGCACACCGGGCCCCGCCCCGCAGCACCTGTCCGAAGCCCTCACCACCGTCGTCGGCCTCACAGCCCGCCTCGGCCCCAAAATCCACGACGCCCACGCTGCGCTGACCACCTGTGCCCCCGCCGACCGGTCCTTCCACGCGGCCACCGCGGACCAGCTGTGCCACGCCGTCGCCGCAGCCGGCCGGGCGGTCAACGAGCTGGTCAAAGCCCAAAGCGCCCACCTGTTCATCGACCACTTCCCCGACCTGTACGGCAACGCCGACGTGAACATCGCCTTCGCCCGCACCCGCATCGCCACCGCGCTCACCACCGCCCGCGACAACCTGAGCGAAGCCCACAGCTATCTGCGAGACCTGACAGCCACCAACCCGGCCTCACCACTCCTGCACGCCGCCCGCGCCCGCAGCCCCCGGGCCACCACCGGCGCCAGCCTCTCCGCCACATCCGCCGCCAGTTCCAGCACGCACGTACCACCGAACCCGTCGCGCCGGCGCTGACGCTGACGCTGACGCACCGGCCATCCGCCAGACAGTCCCGGCCGTACACCCACCACCCAGCCCAACACGCCCCGCACCACCAACTTCCCGAGGAACGTGCCATGTCCAGCATCACCGAGGCTCTGGCCCTGTACGACACGGCCAATCAGGTCGACCGGCTCAACTTCCAACTGCGCGCCCTGAACCGCGGTCCCGCCATCCCGTCACTGAGCGAGGTGTCCTCCTATGTCCATACCCTGGCCGAGATCACCCTTTCGGTCAGCGAGCAGGTCAAACACCGAAGCGCGCAGATTCGCAGAATCTCGTTTCCGCAAAAGGAGAAACTCGCGCGTGGGCCTGTTTTCCCGGCGGTATCGCGAACGGGTACGTAACTGATTCCGCTCCGCGGATTTAAGCCTGAGTGGGAGCACACGTACGAGCGGGCGGAAATCAGCCAACCAGGATCAAGCCTCAGTCGGCGTGGGGGGTCGAGGCTGTCCTCGCTTCACTTGGCGCCGGCCGGTGTGTCATGGAGGTGACACCGCCGACGAGCATGTCGAGGTTGAAGGCGTAGTACTCATCAGGGCTCACGCAATCGGCCAGTGCGTCCGCACACCAGACCACCGTTGGGTACCGACGGGGGACAAGGCTGTGAGCGACGCTCTCTTTGCTCGAACGGCATCTTCGCGCGCCACTTCGTCACTCGGATGCTCGCGTCCAGGCTCCGCGGTGACCAGGGCAATGACGGCACTGAGCAGATACCCGCCCACTTCTGCAGTGCGGTCCCCTGGCAGGTTGCCGAGCCGCAGCGAAAGGGTGCGTTCGGTAAGGGCGAGGCCCGCCGGGGACGCGAGGACCCGCGGCGACCAGCAGAGGGGCGACGGCGGGTTGGGGGCGCAGGGAGGCCAGGAACGCCGCCAGGACCGCGCTCAGTTGTTGAGCCCACGGCGAGGAGTCCTCGGGCGGGGGGGAGTTCCACGTTCGCGAACAGGCGCTCCGCCATGCCGTCGAGTAGCTGGTCCTTCTCCTTGAAATGCCAGTACAGGGCGGTTGGGGTGACATTGTGCTGCTTAGCCAGCCTGCGGATGGTCACCGCCTCCAGCCCCTCGACGTCGGCGATTGCGATTGCACTGTCCGCGATCGCCTCCCGACGCAACCGCTCTTGACCATGACCGTGGGCGCCGCCTCGATCTCCCTCCAGGACGCCGACTCGCTCGGCGGTGACGACAGCATCCTGATGCGTCAGCGCCGGGACCACGCACGGCTCGACGCGATGATCAGCCGCTGCCAGTCCGAGGACCTCCCGGCCGACGAGCTGGACGCGCTCTGGCTCGACATCGTGCAGCTGGTGTTCAGCCACGCCTTCGCCGAGGAGACCGTGCTGTGGCCGCTGCTGCGTCGCGTGGCACCGGCCGGGGAGGCGCTCACGCGTCAGGTCGAGGAGGAGCACCAGGAGATCAACGAGCTGATCGCAAGGATCGAGCGGTCCCTGGACGACCCCTGGCGCGCGGAGTAGCTCCAGCAGGAGTTCGCCCTCGCCCGGCAGGACATCCGCGACGAGGAGGATGAGCTGCTGCCGCATCTGCGCGTGGGCACCGGCACGGCCGAGCTGCGCGCCGAGGGTTACCGTACGGCGCTGCGGCGTGCCGGGATCACCCCGTGCCCCGCGTGGGAGCGTCCGGTGAGGGCGTTGCACCGGGGCGACGGCGCCCGGGCGATGTTCGAACTTCTCGACTCCGGCGACGCGCCCGACGCGGTGTTCGCGTTCAGCGACGAACTGGCGCTGGGCGCGCTGCACACGGCGTACGTCCGGGGGCTGCGGGTGCCGGAGGACCTGGCGGTCGTCGGGCTCGACGACATCGAGGACGGCCGGTTCGGCCGGCCGACGCTCACCCCCGTCTCCCCCGACAAGAGGCAGATCGCCGCGCGGGCGCTGCAGTGCCGACGTGTGTCGGCGACCGTTTCGGTGTCCGGGGTGCCCCAGGTGTCGGGCTGCCCGAAGACGACAGTTATGGGCCTGTGTTCTTCGTAACGCGCTGCTGACCTGGCACTTCATGGTTGTTCGTGCGGCTTGCCGAGGGGTGACGGACGGCGACTCGATTCCGGGAGGACTCGACCATGAGAGATCGCGCGGTGGGCCGCGGGGAGCTGCCAGACGCGGCCTGGGACCGGCTGGAGTGTCTGCTGCCGAAGGCCGACGGGCGGGGCCGACCATGGCGTGATCACCGACAGGTGATCAACGGAGTGCTGTGGCGATTGCGGACGGCGCTCCATGGCGCGACCTGCCGGAACGCTACGGACCGTGGCAGACGGTGTACGAGCGGTTCGCGCGCTGGGAAGCGGACGGCACATGGGCTCGTCTGCTGGAAGCAGTCCAGGCGCGTGACGACTCGACCGGAGTGCTGGAGTGGACGGTGTCGGTGGACTCCACCATCAACCGTGCCCACCAGCATGCCGCCGGAGCCCGCAAAAGGGGGTATCGGCACCGGACGAACCGGGAGGTGCATCGCATTCAATGCTTGGCCAGGCGCTCGGCAGGTCACGAGGCGGGTTGACCACGAAGGTGCACCTCGCGGCCGACGGCCGCGGCCTGCCTCTGGCCATCGTCGTGACCCCAGGCAATGTCAACGACTCCACGGTATTCGACACGGTGCTGGAAGCAGTGCGAGTGCCTCGCCTGTCTGCAGGACGGCCCCGCCGCAAGCCAGAGACGGTCATCGCCGACAGGGCGTACTCGTCACGGGCCATACGGGCGGTCATCCCCGAACGATCCGACCAGATCGCCAACCGGCAACGCCGAGGAGCGGCCGGCGGTCGGCCGCCATCCTTCGACCCAGAGCAGTACAAGGCCCGCAACGTGGTCGAACGATGCTTCAGCAGGCTCAAGCAGTTCCGAGCTGTGGCCACCCGCTTCGACAAACTGGCCGCCCGCTACCTAGCGGGGCTCAGGCTCGCTTCGCTCATCCTCTGGCTCCGTGAACCGTGATCAATTATCAGACAGGCCCTAGGCGGGGCTTTGCGCTGACGGAGACCCGTTTCCCTGGCTCGGCCCGCGTGTTCAGGTCGTCGGCTTCATCATCGCCCCGACAGTGAGGGCGGCACGCCGACGGGTGAGCAGGCGAACCGACAGCGCCTGCAGGTGGTTGCGCCGGCCGCTGATGATGCTTGGAGGCGGGTTGCGTCGGTCGAGGGTGTGCAGGGCCTTGTGAACGACTTGCCGGGGCGTTTGGAGCACGGTGTTGCCTGAGGCGTTGGTCGTGCCGATGACGTCGAAGAACTCGGTTTGCGTCGGGCCCGGAGACAGTGCGAGCACCTTGAGACCTGTGCCGGCCGACTCAAACCACAGAGCCTCGGTGAAGTTCAGCACGAATGCCCTGGTCGCGCCGTAGACGGCCAGGAGCGGGTTGGGCTGGTAAGCGGCGTTGCTGGCCACGTTGATGAGGATGCCGTTGCCAGCCTGTCGTAGGCGCTCGATGTATGCCCGGCTGATGCTGACAACGCTGGCCACGTTCACGGTGATCTCGTCGCCGAGCCGGTCAGCGTCTTCCATGTGGAACGCACCGTAGGTTCCGAATCCGGCGTTGTTGATCAGGCTTGTGACGCGCAGACCGAGTCGGTCGGTCTCCTCGAGGAGTATCCGCCCGGCATGCGGCAGGCTGAGATCGGCAGCGATCGCTGTCACCATGACGCCGTGCTCGGTGGAGAGCGTCTCCGCCAGCTTTTCCAGCCGGTCCTTCCGTCGGGCCACCAACACCAGGTCCGAGCCCCGGGCGGCGAGCCGGCGGGCGAACTCCGCTCCCAGGCCCGCACTGGCGCCGGTGATGAGTGTGGTCTGTCCCTGATAGTCGACGGCGGTCATGCTATCCCTCTCATTGCTTGCGGTCCCTCCTTCGTCCACTGCTTCGGTACGGAGGAGGAGATCGTCGACGGCGAACTCACGTGGATCGCCTTGAGTCTCTTGCTGCGTCGGGTGCCCAGCCGGCTGAGGAACTGCCCGTCGCGCGAAGGAGCTACTGCGCCGGCACGACACGTTCCGCTCCGCGTGGTCACATGCCTCTGGCTGTGCAGGCAGGTGAAGTGACAGCCTGCCAGGCCTGTCACCTGCAGGCGGTGTTGCGCGTCAGGCCCCTGGTTCTGTCCGGGATGGACGAGTGGCGGCGTCCCAGGCGATGCCGATGCCCGCGGCGGTCAGCCAGGCGCACTGGGGCCAGATGCTGATGCGCTCCCATACGCCCAGGCCGACGCTCAGGAAGGCGCGGCTGTCGGTGGCCAGGCCCGTGGCGATGATGCCGACGACGGCCGCGATGAAGACCAACACGCTCAGCACGCCCACGATCCTGTGGCCTCGACGCAGAAGGCGCACGCCGATGACGGCCATGCCTGCACCGCCGACGATCGTCTGAAGCAGGGCTCCGAGGGCGTGGACCGCGAACACGGTGTCCTCGGGGCGGACCCCGACGAGGATCGTCCCGATGCCGCCGAGCGCAAGGAGCATGTAGCCGGTGCGGTGGCTGCGTTCCGCGATCAGCAGCGCCCCCACGGCCCACGCGGCGCCCCACAGGATGAGGGACACGTTCATCGCCGAGTGCGCCGGGGAGCAGACATACAGGCCAGTATCGGACGGGAAGCGACCGCAGTGCAGTGCTCCCAGGTCGCTGATGAAGTTCCTGGTGAGCGAGTAGTGGGTGCGCCATCCGGCGGCGACGGCCGCCTGCACCAGGAACCACTGGAACGACGAAAACAGCAACAGCGCACCCACGACCCTGCGTCCGTTTCGCAGCCGGTCGGCCTTCGATTGGTCGGAGGCGAGTCGGCTGTTGTCGTGGGAACTTTGGGCGGGCGTTCCTTCTTCGCTGCTCATGCGGTTCCTTGCTGCGGTGCATCAGGTGGGCGGTCTTGTCAGACCTTCGGTGTTGTGCGGTCGGGCCAGAGGGCCGCCGTCTGTCGTGCACTGCGGCGCAGACTCACGCCGAGGAGTGATCGGCGGGTGCGGTGCCCTGGAGGGCCCGTTTCCGCTTGGCACCTTGGACACGCGGCGGAGAAGCTTGCATCGACCGGTTTGGCGAGCCGCTATTTTCACCACGCCAGCCGCGGCTGAATATACGGCTCGACCGATGCTCGTTCGAGGTCCGCTTCGGCGTGGCGGCGCCGTTGCCGCATTTCGCTGCGCAGAGCGAGCTTGGCTGCCAGCTTGCGTGCTTCCAGCTCGTTGCGTGCCGTCACGATGAGGTACTGGGCGCCGTGAATTTCACGCTCCTGCTCGAGGCGCTTGGTGGGGATGGTGACCATCCATTCGCTGTTCATCGTTCTTGGTATTCCTTCCTCGGCGACTCCTGCGCTGACGTTCCGGGTCTGGGCCCAGCTGGGCGGACGGATCAGGCGTGACCGGTCAGCTGCCGACTGCTGCCCGTGATGAAGTGGGCGAGACTCGTCGGGGGCCTTCCGGCGAGGCGTGTGACGTCGTCGCGGACGGCGGCCTGCGGCTTCGCGCGCAGGCTCACGGCTTGGGCGGCCAGATGGGCGGCACCCCGCGGGTTCGCCCGGCCCTGGGCCTCGGCTTCGGCGATCATCTCGTCGCGCCACTGGTCCGCTGTGATCTCTTGGTAGATCACCCGATGTCCGGTGACTTCGGTGATGGTGTCGGCGATCTGTCCGTAGGTCATCCGGAAGGTCGGGCCGGCAATGGACGTTCGGTCGTCGACGAGCATCCGGTCGGCGAGTAGCGCAGCCGCCATGGCCCCGACGTCCGCTCCCGCGATCCACCCCACCGGAAAATCGCCGAACGCGTTCCTGATGACGCTGTTCTCGCGGATCTGCCGGCCGTGCACCTGCAGCAGGTTCTCCAGGAAGAAGGCCTCGATCCGAAGGTGGACACCCTCGATGCCGGCCCACTCGAAGGCCTTCTCCGCGACCCACTGCGCCCTGCCCTGTGGGCTGAGGCTGCGTGGGTCCGACGCCGCAAGGGAGAGGTCGACCAGCCACGGCAGCCCCATCTCGCGCGCCGCCGCCGCGAACAAGCCCGCGGCCTCGGCGATGCCCGGGCCCACCGGGTAGCAGAAGTACGCAGCCCGCACTCCGTCGAGCGCGCCGAGCAGGCTGTCGTAGTCGGCAAAGTCGCCGACTGCCACGTGCGCACCGAGAGCGGCCAGCCGCTCGGCCCGCTCGTCCTGCGCCCGCACCAGTGCCCTTACGCGAACGCTCCGAGCGAGGAGATCGTTCACGACGTGGCCGCCCGTGCCGCCGTGCCGTCCGGTCGCCCCGGTCACCAGGATCGGCCTTGCATCGTCCGAGCGGTCGCCTTCGGTCGACATGCCCATGATCGGCCCTTCCGTACCCGCATCCTGAAATCTGGATTATGCTATATTACATACGTCAGAGTGTGGGAGGCGAATGCGATGAGGGTGAAAGCGAAACCGTCGACTCGGGAGCTGATGCTTGACAGTACGATCGGGCTGCTCCAGCGGCAGAGCGCCGCAGCGGTGACCCTCGATGCGGTCCTGGCCGACAGTGGAGCTCCGCGTGGTTCCGTGTACTACCACTTCCCCGGCGGCCGCAACGAGCTGATCAGAGCGGCCGTGAAAGTGGCCGGAGAGCGTATGCGGGAGAGGATGGAACGCGCGAGTGACGGTGCCGGCCCGCAAGAGGCGCTGGCGGCGTTCGCCGACTCCTGGAAGACCAGGCTTGTGACGTCCGATTTCCGCGCGGGCTGCCCGATCATCGCTGCCGCCGTGGACGATGAGCATCTTGTCCCCGAAGCGAAGGAGGCTGTCAGGGACGTCTTCGCGCGCTGGCACGATCTCCTCGCGGCAGCATTCACGCGTGCGGGGCGCTCAGCCGAGCAGGCGGCATCGCTGGCCACGCTCGGAATCTCTGCGGTCGAGGGCGCCGTGCTTCTGTGTCGTCTTCAAGGCAGCCTCCAGCCGCTCGACGACGTGGTTGCGGAACTCGCCCCCCTGCTTGCTTGAGACGAACCCCAGGAGTCAGCCAAGGAGAGCGGCGGGAGGAACGCTGCGTCTTCAGGCGTCGTCCGAAAGGTCAGGGCCGGTGGGCTCTTGGTGCCGGTTCCTTCTGCAGGCGATCGCTTTGCGTCGGCAGGACGGCCGTGGAGGGCGACCGGGCGTTCGTCGCGCCGCGGCGGACGCTCGCGTTTCAGGTGGCAGGAAGGCATGCTGCCTGGTTCCTTGGAGGGAGCCAGGCAGCTTCGGCAATCGTGAAGATCCTCGTCGGGAGTGACCATGATGCGTGTACTCGTCGTTGGCGCCGGAGCGGTCGGAGGCCATTTCGGAACGCTGCTCGCCCGCGCAGGCGTCGATGTGACGTTCCTGGTGCGCGGGGCGCGCGCCGATCGCCTGCGGTCGGACGGCATCACCCTCGTCGCCGCCGACGGAACAAGGACGACGACCTCCGTGTCAACGGTCACCGCGCAGACCTTGCGCGCGCCGTTCGACGTCGTGCTCCTCGCCGTGAAGTCGACCGCCGTCGCGGCGGCCCTGGAAGACGTGGCCCCCGCAGTGGGCCCCGAGACGAGTATCGTGCCGCTGCTCAACGGCATCGGCCACCTCGACGCCATCGGCGACCGCTTCGGTGCCCGGCACCTGCTGGGCGGCGTCTGCCTGGTAGCCACGCAGCTGGACACCGATGGGGCCATCAGGCAGCTCACGCCCGCCGCGAGCATCACCCTCGGGGAACTGTCCGGCCCGGTCACGTCCCGCGTGGAGGCGATCACCGAGGCCTTCGAGCGGGCACCGTTCAAGACAGTTGCCTCGACCACGATCGAGCAGGACATGTGGGAAAAATGGCTGTTCATGGCAGCTGGAGGAGCGGCAACTGTGCTGCTCGGCGGTCACGTCGGCCAGATCAATCCCGTCGAGGACGGCACCGACGTGATCCGGGACGTCATCGCGGAGACGGCCTCGGTACTGGAGGCTGCCGGCCATCCCGCCCGGGGCGACGCGGTCGCCCAGGTCACCTCGACGCTGACGTCTCCCGGCTCGGCGTTCGCCACCTCCCTGTACCGGGACTTCCGCCACAACCACGCCACTGAGGTCGAGCCGATCATCGGTGGGCTGTGCCGGGTCGCGGCCCAGCATGGCTTGTCCGTACCGCTGCTGCGTGCGGCGGCCGTACGGCTGCGTGTCTACGAGGCCGCACTCGCCTGACGCGCCGCCGCGACATACAGCGGCGTCCGACTGGCACCGGCCGGCCTCACCATTCGCGATCGGCATCGACGACCGCACACACCGAAGAGCTGAGGAACCTCAATGAAGCCGGGGCTGCAGTTTCAGTTGGACGGGGATGCTGCGGAGAGGTACGACGCCCACTCCTTGGCTCTGATGGCACCGTTCGTGGCGGCTCTGGCGAGCGAAGTCGGCGAGGGCGACGCGGCCCTCGACCTGGCGTGCGGGACCGGCTACTTGACCTTTGCCGCGGCCGAGCGGGCCGGAGCATCCGGCCGGGTGGTCGGAGTGGACGTCAACCAGGCCATGCTCGATGTCGCCGCACGCCGTCTTGTCCCGCCGACCACGCTGGTGCGCGCGCCCGCCGACGCGATGCCGTTCGCCGACGCGGAGTTCGATGTGGTGGTGTGCCAGCAGGGTCTTCAGTTCTTCCCCGACCTGTGCGCTGCACTGACCGAGATCGGTCGCGTGCTGCGCCCGGGCGGGCGCCTTGCCGCCACGTCGTGGGCGCCGCGCGGTCGGTCTCCCTACCATGAGGCGCAGGGCCAGGCGGCGCGGGCCGCCGATCCTGGACACACCGACGACTCCGCGCCGCCTGCGGCGTTCGCCCTGACCAAGCAGCGGTTTCTCCAGGCGGCGACAGCCGCGGGCCTCGTGCACCTGGCGGCCGAGGAACTCACCGCCGACGTTGTGCTGCCTGCCCTGCCGGCGTTCGCCGCCGCACACCTCACAGCCCTGCCCTTCGGCGCGGAGATCGCGCGCAGGGCCCCCGACACGATCCCGGTGATTGCCCAGGCCATCACCGACAGCCTCAGTGCCTACCAGACTCCCGAAGGATTCAAGGTTCCCTTCGTCTCCCACCTGCTGACGGCCCGCAAGCCGCGCTGAACCCTCACCCCGCTCTGGCAGCGGAGGGGAGGCGGAACACACGCGACGGAACACAAACCCACCTCGACGTGCAGGCGGGAGAACCACGGCGCCCGACTGAGCCAGACCTTCCGATCTGCGCTGGCACCGACCAGCAGCGGCGCCGGGGCACTCCGGTTGCGTGCCCGTTGGATGCCCGTCCGGCCGGCCCGCAACGGCATGCTCTGCAGTCCTGCGGCTGCACAGGAGGCAGGTTTCAGGGCACAGAGCCCACTGGGCCGAGCCGTCAACCGCGCTCTTCTCGAGCACGCTGTCAGATCTGGTCCCGCTGGGTGGGTTCGTGCTGAGCAACTGCCTGTTCGAGAAGCGAACGGAACAGATGCACGTCAGGATTACGGGTACTGCCGGAACGGACGACGGTGCAGATGGTGCGGGTGACCGGCGCGAGCAGGGGATGCAGGCTGACCCCGTCGTGAGATTCGGGGATGGCCAGACGGGGAGCCAGTGCGACGCCGGCGTCCGCGGCGACAAGAGCCATCAGTACCGCGAAGTCGCTGCTGCGGACCCGGATGTCGGGGACGAAGCCCGCCGTCCCGCAGGTCCGCTGGATCATCTCGTAACAGGAAACCTCGGGACTGGGGGTGAGCCACGGGGCGTCAGCGAGTCGGGCCAGGTCCGCCGGCTGCCCGGGGGACAGCCCGAGACTGCGGGCGCGGTCCGGGTGCAGGCACAGCAGCACAGGATCTTCCATGAGAACGTCCTGGCGACTGTTCTGCGGGAAGTTGCGGGGCAGCACCGTATAGCTGTGAGCCACGACCACGTCGGCCTGGTGCTTTTGCAGCGCCTCCAGCGCCTGGTCGGGTTCCTGCTCGTCGAGCCGGAGCGTGAGCCTGGGCGCTGTCTCGCCCACGGGCCGGGCGAGCAACTGGTACACGCGGGGCAAGAGCGTGCGTGCGACAGAAGCGAAGGCAGTCACGCGCAGCACCCCGTGATGCCCGCCCCGCAGGGCGGCCAGATCTGACTCCGCGGCAGCGAGGTCGCCGAGGATCACCTCCGCGTGCGCCACCAGGAGTTCACCGGCAGGGGTCAGGCACAGCCTGCGTCCACGCTTTTCGACCACCGGCACGCCGGCCTCGCGCTCCAGGACAGCCAGTTGCTGCGACACAGCCGGGCCGGTCAGGTGCAGCGCGTCGGCCGTGGCGGCGATCGTCCCGTATGCGGCCAGGTGCTGCAGCATGCGCAGCCGTCGTACATCAAGCATGGAGACCTCTTCAGTGGCGTTGCCGTGTTGCGCGGGCGTCGAGTGCAACCGGCTCACGGCTCGCAGGCTTGATCGCGTTGCCACGGGTGGGGTCGGCCGCGAGTGATCCTGATGCAGGCGCGGCCGGCCCGGGCTTTTTGGCCGTGCGGTGGTTGATCAGGACGACGCCCGCCACGCTGATCGCTCCTCCAGCCAGTTCGAGGGGGAGAGGCTTCTCTCCCAGCCATACGAAGGAGACCACCAAGGCCACAGGCGGTACGAGATACAGGGCCGCGGTGGAGGCTGCCATGGGCAGCCGGGCAACCGCGTACCCCCAGATGACGAATCCGAGCGCGGAAGGAAGCAGGCCCAGGAAAACCGCCGCCCACACGGCGCCTGCCGGGGCGCCAACCGTTGCCTTCGCGGCCTCGGGAGCGAGGGGCAGGGCGAAGACGGTGCCTGCGGCCATCGCATAGGTGGCCACCTCCAGCCCGCTGTAACGCTTCAGCAGCGGCTTGCTGGCGAAGTGGTACACGCCTTGGACGACGGCCGCGGCCAGCACCACAAGCGAGGCCGCGCTGAAGCCGGAGAACCCCTTGGCCAAGGTGACGACCGCGGTGCCCGCGATGGCGATCAGACTCCCGACGACGACGTTCCGGGTCAGGGGCTCGGACAGGAACGCACTGGCCAAAAGCACACTGAAGACAGGTGCGATCGCGATCAGGAGGCTGGCCGTGCCGGCTGCGACGTGCACCTCGCCCCAGTTGAGAAGGACCTGGTAGGCGGTCATACCGGTCAAGCCGCACAACGCGATCAGCGGGAGATCCCGCCGACGGGGCAGGCGCACGCCTGCGAACGGGGACATGGCAAGCAGCGCCATGGCAGCGACCGCGAGCCGCAGGAAGGACAACGCGGCCACGCCGAGTCCGTCCACGCCCACGCGGATGGCAGGGAAGGCGCAGGCCCACAGCACGACAGTGCCGACCAAAGCAAGAAACTGGGGGGACGCAGCTCGTGTTCTCACCCCTTCAACGTGACACCCTACGGGCAAAAGATCCATTTAGTATAAGTTGGCGAAGCGCATAATTTCCCTTACGCATCGCGCTGGCCTGTGGAAATGTCTGCGTCCGGCTCACGGGAGGGCGGCCGTAAGGCCTTACTCCACCGGGCCTTCTAGTGTCCAGCCGTCCGCGGCCACTTCGAGGTGGAGCTCTCCCGGTTCGGCCGTTTCGCCGCAGCGATCGCATACGGCGTGCTGGGTGTACTGGTGATCGTGGTGCCGTAGCCGCAGAGGGGGAGACGTCGCAATCCAGCGATCTCCCCAGCGGAGCAGTTCACGCAAGGTGCCGACCAGGTCGCGACCGGCTTCCGTGAGGTAGTAGCCCTCGTGGCGAGGTTCGTCGGGCAGCGGGCGTCGCTCCATGACGCCGGCCGCGACCAGTCCCTTCAGGCGAGCGGACAGGCGGTCGGTCGGAGCGCCGGTGTTCCTGGCGATCCGACGGAAACGGTGGTTACCGAACGTGACCTCGCGGATGGCGAGCAGGGCCCACCGGTCGCCCACCACCTGCAGGGCGGCGGCGATCGAACAGGGCCGCCCGGGTACTTCTCCGGGATCAATGCGTTGTGTCGTCACCCTGACCAGTATCCATCACGCGCTTTGAATTTCAAAGCTACAGCTTTGAGCCTCGCCCGGCTCCCGCCACCCCGGGGGAGCGTGGTTTGAATATCAAATCACATCGTGCTTCTCTGGTCCCATGACATGGAAGGTTTGGTTTTCAAAGCAGCGTGTTGCCTCGCTGGTGATCCTGCTCGCGGTCTTCATGACGAACCTGGATCTGTGGATCGTCAACGTGGCGCTGCCCGCGATGGGCGCAGCCTTCGCGTCGCCCCATGGGCAGGGCGCGACGCTCAACTCCCTGTCCTGGGTACTCAACGCCTACGCCATCGCCTTGGCGGCCCTCCTGGTGGTCGCGGGCCGTACCGGCGACCGGATAGGGCAGCGGCCGGTGTTCCTCGCCGGGGTGTCCCTCTTCACCCTCGCCTCGCTCGCCTGCGCCCTGGCCCCCGACCTGTGGACGCTCGTGGCGGCACGGGCCCTGCAAGCGGTGGGAGCCGCAGCCCAACTGCCCACCTCGCTCGCCCTTCTGCTGGCGACCGTGCCCGCCGAGAGCCGCACGCGCGCCACCCGCAACTGGGCGGCAGTCGGCGGACTGGCTGCCGCCGCAGGTCCCGTCGCCGGCGGCCTGCTGGTCCAGGTCGACTGGCGCTGGGTCTTCGTGATCAACGTACCCATCGGCATCGCCACCGTCGTGGCCGGCCTTCGCGTCCTGCCCCGTACGACCCGCCGGGAAGAGGGCCGCCTGCCCGACATGCTCGGCGCGCTGCTGGTCACCGTCGCTGTGGCAGCCCTCTCCGGAGCTCTCGTGCAGGCCCCGGACTGGGGATGGCTGAACGCCAGGACTCTCGTGCTGTTCGCGGTTGCGCTGGTCACCGCGATCGCCTTCACCATCCGCTCACTGCGTCACAGCCACCCGCTGTTCGAGCTGCACCTGTTGAGGCTGCCCCGATTCGGCACCGCGAACATCGGCACCTTCGTCTTCGGTGTGGCCTTCGCCATCATGCTGCTGTCCAACGTGCTGTGGTGCCAGGAGGTCTGGCACTGGAGCGCGCTGCGCACCGGCGTTGCCATGGTGCCCGGGCCGGCCCTGGTCCCAATCGTCACGCTGCTCACCGCTCGTGCCGCGCAGCGCCTCGGCCACGGGCCGCTGATCGCCGTCGGTGGCCTGCTGTTCGCCGCAGCGATGGTCTGGCGGGCCTGCTTCGCGTCCCTCACCCCCAACTACTGGGTTGATCTGCTGCCCAGTCAAGTCCTCAGCGGTGTGGGCGTGGGACTCACGCTCGGCACCCTGATGGCTGCGGGCGTCAGTTCCCTGCCTGCGCACCGCTCCGCCACCGGGTCCGCCCTGGTCAATTCCGTACGCCAGATGTCCGCCACCGTGGGCATCGCCATCTTGGTTGCCATCCTCGGCGCGCAGGTGGGCCCGGCCCAGCGCCAGCACTTCCAAGCGGCCTGGGTGCTGGCCGCCGCCCTCGGCCTGGTCTGCACCCTGATTGGACTGCGGCTGACCCGAAGCGCCCGCGATCAGGCGAGGCCACAGGGGGCAACCGGCCCGGCCGGTGCACAGGCGGCGCCGATCGACGCGCGCTGACACTGCTCCAGCCACCTCAAGCAACGCGGCACAAGGCCGACGGCTTGTCTGCCACGCGCCGCTACGAGAAGGCCCAAGAGGGCCGGTGGTGTTTACCAGCGCATCCCCCAACTCATCAAGGTCAGCCCCGGCGCTGTGGGCGCAACTTGGCTGCTCTGCGGCGGGTGCTGTCGACCCAAAGCGCCGAGCTTCACCAAGATCCGCACCCAAGTAGGGCGGGGTTGCAGATGCCTGGACAGCACCATCCGGCTCAGCGGATGCGGGGCAACGCCTTGTCAGGGTGCGCGGTGTGGACGTAGCGGACGGCGGTGCCGGGATGGATGCCGAACAGGTGCACCAGGTGTACTGGGTCGGCGGTTTGTCGGGCCTCGTCCAGTACACGGTCGCTCCACATCTGGCGCGGGGTGATTCCGGCTTGGTCGAACGCGCGCCGCAGCGCGCAGTAGCTGACGGGCGGGAGGGCGGGGTGGTGCGCTGAGTGCGTTGTCACCAGCAAGTGCGGGTTGGGTGATGCGGGCCACTGGTCGTGACGTTCCTGGAGCCACTCGTCCAGGAGGCGGAGGGTCAGCGTGTCGAGATAGACCGTGTGCACCTGGCCGCGCAAGTCGACTCTGAGGCTTGCGCGGGCAAGGTCGGGCGCGTTTATGCGCAGTCGAGCAATGTCGGTGACCTTGATGGCGTGGACAGCGACCAGGCCGACGGCCAGTCGCCCCATCGCACTGTCCACCCGATCCAGCAGGCCATGTAGCCGGTCGCTGGGCAGTGGTTCAGGAAGTCGAACGGGGGTGGTGAGGGAGAGCCCGGCGAGCGGGTTGGTAAAGACGGCACGTTCCTGTTTGAGGGCGCGGAAGACGCTGAGCAGGACGTGATGGACGCCGCGTGCCTGGTGTCCCTGCCGGTCGCCGAGGGCGGAGGTCACGTGCGCGGTGGTGATCTCCCGGAGATCCAGCCCGTCCTGGCTCCAGAGGTTCAGGACGGGGAGAACGACGTTGAGGTCGCGTCGGATACGCGTGTAGTTGACGGGCGGGTGAGGGCGACGACCCTCCCCGCGGCGGACGGCGACCCAGGTCCGCATTTGGTCGGCCATGGCGTCAGAAAGTTGTCGGAGCTTGACTTCGATGGCCTGGCGGTGCCCGGCGTCTGTGCGGGCGGCGTCCAGGCGGGCGAGTGAAGGGCTGGTGGCCATATTGCGGTCGTGGTCGGGTTCGAGCAGTCCACGCTCATGCAGGAAGAACACGATCCGGTGCAGAGAGGCGTTCGGCTCCAGCCTCGCGAGCGCGCACACGTCCCGCTCCGGGACGGGCTCCTCCACACCCGTGTACGCCAGGAGGCGGTGCAGCATCTGGATGGAGTAAACGTGGTTCGGCTGACGGCTGGCTGTGACGGGAAGGCAGGCAGAGAACTGTTCCACCAGTGCCTGTGCTTCGTTGCTGAGCGGGGGCAGCAGGCGGTGGGGGACAGTGTGAACGGCCATCCAGTCACGCGGGGCCGTCAGCAGGGCGGTCTGCCCAGGGACCACCGGAACGCAAGCGAACAGCGAGGCGGCGTGGTCGTGCTCCGGAGCGGGTGCCGGGTACGGCTGTGTTCCTTTGCCGACTACCCGGTGGGCAAGTGCTCCGGCGAAGGTGAGTTGAGTGAACGTCCCGTCCGGCTGGGGCACGTTCCGCACGAATGCCAGACAGCCCCGGCACAGGCTCGTCTTCACATGCAAGGGGAGGCCGTCGCGTCCGCATCGGGTGCACCGCCCTATCGGCCGTTTCGCACGGTAATTCGCGCACGCGGTGCACAGGCGAGTGGTGATGCCCCAGCTGCCGCAGTGCGCGCAGCCTGTCACGGTGCCGGCGGGCACTCGAATCCTCTGCTGACGCATCTGGTCGGTCATCTGCGTCGGCCCCCGCCACAGGCCTGCCTGCTCCAGGACCTTCTGTGCGGCAGCCGCGCCGAACTGCATCCCGCGGCCTTGGTCGAGGATCTCGCGGGAGACCTGTCTCTCGCCCTCGGCATCCCGCACGGCCAGGGCCAGCCGTAGCCGCCGTCCTACCTGGCTGCACCATGCCCGGCCCAGGCCGCGCTGCCGGGCCAGGACCAATGTGTACTGCTTCAGCGCCTCCTCCTCTGGCCAGTGTCTCTCTGCAAGGTCGAGCAGTTCCGGTGCCCCCAGCCGGCGATGCACCGGGAACAGGATTTGCTGGCCCGGCATCGTCGCAGGCAGCACACGGCGTCGGGGCTCCGCAGGCCGCGCTGTGGGCGGCTTGCCAAGGCGCCAGGCTCCGTCCGCCACGCCGGGAATCAGCAGCCGAAGCTGCGTCGCAGCCGGAAAGCAGGACACGTTGCCTGCCGCCCGTTCGGCGTGTAGCGCCAGCTGGCACCCGCGGCAGAGCCCGTCTTGGCCCAGGTGCTGCTGGTACCGACACCGGGGGCACAGTCCGCGCTGGGAGTACTGGTGATCCCACTGCTGGCACCCTCTGCACCGCCAGCTGCGCCGGGGTTGTCCCGGCGCCACCGCCAGGCAGTCCTCGCACTGCCTGATCCGCTCCAACGCGCGGCTCAGTTCGGGGGCTGCAGGCGCCGTGGGCCATCGCCTCGCGGCACCGGCCGCACTGGCCGTACCGGGTCCGGAGCCCTTTCACCACCTGCGACCGCCCGGCTCTCACCTTGATCCGCCGCGGTCGCGGCCGGCTCGGCTTCCAGGAGATCGCCCACGGTACATCCCAGCGCCTGGCAGATCAGGTCCAGGTCCTCGAGCCGCACGGTCACTGGGGTGCCGCCCCACAGTGCGGACACCTTGCTTAACGACGGATTGAAGCCCACCCGCCGAAACGCCGCCAGCAAGTCGGTCGGCCGCCAGATGTCCTGTCGCGCCGCCACCCAGCGCAGATTCCACTTCATCGAAGGCTCCCCGTGTCCGCCACCAGCCGCTGCCCGGCCCGTTCGGCTGAAGCCCGCCGCGCCGCCTGCTCCGGATCGCCCTGCGCGGTCAGGAGGTATCGGACCGTGGTCGTACTCCACCAGTGCCCCAGCAATCGCTGCACCTCCCACAGGGACATCCCCCGCTCGTAGTTGTGAGTCGCGCACGCATGACGCAGGAGATGAGGGAACAGCTCCGCCACCGGGCCCGGGAGATGCGCCAACGACGCTGCCCGCAGCGCCCGCCTGAACGTCGAGGGGACCATCTTCGGCGCGACTGGCATGTTCAGCGCCGCGACAGCCACGGGCAAGCGTTCGGACGGAAACAACGGCGCCGATGGATGCTCAGGATCGTCCCGGAACAATCCGCGCACCTCCTCCACGTACCACCACAGCAGCTCCCGCCCCTGCTCGAACAAGAACGCCTCACGCTGCCGCGGCCCCGACCCCCGAGCCCCCTTGCCATGAACGAGGAAGCGGCCCCACTGGCCCGACTCCCAGTGAACATCGCGCATACACACACCGCACAGCTCAGCCGCTCGCACGCCCGACAAGTAGGCGATCTTCGCCATGACGTAGTCACGGCACGCGACCGCCTCCTTGCGTGCCTGTGGCAGAGCACGCCGCCACGCAGCGAAGAACTCCCGCATAGCCTGCTGCGACGGCGGCACCCGCAGACCCAAGTCACCCCGGTGGCGGGGCCGATTGAACGGATCGATCGGCGACTCCACGACTACACCGAAACGACGGTTGATCTCACCCGCGTACCGTTGCTCAAGGAACGCGAAGTACCCGTCAATAAGGTTGATCTTGGTGCGAACGGTGGAGCGGGCACGCTTGCCCGGTCCGGCGAAGTAGCGGTCGAGGTCTCGTGGTTGCAGGCGCCATGGAGCCAGATCCAGGTACTCACAGATCTCGATCACAGGTTTCACGAGCTTGTCGACCGTTTCCGGCATCAGACCCGCCGCGTCGCGTGCCCACTGGTACTCAGCGAGGGTGTCGAAGAAGTAGTCACGCTCCGACAGGCCGTCCCGCTCGCCGCGGCGGCGGTGCAGCTGAAAGACGTCCGCCAACCCAGCGCCGCCGAGCTCCTCCGCCGGCCTTGGCTCCAGCGCGGTGCGACGAGTTCGGTATTCATCCACGAACACGCAGATTACGAACCACACTTGCAGATTCTGCGAGTTTCTGCGGAAACTCCACCGACTCAGGGACATGTCGAACACGGGTCTCGGACCTGTCGACATGTAAGAGATCGCACGCAGCGATCGACTACGAACCCGCGCGTACTCCAGTTGTCTGGCCGAAGGGCGGTTCAACGGCGACGGAAAGAAGGCCGTCGAGGCTTACAGCGACGTCCTCCCTCCACTGGGCGAGGCCATGACCGAACTCGGACGCGCGCAAAGCGAGATCGCGTACTTCAACTTCACCACCCATCCGACCCACCGGAACAACCCGTCGAGCCTCGATCCCGCCCGCCGGCAGGCCAACGAGATCATCACCGGCTGCTGCGAGGCGGCCGACGAGATCCTCGAGTCCGTGGCCGCAGACCTCCGCACGTCAGCAGGCCGCCTGGCACCGTCCACCGCACACGTACAGGCCACCGCCCGCTCACCCCACACCTCCCTCGTCGGACAGAGCGCCCCGGCGCCTGCAGCCCCGCCGGCCCCGGCGGCCTCCCCCCTGGCACCCAGCGCCGTGAAGGGCCGCTGACGTGTCCGCCGGGTCATCCGCAGGGCCTGCGATCGGCTCCCTGTGCTCCGGATACGGGGGCCTGGACCTGGGCGTGCAGGCCGCACTCGGTGGCACGGTGGCCTGGCACGCCGAGACCAGCCCCGACGCGTCCCGCATCCTGGCCCGGCACTGGCCGCACGTGCCCAACTATGGCGACATCACCGCCATCAACTGGGCCGATGTGCCCCGGGTGTGCGTGTTGACCGCGGGCTTCCCTTGTCAAAGACGTCTCGGTCGCCGGCCGCCGCGCCGGACTCAACGCGAACACCCGCTCAGGGCTGTGGCTGCACGTCGCCCGCGCGGTCGAAGCCCTCCGACCCTGCCTGGTGGTGATCGAGAATGTCCGCGGACTCCTCACCTCCCCCGCCGGTACCCCTGGCGACGTGGAATCCTGCCCGTGGTGTCTGGGAGACGACCCAGCCCAGCCTCCTCTGCGGGCACTTGGCGCCGTACTCGGCTCCCTGGCCGACCTCCGGTACGACGCACGCTGGCTCGTGCTACGCGCCTGCGACATCGGAGCACCCCACCGCCGCGAGCGGACCTTCCTCACCGCCTGGCCCGCCGGACCTCCTTCTCAAGACGCCGACGAGCAACATCGGATCGAACGGCGGGAGCCAGCACCCGGAGAAGAGGAAGAGCGGCGGCCACGGGCCGAACCTGGCCGACGAGGTGGAGTGGCTGCTGCCGACGCCGAAAGCGTCGGACGGGATCAAGGGCTCGCCCAACCAGCGGCACGGCAACGGCGACTTGACGCTCCCCTCGGCGGCGGCCTCCCTGCTGCCCACCCCACGGGCGAGCAACACCGGCACCCCTGGACGCCGTCCGCGCCGGGGCCGGCGACCGCCCCTGTCGGCGGAGGCCCTGCCGCTGTGGACGGACCCGAGTCCGGATACGGAGGAAGCAACGGGCGCTGGGGGCCGTACGCAGCCGCGATCACCCGGTGGGAGACCCTCACCCGCCCCGCGCCGCCGCCCACCGACGAGGCCGGGCGGCTGCGGGCGGAGTTCGTGGAGTGGATGCAGGGCCTGCCCGCGGGCTGGGTGACCGCGACACCCGGACTCGGCCGGCCCGCCCAGCTCACCGCCCTCGGCAACGGCGTCATCCCCCAACAAGCCGTACACGCGATGCAGTTGCTTCATCCTCCGTTTCCGAGGTGCCCACCCTGCGCCGGGTCGTAGCCGCACCGTCGCCATTTCCAAGACGGACCAAATCCCCGATCCTTTGCCTGGGCGGACAGTCACGAGCGCAGTCCAGGAAGAGCCCGCCACCCTGCACCACATCAGTTCTCCCGAACGAAATCCGGTACATCGGCGGTCGAATCCGGATCGTCGATCGATAGCGCCATCATGCGTTCCGGAGCACGCACCCGGGATACGGTGATGCCATGTAGGCACGCTCCGCACCAGAACAAGGCGTAGCCAACGCGGCTGGTGGGGTCCACAATGTATCGGACCTCAAGCTGGTGATTTCCGCATGCCGGACACGGCACACTGGTTGTCACACGCTGGCCGTTGGAGACCAAAGCCAGCGCCTTAAGCCAGGCTTCTCTATCAGCCATCAGCGCGAGCCTCCGTTGAAGTAGTTCCAGAACTGGTCCTCCGAGGCGAAGGCGGCACGCTCCCAAGATCGCTCCTGCTCCCATGACGAAGCAGGACCATAGAGTCCAACCTGCATAACATGCATCCGCTCATGTCCGATAGTTCTCACGAGGTCCTCAGTGGAGCCGAACGCATCAGGATACAAGGTAATTGTCCTCCCGTCCGGCGATGTATGCCCGTAGAGCGACCGTCCGATCAAATCTGAATCACGATTTATCGTGACTTTCACACCGCCCAGGTCGACGCCCGCCTTACGAGCAACCTGATTAACCACTCGCTTCTGCATGGGTACTTGCAGGTCTGAGAACGGCCCCGTATTGGAGGTCCGGCGCTCCAACCCAGGAGCGCTACTTTCTTCCTCGCTTCCGTCCCCAAATAGCCCTCGCAGCCACGGGAATGCCGCGCCTGCGTAGGTGCCGCCGAAGCCGCCGGCGAAGCTGAAAAGGAGGTCTTGGGGGGTGGTGGATTGGCATTGGACGGCGTTGACGGCCCAGGTGTAGGCGGCTTGGGTGAGTCCGTTGACGGTGGCGGCGGTGGCGTAGTAGGCGGCGGTGCCGTCTTCGAAGCCGAGGAGGGCTGCGCTGGTGCCGCCGACGGGGGCGAGGAGCCCTGCGCCGAAGCCGATGACGGCGCCCTTGGCGGTGGTGGCGGCGAAGTCGGACCAGTTCCAGTCGCCGTCGTGGTGCTGCCAGGCGTAGATGCCGCCGCTGACGAGTCCGCCGATGCCGGCTCCGACGAGGGCGCTGATGCATACGGGGCAGGCGCCGGAGGGGTCGGATTCGTTGACGGGGTCGTTGTCGGCGTAGGCGTAGTCGGAGGGGTTGGGGTTGCCGGGTGTGGTGGCGACGGGGTCTCGGGTGGTGAAGCGGCCGGTGGTGGTGTCGAGGGTGCGGGCTCGGAGGTCGAGGGCGCCGGTTTGGGTGGGGTCGTTGTAGGCGCCGGTGAAGCCGAAGGCGCTCTTCTCACCTCCTGCGGGGTCGTTGGGGTTCTCGGTGGAGGTGCCGAAGGTGCCGTAGGTGTACTCGGAGGTGAGGGCGCCGGTGGCGTTGACGACGGCGGTGACGGAGCCCCGCTGGTCGTGGAGGTAGGAGTAGGAGGTGGTGGCGTTCGTGGCGACGGATTGGGGTGCGCCCTGGGGGTCGTAGAAGTAGTCGCCGACCAGTGCGTTGCCGGTGCCGGTCTCGGTGGCGATCTGGGCCTGGGGGTTGTTGATGTCCCAGGTGGTGGTGTCGGTCAGGGTGCCGTTGGTTTTGGTGGTGGTGCGGTTGCCGTCGGCGTCGTAGCCGTAGGTGTGGGTGGTGGCGCCGGTGGTGGCGGTGGTGAGGTGACCAGCGGGGTCGTAGGTGTTGGTGGTGGCGCCGGCTTGGGTCTGGTTGCCGTCGTTGTCGTAGGTGTAGGAGGTGGCGGCGCCGGCCTTGGGTTGGGAGGGTGTGCCGTTGGTGACGGTGGCGGTGCTGGGTGTGGCCTTGGTGAGTTCGTCCGCCGCGTTGTAGGTGTTGGTGGTGGTCTGGGTCGTGCAGGTGCCGGACTCGCAGGGGACGTCGGTGTCGGCGCTGGTGGCGAGGTTTCCTGCGTTGTCGTAGGTGTAGGTGTGGCCGGTGCCCTCGTCGAGGCAGGACGCGGCTTCCGCGTTGTCGGTGCAGTCGCGGGTGACGCGTCCGGCGTCGTCGTAGGCGTAGCGACGGGCAGCGTCGTATGACTCGCCGTGGGCTCCGCTGCCGGTGAAGTCGGTGGTGAGGTGTCCGTCCGCGTCGTACTGGAAGAAGTGGCCTTCTTGGCCTGTGGTCTGCAGGCTGTCCAGCCGGCCGGCGGCGTCGTAGGCCCGGGTCTGGGTGAGCGCGGGGGTGGTGGGCAGGGCGGTGCTGGTCGGGTTGCCGGCGGCGTCGTAGGCGTAGGTGGTGGTTTTTCCGGCGCTGCCGGGTTCGGCGGCGGTCTCGGTGTGGACGCGGCCGTCAGTGTCGTAGGTGTACGCGGTGGAGGCGCCGTCGGGGTCGGTGCGCTTGTTCAGCGTCTGGTCGCTGTTGTAGGTGTAGCTGAAGAGCTGGCCGGTGGTGCCGATCGACTCGAGTTGGTCGTTGGCGTAATACGTCAGCGTGCGGGTGCCGGTCGCGTCGGCGACCGTTTGCATCCGGCCGGCATCGTCATAGGTGTAGGTGACCGCGGGAGTGCTGTCGGAGTAGGTGACCTTCTGCGTCAAGTCCCGGGCGTCGAGGGTGGCGGTGATGGTCTGGCCGCGGGCGTTCTTGGTCTGCCAGAGGTTGCCCTCCGGGTCGTAGGCGAACGACTCGGTGTGGCTGAGCGGGTCGGTGATCGAGGTGACGCGGCCTTCGTTGTCGTGGCCGTACGTCGTGACATGCGTGTTCGGATCGGTGATCGTGTCGAGGAACCCGGTCGCAGGGTCGTATGCGTACGTCGTGGTGCCGCTCGCGGGTGCGGCGGTCGTCGTGAGTCGGTCGAGTGCGTCGTAGGTGTAGCTGGTCGTCTTGGACAGGGCGTCGGTGGTGGAGGTGACGTTGTCGACACCGTCGTAGCCGGTCCTGGTTGTGTTCCCGTCCGGGTCGGTGAGGCTGGTCGGGTTGCCGGCCGGGTCGTATCCGGTGGTCCAGGTGTAGTTGGCCGCAGTGGCCCCGGTGGTGTTGCCGCGGGGGTCGACGGTGGTGGTGCGCAGGCCGTCGTCGTCGTAGCCGTAGGTGGTGTGTTCTCCGGCCGGGGTGAGGACACCGGTGAGGTTGCTGTCGTCGTCGTACTCGTACGTGGTTTTGTTGCCCGCGCCGGTCCTGGTGTCCTCCAGGCGGTTGTCCGCGTCGTAGTCGAACCTGGTGACGGTGTGGCCGAGGGCGTCGTACTGGAACGTGACGTTGCCGTCGAGGTCGTAGGTGACCTTACGGGTGTGCCCGTTGGGGTCGGTGGTGCCCAGTGGGCGGTTGACGGTGTCGTAGGCGAAGGCGGTCGTGTGGCCGAGGGGGTCCGTGGTGGAGGTGCGGTTGCCGACGTGGTCGTAGCCGTACGTCCAGGTGTACGCGGACTTGTCCGCGCCGGTCGCGTTGCCGCGGGCGGTGACGGTGGAGGCGATGTTCCCGGCCGCGTCGTACGTCGTCGAGGTGGTCGCGCCGGTTCGGTCGGTCACCGAGTCGGGGCGCCCGGCGAGGTCGTAGCCGTAGTGGGTGGTGTGCTGCGCGGGGTCGGTGATCGACGTGACGTGGTCGGCGTCGTCGTAGCCGTAGGTGGTGACCCGCTCGGCCGGGTCGGTGACCGTGTGGATGTTCCCCGCGGCGTCGTACTTCGTTGTCGTGGTGTGGTTGTTCGCGTCGGTGACCGAAAGGAGCCGGTCGGCGTCGTCGTAGGTGTATGTGGTGGTGAACTTCGCCGGGTCCGCACCGGTGACGTTGCCGCGCGGGTCCGTTTCTGTGCGCAGGCGGCCCGACGTGTCGTAGGTGTAGCTGGTCACGCGGCCTTCGGGCGAGGTGACCTGCTGCAGGCTCCCGTCGGGGAAGTAGGCGTACTGGGTGGTCTTCCCTCGCGGCGTGGTGGCCGTCTTCAGCTCGCCGTTGGGCCAGTAGGTGTAGTCGGTGGAGTTCTGCAGCGGGTCCGCGACCTGGGTGAGCAGGTGGTTCGCGCCGTAGGTGAACTTCGTCGTGTGGTAGTCGGCGTCCTCGTACGTGGCGGGGTTGCCCGAGGAGTCGTAGGTCCACTGCTGCAGGCCGTCGGTCTTCGTGCTCTTCAGCAGTCCGTTGTCGTTGTACTTCCACGATGTGTCGTGGCCGTCGGCGTCGAGGAGATCCGTGAGGTTGTAGTGCGCGTCGTACTCGTAGAGCGTCACGTTGCCCAGGGGGTCCTCCTGGGCGTAGCGCATGTTCCCGGCGTAGAAGTCGCTCCACACCCCGCCGTCGGGGGCGGTGGTGTCGGTCTCGTCGAAGACGCTCGTGGTCGTGTAGGCGAAGGTGGTCTGCCGGTCGTCGGCGTCCGTCTGCGAGGTCACCCGGCCCTGGGTGTCGTAGACGTTGAAGACCTGCCGGTGCTGGAGTGCGTCCGTGACGGTGTTCAGTCGGCCGGCGCTGTCGTAGCCGTAGGTCGTCGTCGCTCCGTCGAGCGCGGTCACGGAGGTCAACTGGCTGCCGGTGTAGCCGTAGTCGACATGGCGGCCGTCGGCCAGGGTGATCTTCGTCAGGAGTGCGCCGGTGTAGGACAAGGACACGTCACGGCCGGCCGCGTCGGTGATCGTGGTGGGTACGCCGCCGGTGTACGTCAGCGTCAGTCCCTGCCCGGAAGCGTCCTTCTCACTGCTCAGGTGGCCGTCCGCGGCGAAGGTGTACGTGATGTGGTCGAGGGAGGTCAGCGTGTATCCGCCTCCGGAGGCGGTCGCCAGGACGGAGGTTCCACCGTCGGCCGGTGTGAAGCTGCCGTTGCTCTGCTTGGTGTAACCGTGCAGGGCTCCGCCCTCGCCACGCACGAGGACGTTGCCGGCGCTGTCGACCTGGAGGCTGGTCTCCCACGGCAGCGACCAGCCCTTGCCGAGCGCACCGACCGCCGCCACGTTCGAGCCATAACTTCGCGCCGCGGTGAACGGCACTCCCACGCCCGTGACAGACGCGTCGGTGAACTGCTCGCTGTACGCGCCAGTTGCCGTGTCCACCGGGTCCGCACGCTGGACATCGCTGCGCGGCGCACCGCTCGCGTCGCCGCAGGTGCAGCCGTTCGTCCCGTCGGCCGGAAGGAAGGGCAGTACCAGGAAGTCGTTCGACGAGCCGCAGGTGACAGCACCGGGCGGGTCCGTCATCACCTGCGCGCAGGCGTTGACTATGTAAGTCCACTGGCTGTTCGCAGTACACACCTGTGCCGGTAGCGGGATGACCGCGCTGACCGTCGGCGGGTCCGGCGCACCGGGCTGGTCGTGGGTCATCCAGTTCGGGGCCGACACCGTCTGGTCGAAGTCGAAGTTCAGGTTGGGCCCGCCGGTGCAGTAGTCGGTGACCTCCCAGGTCACCTTCACCGGCTGCGACTCCTGCGTGGTGGTGTTGTCGCCGTACTGGTAGATCGATGCCGTCTCCACCAGAGGCTCGCCCGGCACCGCCGCGCCCATCCGGTCGCACAGGCATATCGGGTTGTCGGTGTAGGCGGCCTGGTTCCCGAGCGGATCGGTCGAGATCTGCTCGCTCACCAGACCCGTGTACGGGCCCGAATCGGCCGGCGACTCGACCCGCTCGGCCGCCGCGGGATGCTGCTTCTGCTTCGCCAAGCGCTGCTCCACCTTGGCGGTCTGCTTCGGCGTCGGCGCTTCTCCCTTGCCCGCGGGAAGGCCGTGGGCCTTGACCGCCGCGGGCTGGCCGCCGAACGCGTCACGCCGCTGCGCGAGCGACAACGGCTTCTCAGGAGCCGCCGGCTTCGGGACATGGGCCGCGTCGACCTGCGACACGGAAGCCGCCGCCGCGGAAGTAGTCGGCAGCACCGCCAGCCATCCACCGCCCGCCAGAACAGACAGCACCACCAGCACGGACAGAAGCCGAACCCGGACCAGGACAGCACGAAGCATGCCCGCCACCCCCCACAGGTCAAGGCGCACCACAGAACACGCTCCCCAGCGCAGGCACGCCGTGTCGGAGCGACCAGTCTCGCGAGGCCCATACCCAACCATCAAGAGACCAAATGACTGCTGTGACAGCATTTCTGATGGTTAGTCAGTTGGAATTTACTTACTGATGGCGAACGTTCGGATGCGGACGGCGACTCTCCGGTCGGCGGCACCTGCACGGAGGGCGGTGATGACGCGTCGAGGTGGCTGTCGTCGAGAACCCGTCGACCAGCGTCCCCATCCGCCGCGCACTCGTGCAGCGAAACTCAGCGCCCCGTCGCCCTGCCCTATGCGCACTACCGCCTTTTCCCGGACCGGCCAAATCGCCGATCCTCCGCATCCTCCTACCCACGCCCGCTTCCTGCCCGAGGAGCACCGCCATGGCTTCCAGACGAACCCGGCCCCCACGCGCACCGCCTCCGACCTGCTCACCCACCCCCTGGAAGCGCCATGTCCGATCCCACCACGGCCGCCCCCGAACCCGAGCCGTACCGCATAGCCGACGAGAACCTCGGCGACCTGGCCAGCACGCTGGCCGCGACCATGGCCGAGGTCCGCCAGCACGGCGTGATCCTCGACCGCCTCGGCTCCGAATCCGAACCCCCTACCCCTGTCGCACCGGCCGATAACGCCGGCCCCGACGCCGTGGCTGCCGACGCCGTACCGGACAGCGGCCCGGCAAGTGTGTTCATCCTGGCGCTGGGCGGCGAGGCGTACGCCACCGAGCTGGCCGCGCTCGCCGACTGGGTGCACTACCTGTTCCTGCCGGTCTACGGCCGGGAGATCAGCACCACCCGCCCGTGGTGCGCCACGTGGTACGAGCACCCCGAGGCCGTCGCACGCCTACATGCGCTGTGGCTGGCCTGGCAGCAGCTCACCGACGCCGAAGCGGGCCTGTCCGGTCCCTCGACGTGGCACCGCGACCACCTCGACCACACCCTCGCCCAACTCCGCTCTCCCGACGGCCCGTTCGCCGCGTGCACGACCAGCCCGGCCCGCCCGACCCACCGCGTGCTCGCCACCCCGGCACCCGCGACCGAGGACGGTGCCCGGTGACCGCCGCACTCGACCTCGCCCAGGACGACCTCGACCCCGCCGACATCGACTCCGCGCAGGCCGCAAGCGTGCTGTGGGTCGGCGACCTGACCGTCCTGGCCGAGCACCACACCGCTCCCCACGGATCGCACAGCTACGTCGTCGCCCACGACGCCTCTGTCACCTGGGGCATACCGGGCGCACCGCAACTCGTGGCCATCAAGGTCGCCCGCAACCTCAACCTGCGCACCTTCACGCTGGAGAGCGAATGCCACGCCAGCCTGCCGTTCGCACAAGCCTGGCTGATCGAGCGCGGCTGCCCGCCCGAGAAAATCGCCGTGCCCGACAGCGACTTCGTGGAAGCAGCCGACGAACAGACCCTCCGCATCCAGCAGATGATCCGCGACGGCGGGCAACGCTACGACGTCATCGACACCTGCACCTCGGATGACGGCCCCTGCGAGATCTGGACCCTGGCCAACGACACCCTCGCCACCGCCGCACCGGTCCGGGTCTTCCTCGAAGTCATCGACCCCGACACCCGCACCTACACCCTGCGCGAGGGCGCGTTCCTCGACGAGGACACGGCCAGGCACTGGCTGGAGGACCGCAGCACTCCGCTGCCGCAGGCACCACAAGCCAGTCCAGCCGCTCACGCCCGTCGTGAGCGCGTGGCGCTCGCCCGGTCGAGCGGTACCCCGCGCGCTGCGGCATGCGGTCTCGACACGCTCCCCGCCGCGTCCGCCGACACGACGCAGCAGCCGGGTCCGCGGAGGTCACGGTGAGTCTGCCCCGCCGCGCCTTCGCCGCCCATCCCGACGCCCCCGACCTGCGCGCCCTACCCGAACCCATCCGCGACCAGGCACTGCTGCACCTGCAGGACCTCGTCAACGGCGAACGCGTCGCCAAGCGCCTGGAGGGACGCCTGGAGGGGTTCCACAAGGTCATCCCCGGTGTCGGCACCGACTGGGCCAGCCACCGGCTGGTCGTCCAGTTCCGCCCCGCACCCGCCACCTCCAAGCACGACCGCGAGGTCTACCTGGTCGCCGCCGGCCCCCGCGCGGACTACGCGGTCTACCGCACCGCCCAGCACCGCACCGGCCGCACCCAGACCCCGCCCCCGGACCCGGCGACCGCGGCCCGCATCCGCGCCGCCAACTCCCGCTCCCCCCATGCTGCGCCCCTCACCCCCGACTCGCCGACCGCCTCGGTCGCCTACAGCACCAGCACGCCCAACACCGCCCGGAAGGCCGCCCGATGAGCACCGACCGCACCCCGTTGTCCCGCACCGAGCTGGCCGATCTGCTCACCGGCGCGGCGAACAGCATCTCCGGCGTCCTGACCGCCGAGTACCCCACCCCCGCCGCCCGCTCCTACCTTCACCCCGTCCTGGGCGCGCTGTCCGCCGGACCCGCCGTCGTCGGCGAACTGACCGACCGGCTGGAGGGGTTTCTCGACGAGCCGTTGCCCGACACCCCGGCCGGGCTGTTCGCGCTCGCCTCCTACGCCGCCGCCCTAGGCTGGCTGACCGAATCCCTCGGCGAGCTGACCGACACCGTCGACCGGATCTGCACCCAGGTCGGCATCCCCGACGCGCCGACCGAACCCGCCCCGCTGCCCCAGGAGGACGGCACGGCGGAAACGGGATTCGGGTTCAGCGTGCTGGAGCTGGCGGCCATCCGCGCCGCCGCCGAAACCGCCGGGCTGACGTCCAGCGAGTACGTGCAGGTGCTGTCGCAGTCACTGCTGGCCGCGGCCCGGATCACCGACGCCTGCATGGAGATCGCCAGCGGACTGGCCGAGGACGCGGCGTACGTGCTGGGTGAAGCAGGCGGCGACCTGCGGATCGGCGAAGGCCCGGACAGTCTGCCGACGCTGGTGCGCACCCTGCTGACCCGGATGGAGGCGGCGCGGTGAACCCCCACGATCCCTCCGTACGGCCCGGCGCGCACCTGGTCGCCGCGGAATTCGGTGTCGAAGACCCGTGGGAACTCAGCGACCGCCACCCGCTGCTCAGCCCCTTGGACATCGTGGGCAGGCTCGTCGCCACCGCCGCGCACGAGACCGACGACCTGCACGCCGACCTCACCCGCGCAGCGAAGGCAGCGATCGAGGCTCTTGAACCGATCGCGCAGGGCAGGGCCCCGCAGATGCGCGGCTCGTACGGGCTCCTGGGCGCCGCCGGACCGCAGCTCGAACTCCTCGTGGCCCGCCGGGATGCGGCCTACCAGCAACTCGGCCGAGCCGTGGCCGGCTACCGGCGGCTGCTTCCCGAAGCCGCTCACAGGGCGGCCGAGGGGCTCGGTCCCGCCCTGGAGCGAACGGCAGAAGGGGCACTGGGGAGGGACGACGACTGGGCCGTTGCCGGTAACCGGCAGATTCAGGCCCTGCGGGCGGTCGAGCGCGGCGGGCTGCGATTGAAGCAGAGCGCGCTGTCCGAGCAGGACCGGTATCTCTCCGACGGCACCGGCGTCCTGGTCCCGATCTGGGTGCAGACCGTCGAGCGGATGCTCGTCGACGGCCTGCTCGACATCGACACCACCACGACGCGCACGCAAGGGCAGCTCCTCTCGCTGACCGCGCTGGGCCAGGAAGCCCTGCGGTCCGCCCATGACGCAGCACCAACAACCGTTGCCGGCCCCGAGGCCGACTCCCGTGATGCCGCCCACCCGGCTCAGACGGCGGCCGATTCGGACCTGGCTGTCGATCCGCTCCCCACGCGCGAGGAGCTGCTCGCGCTGGAGGAGATCAAGCGCGGCCAGGACCCGCGCACCACCGCCGCCCTCCGCCGCAGCACCCCGAAAGCCCTCCCCTCGCCCCCGGCACAACCACCTCCTGCCGGCTCCGCCGGTCACACGAACCCGATCCGCTCCCGCTGACCAGAACGAAGGAAACACCCATGCCCACCACGGCTCTCCACGCCCGCCGCCTGATCGAGCACCGGTACGGCCGCCCGCTGGAGCACCTACAGGAGCAGGTCGCCCACCACCGCTCGACGGATCCCGTCCTGCCGATCGTGCTGCGCCGCCTGACCGATCTGGAGCAGACCGCCGAGCAGGGCCGCGCAACGCGCCGCGCCCTGCGCACCACCGTTCAGAAAGCCGTCGCCGATGGAAGCCCTCGGGACGACCGTCTGCGCCCCTACATCGCGGAACTCATGCACGTGGAGCAGCAGGAGCAGACGCAGGCCGAAGCGCTGTGGGACCCGCTGGACGTCCGGCTGCTGCTGGACCAGCCCGCTGCCGCCCGCCTCCCGCTGTCCCGGCCGCCCAGCGGTGGTGTCGAAGACCAGGACGTGATGGAGACCGCCCGGCAGGCCGCCGCCTGCCTGCCGCGCCTGACCCGCGACGCGCTGCGCCTGGCCCTGCGCGACCGCGGCGTCCACATCAGCAACCGCCGCCTCGGCACCATCCTCCAACAGCTCCGCGCCGAACGCGCCCGCTGAACCATCCCCCTTCCCCCAGGCTTCTTCATCCCCTTGGAGTCCGTCATGTCCACCCTCACCCAGCCCAGTTCCTCGCAGACCGGCGTCGACCGCGCCCAGCGCATCGAGGACGCGCTGTCCCTGATCGCACCGAAGTGGACCACCTGGGTCGTGCAGACCCTGGCCCAGGCACGCCAGCCGATGCAGGTACGGGAGATCGCCCGCCAACTGCCCTTCGTCAGCGAGCAGCTCGTCGGCAAGCGACTGGCCCAGATGCACGCCAACCGGCTCGTAACCCGCGGCGCAGACTTCCGAGCCCCGTACCAGCTCAGCGAGTTCAGCACGTCGCTGGCCCCGGTCCACCAGGCGCTGGCCAACTGGTCCCACGACCATCTCCAGCTTTTGCCGGGCGGTGTGGCCGTTGCCGAGCGCGTCGAGGACGCCGTGCGCCGGCTGAACCTGCGCCACACCACCGCCGTGATCCAGGCACTGGACGCCGGCCCCCTGCGCGTCGTCCGCATCGGCGAGGTGGTCGGGCTGGACGACCCCTACACCCACCAGCGCCTGGTCCGCCTTACCGCCGACGGACTGGTCACCCGCACCGGCCCCCGGCACGGCGACCCCTACACCCTCACCGCCGCCGGCCGCGCCCTCGGCCCGGTCTACGCCGCCGTCGAACACTGGACCGCTCCCACCGCCGCCGCCCTGCCCGCCGCCACTCCCACTCCGGCCGTGATCCGCACCCGCAGCGCCCTCCCGGCCCGCCCGGACGGCATACGCACCGCGGCGGCCCTGCGCCGCAGCCCCACCGCGCCGAGCGGCCTGTTCAGCCACGCCCCCGCACCGCAACCGCGAGTGCCGGCCACCATCACCGCCCAGTCCGCCCCCGCCCGCAACAGGTGACCGCCATGCCCAGAACCAGAACCAGAACCAGAACCACCGTCCCATCGATCCAGCCCCTGCGCGCCGCGCACGCCGGCGCGCGGGCCCCTCCTCACCTGGGAGCACGTCTTCATGAGCACCCCGCAGCCCGACGACCAGCGCCCCGACCAGCTGGTTCTCGTCGGACCCGTGTACCTGGCCGGGATCGGCGACACCGCCGCCATCCACGACCCCCTGGACGACACCCGCGGCTGGGGCAAAGCCATCACCGACGGCGGGCTGTGCTTCACCAGCCCCCGCCACGACGTCCACGTCGCCTACCTGCCCCACAGCCGCGACGGCGGGTGGAAGATCACCCGCTACCACGAGCCACTCGGCCTACCCGCCTGGACCGCGACCTTCAGCCGCTACACCCCCACCGAGATCACCGCCGCCTTCACCGACGCGCTCGCGACGTGCCTGGCTGCCGACCACGCCCACCCGTGGGACTTCGGGCCCGACCAGGAGATCGCCCTCCCCGACGACGTTCTGGCCGAGCACGGCTGGCGCACCGACCACACCGAGATGGACATCTCCCGGTATTCCCCCGACGGCCACGCCTACTTCAGCCGGCGCGACTATGACGTCCCCGACCACGCCGAACTCGCGGGCGAACGCAGGGCGATGTGGACGATGTACGCCCGCGTCGACGGAGTCAACGGCGAGCGGTGGCACGCCGACTTCACCAGCTGCACCCCCCTGTATCTCCTCACCCAGACCGCCCGGGCGTTCAGCAGCACCGAACCCGTCCAGCGCATCCGCTCCAGCATCCCCCAGCGGAAGCTCCCCTACCTCACCACCACGCCTATCCCCGAACCGGACTCCGACCGACTCAAGTCCGCCGCACTCGCCCGCACCCCGCACACCCCTCCGGCCATCCCCGCGCCAGCCGCCGACACACCCCTGCCCGGCCCCACCCCGCCCGTGCCCTTCCGGCGCCGCTGACCGCTTGAGGAGCACCCCGTGTCCTACCCCCCGATCGATCCGTGGGCCGAGTACCTCGTCACCCCCCCCGCTACCTCGCCGGATCCACCCCCTCCCGCGACCTGGCCCTGCAGCCCCTGCTCGACCAGGGCTGGAACCTGACCCACGACGAGCGGGGCAATGTCCGCGTTCATGCGCCGGACCGGACTGTGCGTCTCAGGTATCCGTCCGAAGACGAGGACGACGCCCGCTGGAGGATCACGGCATGCTCCGACCCCTACACGATGCCGCGCTGGCTGTCACCTTCCAGAACAACGCCCCCACCGAGATCGTCGCGGACTTCACCACTGCGCTCGCCGCCGCCTACACCGGCGGCCCCAACTCCTACCTCCACTACGGCAGCAGCAACCTCTCAGCACTCGACCTCGGCACCCCCCTGACAGCAGCAGGATGGAACCGCCACGACAGCACCGACGTCTCCTTCCACTCCCCGGACGGCCTGGCCGAAGTCCACCTGCGCCGCCCCCATCACGACCACACCGCCGAGATGACCGGACACCAACGGCGCTGGCTCATGCTGGCCGGGCCACCGGGCCACCGGGCAATCGCTGGTACGCCACCGCCTCCTCCTTCACCCCCCAAGGGCTGGTAGCAGCGATGAACACCGCCCTGACCGACCCGACCCCCGTCATCCGCACCGGCGACGACCTACGGCATCTCCCACCCCAGGCCACCGCAACAGCGGTCAAGCCGCTCGCCCCGACACCGCCGGACGTCCGCCGCACCCAGGCCGCCCGCACCCGCTCCACCCTCGCATTGCCCACCGGGCCCTCCCAACCCGTCATACCGACACCCCGCCAGCCCTCCGCCCCGCAACGCCCACAAGCGCCAGGGCCGCGCCGCTGACCCAAGTCTTCTGCGAAGAAGAGGAGTTCACCCGTGTCCGACGCCACGGTCTTCGACCAGGCCACCGCGATGATCGAGAAAGCCTGGGACCGCCCCATCGACGCGCTGGAGACTCTCGCCCTCCAACGCCCGGTCCAGGACCCGCTGCTCCGCTCAGCGATGCATATCCGCTCCACCCTCGTCGTCTCGTCCAACGCGGCCGTCGTACATCAGGACCGCCTGCACGCCATGACCAGCCCCGGCCGGATGCCGGCCTCCTACGACACGGAACGGATCACCCGGGCGGCCGTGGACCTGCGGATCGCCCAGGCCGAAAGCCAAGCCCGCCTGCAAGCCATCGGCTCCATCATCGACGCCCGCGAAGCCACCCGGCCCCCCGACCGTGCCCCGGCGATCCGCCTGGCCCAAGCCGCGGTCGCCCGCTCCGTACAGGCCCCCCGGACGCCGGGCCCGCCGCCCGGCCAGCCCTCGGCTTCGGCCCCCGTCGGACCGGTAGCGGCCGCCAACAGGCCCCGCCGGTAACCCCTGAACGGCTCAAAGACATCGCCAGCACGGTTCAGAGCAGACGACCGGCATCTCGGTCACGCACACGGCCGCTGCGCTGCGGTCTCCTACAGACCAGGCGCAGAGCCGGGCCCTGTCGGCGCCGGTCCACCGCCTTGACGCCCGCGAAGAAACACAGCCCGACGATCCCCCCGGCGGTCCACCTCCCCGCCACACCACCGTGTCCTGTGCACTGTCCGACGACACCACAACCACCAAGAGGACCTCACCATGCCCACCGAACGCCCCGCCTCGTGGACTCCCGCATACCCAGCGCTGTGCCAACTCCTCGACGACACCATCGAGGCCGCCCGCACCACCCGGCGGCCCACGGTGAACGTCACCACGCTCCGTCGGGTCCGCAACGGCCTCACCGGGATGGACAACGGGCACCAGCCCTACCCCGACAGCCAGCTCGAATGGAGCCCGCACGCCGCCTTCCGGCTCATCCGCCAGGTCATCAGCGCAGCTCCGCTCGGACACCCCGCCGCCGGCACCGTGCTGCGGCTCGCCGCGGACATCGCCGACCAGAACGCGGCGGCGCGCGCCGCCGCCGCATCCACGAAGGAGGGTTGAGGCTCAGTCGGTCGTGCCGTCGCGGCGGGTGTCCTCGAACCGGGCGTCGATCGCGCGGGCCAGCTCCTCCACCGTCATCTCCACGCGCCGCCCGTCGGCGGCCCGGCGCTCCACCACCGCGTCCGCTTCGGGGTCTGCCGGTTCGGCGAGGTCCACGGCCCACTGGCCGTCGTCGACCATCACGATGTCGCCGACCGTCCACGGCCGCCCACCGCTGCGGATCTTGCGCTCCAGCCCGGCCCCGTCCCAGTGTCTGCCGCCCCGCTCCACCATGCGCTTCCCCCTCCGGACTCGTACGGCCGTGCGCCGCAACCCAGTTACGACAACCGGCAGCGCCGATCCATTCCCGGGCGGCCTGTTCTCCCGTCTCCGGGTGCAGTTCGCCCACGGCAGACGCGCCCCCTCCGGAAAGGACTACGTACGTCGGCACACCCCATGCCAACGTATGGATGTCGCGAAAACCACAGGTCAACGAAGGGACCACCCCGTTTTGGACACCACCGCAAGCAACCTGCCCGCCCTGTTGAGCCCCGTCGTCGCGCAACACCCGTCCTTGGCCGGCGACGGCAGCGCGGAACCGGTGCTCAGCCTGCTCAGCGAGCGCGGCTGGGCGATCGTCGACACCCCGCAGGCCAACGTCCACTGCACCAGCCCGGACGGGCGGATCTACGTCGGCTGGCTGCCGGAGGACACCGCCGCCTGGATGCGCGGCATCGTCTGGACCGTCCGTGCCACCCCCGCCGAGGACGACGCGGAGCCCTGGGTGCAGGAGTTCGGCCCGGATGTCCCGAGCCGTGCCGTCGCCGCCTTCCTCGAAGCGCTGATCAGCCACGTGGACCGCTGAATCATCGGCGGCCCGGCCCCGGCGGGACCGCCTCCTACCAACTGCTGCTCGCACAAAGGAGTCGCCCTTGCTCTCACACGCCACACACCGGTTCTGCGGTCCCGCTGTCACCGTCTTCGGCCTCGCCCTGGCGGCCACCAGCCCGGTGCACAGCACCGGGTTCGTGCTCAGCCTGGTCGTCACCGTCAACGGCCTGGTGCACACCTGGGATTACTCCTACGAGCAGTCCCTCGCCCGCGACAGCGACATCGTCGCCCTCCTCGCCGCCCTGCCCGACGGAGCCTGCCTCCCCGAGATCAGCCACGCCATGGGCACCCGCCACGTCGACACCGCCCGGTCCCTGCTCCGCCTGCTCCACAAGGGCCTGGTCACGGTGGCCGACGAGAGCACGCCGATCACCGAGCGCCTGTTCCTGCTGGCCGCCTGACCATCGTTCGCTACCCGGTCGATCCGCGCACCGAGCCGACCGGCGCTCTCCCGACCGGGGACTTCCGTGGCCTTCCGCGCCCCGCTGACCAACCACCACGCCGACCGCACGCCGTGCCCACCCGAGCACAAGCACACCAGCTCCGGCAAGCCGCTCCACCCCGACTGCCCGGCCGCGCCGACACCCAGGCCATCTGCTCCTGCGGGAACTGGCAGATGCAGCAACCCGGCAAGTGCTACGTCAACGAATCCCGCCACCGCCACCTCGCCACCCACCAGATACCGGCAAGCCCGCTGCTGCGCGACACGCTCGGCTTCAACATGCGCTGACGCTCCACCGCACCACTTCGTCCCCGCCCCGTATCCAGCTTCGCGGAGGTTCCCGTGCCCCAAGACCTGACCGTCGGCTACCTGCTCCAGCACCTCCAGAACCTCGACCCCAACCTGCGGGTCCGCATCGCCGTCAACCCCGACTTCCCCTTCGCCCACTTCCTCGGCACAAACCTCGTCATCAACGACGGACTGGTGTACCTCGTCGAGGACGGACAGGAGGGCTACCTCCCGACCGCGGTCAGCGACCGCCTGTCCTGGGCCTGACCCCCAACCACCCGGAGGAACACATCCCCGCCCCACCCCACCCTTCCGATGTCCAGCCGCTGCGCACCCTCGCCCTGCAGCCGATGCCGACCGGCACCGGCGGCGCACTCGTCCGCCGCGTCTCCGGCCTCCCCGACGGCCCCCTCGACGTCGCCTGGCTCCCCACACCCGCCACCACCCTCCCCCTCGGCCGCATCCGCCTGAGCTGGGAACCCGCCTCCCCCGCAGGCTGGACCGTCCACGCCCACCTCGGCCTCGCCACCACCGAAGTGCTGCTCGCCCGCTGGCCCGCCGCCCCCGACGACTGGCCCGACCTCATCCGCCCCACCCTCTACGAGGTCACCGGCCTGTGCCAAGCCCTCGCCTACGCCACGTCCGCCCTGGACCTGTCCAACCAGTTGGCCAACACCTGACTCCCCAACTGCGACCGCAGAAGGCCGCCCCGTGCCCACCGGCACGGGGCGGCCTTGCCGTTGGCCCGATCAGGTCAGCGGTTGCTGACACTCACCGTCGAAGACGAATACGGAGTGTCGGCCGCAGTGTTCACCGGGCCCGCTGCCAGTGCGGCGGCGAATTCTCGTCGTGCTCGGCCGCGTCCTCCAGCGCGTCGACCAGTCGGCGTCGGGTCCGTTCCGTCGGCTCCCGCAACCCCGCACCGGCCTCCTCGGCCGCACGCACGAACGGCCACGCAGGCCCCCGGCCGGCCACCGGAACCAGCTCGTCGGCCACCCCGCTGGTCCGGGCCCGCCGCTGCTGGTGCGGAGATGTCGATGCCGACCTCGGCCATTGCCTACGGCGGCGGGGTTGACAGTGATGCCGGGCTGGGGGCCGGGCCCGCACGCCGCGTGGGTACTACGCCGCGGCATCTCCAGCTCCTTCTACTGCGGATTCAGTACGGAGAAGTGCCCGTAACCGCACGACGACGAGTGATGGCGCGCTCAGTGACCCTGGTCGGGTACGGCGTGATCGGGTCTATGTGGGCTCCCTCCGCAAGGGCTGGCCCCGCGATCGGTGCTATGCCTCGATTCGTGCTGCCGGGCTTGAGGCAGACCACGCGGTCAATGGGCGGTCACCTGCGACTGATGCAAGGTCGTCGCTACCGCGACTCTCGCCCCGAACCGCGCGAAATGGCGGGGATGCGCCGGGACGGGAGGAGATCCAGCGGTGCGGACAGGACGTAAGCCGACCGAGCGGGGCGCAACCACAAGGGAGATGGTGCGTGCCGTGGTGGCGGGTGCCCTGCTCGCAGTTGCCGGCTTCACGGCGGTGATGAGTCCCGTGCTGGCGAAGGCAGCGCACGGAAGGGCTCGCCAGGAGTACGTCACCGGCGCAGTCATTGGTGCCACGGCACTGTTCTGTGGCCGTTTAGCGTTCACCCTGCGACGCGTCGAGTGGCGGGACCGAATGGACGGCTGGAATCCGGGGGAACCTCGCTCAGCGGTAGTGCCCGACGGGGAGTCGACCATGAAATCGGACGGGAGCCTAACCCCGCGGGGCTGCACGGAGTCGTCCTCAGCGACGGATCGAGCGGCGGACAAACCAGGGAGTTTTCCGCTCGATGCTTAGTGCAGTAGCGGGAAGGCCAGCCGGGCTGGGACGGCGAGGCTGTAGAACCTCTCGGGAAAGTCGCCTGCGACGAGCACATGATCAGTCACGCCTTCTTGAAGGGGACCCGGGATCGACGACAAGAAGCTGTGGTGGAAGTCGCTCCGCCGAGCCGGCGGCGGCCGTGGCCGTTTCCAGGGCCCTGCGGTAATCCCGCGGCATGGCGGGTGCGAGAAGGCGTGTAATCGGCGGGTTCCTGCGGCCGGTCGGCGGCGTCCTCATCTACTGCTGCGGCAGTACCTGTACTGCCGTTTCGGTACCCGGCAATGCCCGTAGCGGCAGGACGACGCGGAGGGGGCCTCCGGGCCACGCTGGTGAAGTAATCACGAGTGGATCTGGAGTGTCCCGATGGCGTCGTTTCTGTATCGACTAGGCAGGTTGGCCTTCCGGCGGCGAGGCTGGTTCGCCCTCATCTGGGTGGCGGTGCTGGCCGCCGTGGCGATCGGCGGCCTCAACGCGCAGGGGACGTCCGACGGCGACCTGTCGATGCCGGGGATCGAGTCCCAGAAGGCGTACGACCTCATCCAACAGCGCTTCCCCGGTGCGGCGGCGGACGGGGCGTCGGCCCAGGTGGTCTTCGTCGCCCCGCACGGGCAGAAAGTGACCGCGGCCGCCAACCGGGCGGCGGTGGAGGACACCGTGCACGCACTGGCCGGCGGCCCGCAGGTGGTTGGCGTCGCGGACCCGTTCGCGTCGCAGGCGGTCAGCAAGGACGGTTCCACGGCGTACGCGGTGGTCACCTACAAGGTGGCGGACTCCGATGTCACGGACGCCAGCCGCCAGGCGCTGGACAAGGCCGCCGACCAGGGGCGCCACGACGGTCTGACCGTCGAGATGGGCGGCTCCGCGACCGATGGCGGCGACGGGCCCAGCGGTGTCTCCGAGGTGATCGGGATCGCGGTGGCGGCCGTGGTCCTGCTGGTCACCTTCGGGTCACTCACCGCTGCTGGCATGCCGCTGCTGACCGCGATCATCGGCGCGGCGGCGAGCCTGTTCGCGATCCTGCTGCTGGGCCACCCGCTGGGGCTGACCTCCGACACCCTCACCCTGGGCATGATGCTGGGCCTGGCGGTCGGCATCGACTACGCCCTCTTCGTCATCTCCCGCTACCGGGAGGAGCGGGCCCGCGGCCGCGCCCCGCAGGAGGCGGCCGGCATGGCTGTGGGGACCGCCGGATCGGCCGTCGTCTTCGCCGGGCTCACCGTGGTGATCGCCCTGGCGGGCCTGTCGGTCGTGGGCATCCCGACACTGACGAAGATGGGACTGGCCGCCGCGGGCGCGGTCGCCGTCGCCGTCCTGGTCGCCCTCACCGTCGTCCCGATGCTGCTGGGATTCTGGCCGAACGCGGTCCTGGCCCGCAAGGTCCGCAAGGCCGCCAAGCAGCAGGACCACACACCAGACAACCGGCGCACCAGCACGCTGATGCCCGGCAGGCGGCCCCGGTCCCGCCCCAAGGCCGGCCCCGACGCCACCGGCCCGCAGCGCGAGGAGGCAAAGGCGGCCGGGCGGGACAACCTGGGCACCCGCTGGGCACGCTTCGTCCTGCGCCGCCCGGTGACGGTGCTGGTCGCCAGCGTCGTGGGCCTCGGCGCGCTCGCCCTGCCGGTCTCCTCACTACACCTGGGCATGCCCGGTGACGAGGCCCTGTCCAAGAGCACCACCCAGCGCCGCGCCTACGACGACCTCGCCCAGGGCTTCGGCCCCGGCTTCAACGGCCCCCTGACCATCGTCGTGGACGCCAAGAAGGCGCCCGACGCCAAGACCGCCGTCAACCAGATCAGCCAGCGCATCGGCGACTCCAAGGGCATCGTCTCGGTCTCCCCGCCCAGCTTCGACAAGACCAGCGACACGGCGATCTTCTCCGCCACCCCCTCCACCAGCCCCACCGACGCCAAGACCAAGACCCTGGTGAAGACCATCCGCGACCACCGCCCGGCGATCGAGTCGGGCACCTCCGCGGCCTTCTACGTCACCGGCACCACCGCGCTGAACATCGACGTCGCGGCCAAGGTCCAGTCCGCGCTGGTGCCCTACCTCGCCGTCGTCGTCGGCCTGGCGTTCGTCCTGCTGCTGGTGGTCTTCCGGTCCGTGCTCGTGCCGATCAAGGCGGCCCTCGGCTTCGTCTTGTCCGTGCTGGCCGCGATCGGCCTGGTCGTCCTCGTCTTCCAGCAAGGACACGCCGCGTCCCTGTTCGGCGTCCAGCAGACCGGACCGATCATGAGCCTCATGCCGATCTTCATGGTGGGCATCGTCTTCGGCCTGGCCATGGACTACGAGGTGTTTCTGCTCTCCCGGATGCGGGAGGCGTACGCCCACGGCGAGGACGCCCGCCACGCGGTGGTCTCCGGATTCCGCCACAGCGCCCGCGTGGTGGTCGCCGCCGCACTGATCATGATCGCGGTCTTCTCCGGGTTCATCGAGGAGAAGGGCTCGATGATCAAGATGATCGGGTTCGGCCTGGCCGCCGCGGTACTCCTGGACGCCTTCGTCGTCCGCATGGCCATCGTGCCCGCCGTCCTCGCCCTGATCGGCGAGAAGGCATGGTGGCTGCCGAAGTGGCTGGACCGCTTCCTGCCCCACGTCGACATCGAAGGCGAAGCCCTCACCCCGCACGCGAGCGGTGACCAGGACCACGACGGCGCCCCCGCCCCGGACGGGCAGGTGCGGGCCCGCGTGTAAGCAAGCCCCCCCGCGCTCGTGCGAACCCGCGCGTGAGCGGCCTCGCCCCCGCACGCAGGCGGCCCGGGACACGTTCCCGGGCCGCCTGCACTCGCCGGACATCCGTGCTCGCGGTGATGTCGTGGCCTCCACCGTCGTAAGCCCGGATCCGCACCGGCGGCCTTTCGTCCCACCCCGACGCACGCCACCTCTTCGAAGGTCCGGCGGTCACCCGTACCTGCCGCAGGCACGCACGTTCCTGTCAGCCAGCCCCGGAGCAGCCATGTGCCGTACCACCGTCATCGCGTACGCCCTCGCCCTGACCGCTGCCCTGGTGGGGGCAGGCGTCGCCTGCACAGATCAGGACCATGCCGGGGCCTCCGCGAAGCCCGCAGACGCCGCATCCTCGAAAGGGCCCTACGTCGCGCTCGGCGACTCCTACACCGCGGCACCCGACGTGCCCGGCCAGACGGCACAGCCGCCCGGATGCCAGCGCTCCGACGCAAACTACCCCTCCGACATAGCCGGAGGACTCGGCCTGACCGGCACCCGCTTCGTCGACATGAGCTGCAGCGGCGCCACCGTCGACGACCTCACCAGTTCCCAGCACACCTCCCACGGAACCAACCCGCCGCAGGAACTCCCCCTCTCGTCCCGGACCCGCCTGGTCACCTTGGGAATCGGCGGCAACGACATCGAATTCACCTCGATCCTCAAGGAATGCATCACCATGGACGCCGCCGACTACGCCATCGGAATCGGCCATTTCGCCCTGCCCGACGCCTGTAAACGCCGATACAACCTCGGCGGAACCGACCAGCTCCAACAGCGCATCAATGCCATCGCGCCGGACATCGCACACGCCTTGAAGGACATCCACCGCAAGGCCCCCCGGGCCCGGATTCTCGTCATCGGGTACCCCACCATCTTGCCTTCGGGCACCACGAACGCCTGCACCCGCTCCTTCGGACTCTCGCCCGACGACACCGCCTACCTCCACCACGTGGAAGACAGCCTCAACACCATGCTGCGCCAGCAGGCCAAAGCAGCAAACGTCCGCTACATCGACACCGCCACCCCCTCGAAGAACTACACGGCCTGTGACAACCGTGACACCCGGTGGATCGAACCCCCCATCACGCAAAACGCCGCCGCCTCCGTTCACCCCAACGCACGAGGCGAATCCGGAATGGCAACGGCCGCACTCGAAGCTCTACGGAAATGATCAGAAAAAACAAGCCGCCCACTCGCACAACCAGCCCTCAACACCGGCACATTCGCCAATGAGGTCGGATGAGCACGGAATTCCGAGCAGGTCACGGCACAGAGCAGACCTCGGACACATCGGTGCGAGCAGGTTCAAGGAACGTTCCGCACGCCATGACCGCCCGCGGGGCCAGTCGTGACACGCGCTCGACCAGCCTCGCGCCGCCTCCTGGCGATCAGCGACCATGGAGCAAGGCACCCGCACCCGGAAGAACCACTATGACGAGCCACCTCGAACGCTATGCGCAGCACCACCCCCGGACGGCGGAGGTGGTGCTGGCGGTGGCGCTGTGCGCCTGCATGCTGCTGGGCGCCGACATCAACACGGGAAACGCCTCACTGCCGAGCAACCCCTGGCTCGCCCGGATCCTCGCCCTGTTCTGCGGTGCGACCCTGCTCCAAGCCCGCAGGCACCCGCGCACGGCGCTGGCGGCCACCACAGCGGCCGCGGCGGTCCTGACCGCCCTGGGCTACCTGCCCAGCCCCCTGCTCCTGGCCCCCGTCATGGCCGCCCTGTACTGGCTCGGCACCCTCACCGACTCCCGCACCACCGCGCTCTACTCCTACCCCACCGCCGCCGTGCTGGTGGCCACCTCCCTGTCCGGCGCACCGCTCGGCGACAACTTCATGCTGCGCTCCCTCGGCACGATCCTGTGGCTCCTGCTCCCCCTGTCGCTGGGCACCCTGAGCCGCTTCCGCCGCGCCTACCTCGCCTCGGCCCAAGCCCGTGCCGCACACGCCGAGCGCACCCGCGAGGAGGAGGCCCGCCTCAGAGTGACCGAGGAGCGCATGCGCATCGCCCGTGAACTCCACGACGCCGTCGCCCACCACATGGCCGTCGCCCACGCCCAGGCCGGCACCGCCGCCCACCTCGCCGCCACCCACCCCGAACAGGCCCGCAAGATCCTCACCGACCTCGTCGGCACCACCTCCTCCGCCCTACTGGAACTGCGCGCCACCGTCGGCGTGCTGCGACAGACCGACGGCCCGCAGGCCGACCCGCTGGAACCCACCCCCGGCCTGGACCGCCTGCCGCGACTGACGGCCGCCTGCGAGTCGGCTGGCCTGACCGTCACCGTCACCACCGACGGCACCGTGCGCCCCTTGTCACCAGGGGTGGACCTGACGGCCTACCGCATCATCCAGGAAGCCCTAACCAACGCCGCCAAGCACGCCTCCGACCGCACCGCCCGCGTCCACTTGACCTACACCGACACCCACCTGCGCCTCACCGTGGCCAACGACGGCCCACCCGGCCCGCCAGCGCTCCCCGGCGGCGGATACGGCCTGATGGGCATGCGCGAACGCGCCCACTCCGTCGGCGGCGACCTTCGGGCCGGCCCCCGCACCGAAGGCGGCTTCGACGTCACCGCCAACCTCCCCATCCAACCCCTGCCCCAGGCCGACGACCTGGCCGACCCGCACGAGGACTCCCGTTGACCATCCGTGTCCTGCTCGCCGACGACCAAGCCCTCCTGCGCGGCACCTTCCGGATGCTCATCGACTCCGTCGAGGACATGGAAGTCGTAGGAGAAGCAGCCGACGGGAAGCAGGCCGTGGAACTCGCCCGCGCACGCCAGCCCGACGTCGTCCTCATGGACATCCGCATGCCCGGCACCGACGGCCTGGCCGCCACCGCCGCCATCTGCGACGACCCCGACCTCGCCGGCACCCGCGTCCTCATCCTCACCATGTTCGAGACCGAGGAGTACGTCGCCCAGGCCCTGCGCGTCGGAGCCAGCGGCTTCCTCGGCAAGTACGTCACCACCGACACCCTCCTGGCCGGCATCCGCACCGTCGCCGCGGGCGAGGCCCTGCTGTCCCCCGGCGCCACCCAGGCCCTCATCACCCGCTTCCTCACCACCCCTACGACACCGCCGCTCGCCCCGGCCGAACGGCTCCACGACCTCACACCACGCGAACAGGAGGTCACCGCCCTCGCCGCCCACGGCAAATCCAACGACGAGATCGCCGCACACCTCGTCCTCAGCGTCCTGACCGTCCGCACCCACATCCAGCGCGCCATGACCAAACTCGGCGCCCGCGACCGCGCCCAACTCGTCGTCATCGCCTACCAGAACGGCCTCGTACGCCCCGAAACCCCTCACACCTGACCACGACTCCGTTCGGACATCGCGCCAGCGCCGCTCCCGTACTGCAGGCGCTGTAGGTGACGAAGCAGGCGTACTGACATTTGAGTATCGGCAATGCCAGGACAGGAAGGACGACAGAGACGGCGCGTCACGCCATTGTGGTGAAGAAGTGGACCGAGGCACACGTCTCACGTGCTCCGTGCACCATTCTCACCCGTCCCACAGAAACCCAAGGAAGACGAATGGCCGCTGCCGGTAGCTCTCCCTCCCCATCGACTCCCCACCACCTGTCCGACTGGCCCGTCCCCCGCTCTGCGACTTTACGCGACTTTCCACCGGCGCCCTCCGGACAGGTCACCCTGACGCGCCAGTTACCTAAACCGACCGGTCTATCCACCAAATACCGCCGGAAGGTCGCCCGATGACCGTGACCTCCTCGGCGGTGCTGGTCTTCGGCATTGCCTCCTTCTTCGCTCTTAAGAGCAAGTCGACCAACGCCAGCGGAGCAATCCTCCTGTTCCTCTTCGGATTCTTCGTCGCCGGAACCGGAGCCGCCCAACCCATCCACGACCTCACGGCCTCCTTCGCCCGGTTCCTGTCCGACATCGGTTGAAGCCACCCACCACATTCGTCCTGCAAGGGCCATCTCCGCCACCGTCCTGTGGAGTCCCAGATCATCATCTGACCTCACTCGCACGGCACATGAGCAGAGACGGCTCGCGATGCCGCACCGATAAAATCCACTTCGGATGCAATGCCGCTCGGCTACTCCAGGTAGATGCCGGTGAAGGTCCCGTCGAAGCCCATGGCGGCCACGCCCTCCTCCACGCTGGCGTAGGTGATGGTGTCGGGGAGGCGGGTCAGCGCCTCGAAGGCGGCGCGGGTGATCTCGGGTTCGTGCCACTCGTTGTTGCAGCGGCAGTGGACCCAGGTGTTGCGGCCCTGGTTGATCAGGAGCCAGTCCCGCCGCGCTCGGCAGGCCGTGCACATCACGGGGATGCCGCGCAGGGCCAGCACCTGGGGGTGGCGGATGTAGCGGTAGGCGCGGGGGCCGGTGGGAGGCTGGAGTTCATGCTGGAGTTGCAGCAGCGGGTCGCTGCTGGCCGGGGCAGCAGGCGGGGCGGGAGGTGCCTCTGCGCGGTGGTTGTTCGTTCTGAGCACGAGCGTCATCTCCGTGTGTGAGCCTGTCTGTTCATCCGTAACAGCAGGTGGGGCCGGTTGTCCAGGGGGTTTCAGCCGGTCCGGCAGGCCGGATGCGGGCCTTTCGGACCGGAGTGTCAGCGGCGCGGCGGACGGTTGCGAGAGTCCGGAGTATCCGGGCGGGGCGCCGAGGGCGGCGCACGGTGGACACCAGGTCGGCGAGCCGGAGGCGCAGTGCGACCGGTGCCGGCCTTCGGGAGTGGGGAGATGGGGCCAGGGTGTGCAGGGAGGTCGGCGAGACGGCGCAGGCGCCAGACCAGGACGTCGTTCACGTTCTCGGCGGAGTCGAGTTCGCGCATGTCGACGGCCTGTTGGAGTAGGGCGTCGGGGTCGTGGCCGGCCTGTTCCGCCTGGGCAAGGGTGGCGGCCAGCGCGTCGTGCTGGGCCTCGCTATCGGTGCGGGGGAGATCGTGGGGCAGTGCCGCGCGGATGGTGATCTCATAGCCGCGGCGCTGGCCTTCAGGCAGGGCTCGGCCGTGGGCGTGCAGGGCCTGCATGGGTGAAGCGGCGGCCTGTTGGTAGGCGGCGCACAGGTGCTGGGCGGTCTGGCGTGAGGCTGCTGCTTGCTGGGCGTGTCCGCGGGCGGAGTGCCAGCGGGCGGCGGTGATGGCGGCCAGGACCAGGGTGGACAGGAGCATCGCGGTGGCGCCGCCGTCCTCGCCCCGGCCCAGTGCGCCGCCGGCCTGGATGATGCCCCTCGCGGCGGAGCGCATCGCGCGGGCATCGGCGTTTTCCGCGCGGATGTGGCTGCGGGTGGCGCGTTCGAAGGAGCGGGCGGCGGCGGCCAGCTCGGCGCGGGTGGCGGCCGGGGAGGTCTGGGCGACGGCGTCGAGGAGTTCGCCCATCCCGACGAGCTGGGTGGCGGCTTCGTCGTCGCCGCCGTCCAGGACCACGGCGGCGCGTTCCGCGATCCCGGTCGCGGTGCGCCGACCCTGGGCTGTCGGTGGCCACGCGGTTCGGCCGGTACCAACCTCCGGGGCTGTCGGGTCGTCGCCGGGTGGGTCGGCCAGGCGGAGGCGGATCTTGGGCAGTGACAGGTCGGGCGCGAGGGTGGAGCCGGGGAACCAGATCGGTGTTCCGTCGCGGTTGCGGTCGCCGGGCAGCGCGACCGAGTACCCGATGCTGTCGCCCGAGGGAGCCTCGCGCAGCTTGACGCGCAGGCCCTTGTCGCGGAGCCGGGTGAAGAACTCGGCTTCGTCAGCGGCTCCGGCAAGCGCCTGCCGGACGGCTTCGCGCAGTGTCTCGCGTGGGGTCTCGCTGCGGCCGACGCGTTCGGCTTTGAATCGCTCGGCGCTGGTGGGGTTCTTCGCTGCGGTGCCGTCACCGGGCTTGAGCCGGCGCAAGCCCCATTCCTTCTCGATGCGGCGGCATTCGGCCTGGGCCTTGCGGTAGTCGTAGTTCATGCGGGGTCGGCGCAGGTCGCCCCGGACCATGGTGGCCACGATGTGGATATGGTCCTCGGCGTGCCGTACGGCGACCCAGCGGCAACCGTCCGGATCACCATCGGGTGCAAGGCCGACGGCCTGGACCAGGCGGCGGGCGACAGTGCTCCACTCGGCATCGCTCAGCGTGCGGTCGCCGGGGTCGGTGCGGACCGAGCAGTGCCACACGTGCTGTGCCGGGGCCCGAGTGCCAGCCTGCTTGACACGCAGGTCCAACGCGGCGGCCAGGCGCGCGAGGGTGGCCCTCGGGTCGGGATCGGGGCTGGTGTCTCGGCCGGGGTCGGGGGCGAAGCCGTCCCAGGAGCCGACGAGGTGGGGGTCGGTGTGCTCGTCACGCTTGCCGGGGCCGAAAAGGTAGACGAGCACGCCGTGGGTGCGCGAGCCGCGCCGGATCTTGGGGACCATCACAGCCGCCTGCGTGCCAGGGCGTCGGCAGTGTCATCGATGCGGGCAAAGATCCGGTGCAGGACGCCGAGGGTGTGGTCGAGTTCGCCGGAGCGGGGCTGGCCGCCGGAGTTGTAGACGTAGGCGATCTGGTTGATGTTGTTGCCGACGCGGGAGACCGCGGTGCGCAGGGCGGCCAGCTCGTCGATCGCCGTGTCAAGCTGCTCGTTGCCGTGCACAGGCAGCGAACCGCGGGCGGCAGTGAGGGCGGCGGCGGCAAGGAAGCGCGCGACGGTCACCGCGCGCTGCGCTGCGGCGTCACTGATCTCGGTCTTCTCGGCGAGGGACAGGCGCGTGGTCAACTTGTAGGTGCGCTGGCTGGAGTTTCGGGAGCGGCGGCGCGGAGCGCGGTCGGGAAACGCGGGCGGGTTGGGCTGCTCGCGCGGCGCGCGGTCGTCTGCTTCTCCCCTCTCCGGCGCCCTCTGGTGCCGGGAGTCCGGCAGGTCCCCGTGCGCCCTCGCTCGGGAACCCGCCGGACTTCCCCCGCCCCCCTGGGCGGGGGCAAGTGCGATCGACGGGCCGTGGGACCGTCGAACGCGACAACTTGCTGCCCCAGGGGCCGTGGTGACCTCACGCTCCTGTCCGGACGTGCTGGGCGATGTGTCGTTGGCGGTCACCGGCCCGACTCCGTTTCCCGCTGGTGGACCTCGCGCAGGATGTCCTCGATGAAGTCCATCGCCAGGACCGGATGGTGCAGCGTCCACGGGCGACTGTGCCGGCCCTTCTGCACGATCCAGGTGGTGTCCGGGCCTGCTTCGGCGCGGTGGAGGTGGCCTTGGCTGACCAGGACGGCCAGCCAGGTGTCCACCTCGGCCGGGGTGGCGGGGTTGGTGCGCATGATGGTGCTCTCCAGTCGGTCGGAGGAAGTCCGAAGGTGGCTGTCCGGGGGCGGGTGACCGGCCGGGTTGTCCGCCCCGGTCACCCGACCTCGGGTGGCCGGTCAGTCGCGGGAGGTGGTGACCGGCTCGTCGCGCTGCTCGCGGAGCTGAGCCATCAGCGCGGTCAGCGTGTCGCTGGACAGCGGGATCCGCTGGCCCCGGATGGCCTGCGCGACGACCTGCCGGGTCAGCTTGTCCTGCGCTTTGACCGCTGACCGGGCGATCTCCAGCAGCTCCTCGGTGTCCGGGTCAGGACGCCGGTCACCGGCTCTGCGGGGCTCGCGGTCACTGACCGGAGCAGGAGTGACCGGCCGGTCAGTGACCGGCGGGTGGCTGACCGGGCGGGCGGTGGCCGGCGCGGTGACGTCCGCTCGGCCACTGACCGCCGGGCCACTGTCCGGCTGACCGCCCAGGTCAGCCCCCTGCTTTCCCCGAACGTCGGTGCCCTGGTGACCGGTGACCGGGTGGCCGTCGTCCGCTCGGTCACCCGCCCGGGTCAGTGACCAGGCGGGCGCGGTGGGCGGGGTGGCGGTCACCCGGGACGGGTCGGTCGGCGCGCTGACCGGCTGCCCGGCTCCGGCCTGACCGGGGTGCGGTGACCGCTGACCAGCCCGGTCGGTCGCAGTGACCACGCTGTCCTCCGAGCGGTGAGCGATCACCCGGTCTGTGTCGGGCGGCGCACCGATCGGCTGACCGGCACTGACCTGAGCGGGGTGGAGTGACCGCTGACCGGCCTGATCGTGACCGGCTCGGTCAGCCCGGCCGATGCGTTCGCTGCGGTTGCCCGGGCCTCGGGCGACGAGGATGTAGAGGTGGACCGCTCCGGCCAGGGCCAGCGGTGCGACGGTGGACAGGTAAGCGACCACGGTGTCGCCGAGCTGCAACCCGCCGGCAGAAGGCGCCTGGTCGTTGAGGCGGACGGCGTGCAGGGCGTTGGCCCACACGCTGACCCCGGTCGCGGTACCGACGAGCGTCCAGACGTACAGGCGGGCGCGCAGCGGTGCGGTACGCAGGACCAGCAGGGCGCGGATGCCGTAGGCGATGAAGCCGTCGACGACCAGAGGGAAGAGCCAGCACAGGGTGGGCCGGATGTGGATGGCGATGGCCATCTGCATGAGGGCGCTGGCGGACAGGGCGCACCCGGCTCCGCCGAGGACGATGACGGCGAGGCGGTCCCAGCCGGTGACGAGCGCCGTCGTCGGCGCGCTGGCGGGGTTCACGCGGCCGTCCCGAAGTCGCCCTGGTCCGGGGTCTGGCTGCCGTGCTCGGGTGGCGGGCTGGTGGGCGTGGCGGCGTCGAGGTCGCGGTGGCGAAGGGCGTGGCGGGTCTCGCGGTAGCGCTTCTGCGCGGTCTCCTCGTCGATCTTCAGGATCCAGGCGAGGCGGTGGGCGGGCAGCCCGTGGCGGTAGGCGGCGTGGATGACGGCCTGCCGTTCGGCGGCGGTGAGGTGGATGTCGCGTCCGGCGACGGCCGCGTTCACGCGGGAGTAGTCCAGGCGGTGCGGGAGCCGGGTGTGCATCGGTGCGCGCTCGTGTTCGGTGAGGCCGCCCCGGATGCCGTGGGTGTCGGCGTTCTCCAGGGCGGCGTCCAAGCAGGTCTGGCGGACAGGGCACTGAGCGCACAGAGCCTTGGCGGCGCGGATCTTGTCCATCTCCTCGGGGTCGGGGAAGAAGAGTTCGGGGTCGACCGGGTGGTATTCGGTGGGCTGGCAGACCGCCTGGTCCTGCCAGGTCTGGTCCCCCAGCGAGCGGTGGTGGGCAGGGGTCGTCGTCGTGCTGGTCATGCCGGTGTGCTCCGATCGCTCTCCGCGCGCGGTGGGCGTCGGCGGAGGTGCCTGGTCGGGAAGTCGGTGGGCGCGCTGGGGGCGGCCTGATGCGGGGTCAGGCGGCGCGGGCGCGTCTGCGGTCGACCAGGTCGAACTCGACCCGGCTGGTCATCTGCGTGAGGCGGGAGGCGACGCGGTCGCCGACGTACGCGCGCAGGTCACCGATGCGCAGGTTGGTGGTGATCAGCGTCGGCAGGCAGTGGTTGTACCGGCGGTTGACCAGCCGGTACGTGATCTCCTCGGTCCACTCCGACGGCTTCGCCGCGCCGAGGTCATCCAGGATCAGCAGCGGCACCCGGGCCACGGCCGCCAGCTCCCGCTCGCTGTCCACCCCCGCCCTCGGGCGCAGTTCGGCGTACAGGTCGGCCGCCGTCGTCGCCCGCCACCGCACCCCGACCCCCGCCCCGACCAGGACCCGGACCGCGCCATACGCCTGGTGCGTCTTGCCCGCGCCGACTACCCCGGCCATCAGCAGCGACGGACCCGTGGCCACCTGACGCCGCGCCCCGATGCCCGGCGCGACCGCCTGCGCGGCGACCTCCCGGCACCAGGCCAGGACCTGTGGGTGGTCGGCCACCGCGTCGCGGTAGCGCGGCAGCATCCCCGCCCGCAAGGCGTCCAGCGGCGCGTACGGCTCGGGCTCGTCCGCCACGGCGGCGGCAGCGAGTGCGGGGTCGATGTTCCGGGAGGCCAGGATCCTGGCCATCCGGTCCAGGGTTCCGGCACCGGCGAGGGTCTGCGGTTCGCGGTTTCGGGTGCGCATCACAGCTCCTCGGCGTAGGCGGTGGCAGCATCGACCGGGTTGGTCCACGCGCTGTGAGCGGGCACGGTAGGCCGGAATCCCGGACGGGCCAAACCGGCCCCCGTCCCGCCGGGGGCGTTCATCGCGTCGTTGACCAGGCTCGGCAGCCGCGACGGGTGGCCCTGGATCTCGCCGAAGCGCCGCAGCCCCGCCCGCACGTGCTCCACCGCGATGCCCTCGCCGAGGAGCTTCTTGACCACCCGGCCGAGGTGACCGATCACGTCGCCCGGCGGGCGCTGGTCGCACGATGCGACGTACTCCCCGACAAGCTGGTTGGCTGAGACGCTGCCCGCGTCGGGCGCATCGCGCCCCGTAGGGAAGAAAGATCCAGGATCCAAGATCCTAGATCCAGACCCCGAGAGTTCCCCGAGGCTTCGGGGAGCCTTCCGGGAGGGTTCGGCGAATACATCCTGACCTGCGGTTTTGTCGGCCGACTCGTGGCGGGTGCTGACGCCGGTACCGGCGGTGTCGGCGGGTTCCTGTGCGGGCGCGGGGGCGTCCCGGGCGGGTGCGGGAGCGGTCGGCGTGGGCTGCGCGGGCGGTTCGGAGGTTCCCGGAGGGTTCTCCGAACCCTCCGGGAGGTCTCCGGGAGCCTTCGGGGAGTCCTCGGGGCGCTCGGTGCAGGGTCCCTTGCAGACCCCGCACCGTTGCGGTTCGCACTTCGGGCACGCCGGGAGGCGGGACTGGGACGGGGTGTCGATCTTCTGGTGCTTGAACCAGGTCGGGTAGTGGAAGTAGCGCCGCCCGTCGCACCCGGTGTACCGGCAGATCGCCCCGGCGTTCTCGAGCTGGGTGAGGTCGTCCTCGACCTGGACCGCGCCGTGCTCGGCGCGCAGCGGCCAGATGATGCCGAAGATGATGGCCGCGTTGTCGCGGTGCCGCCCCCAGTCGTCGGCCATGTTGGTCATCGCCAGGAAGGTCACCATGGCGGGGATGCTGACCTCGGCGAGCGTCTCGGACGTCCAGGTCTCGGGCTTGATCGATCGGATGCGCGGCACGTCAGCGACCCCGGCCTGCCGCGACCAGGTCGCTGCGGGTGAGCGTGGCGGTGGCCAGGTCCAAGGTGTGGGGGCGGGTCCAGTCGGCCTCCGGCCAGACCCGCAGGACCCAGCGCGCCGCGGTCTTCGCAGCCGTCCGGCTCAGCTCGACCCGTGCCCCGTCCGCGTCCTTGGCGACGGCATGCGGGTGGGGCCAGGTCTGCGTCGGATCGGTGAGGCTGACGCGCAGGGTGGTCGCGCCGGGGATCATGTCGATGAGCTGCTCCGCGAGACGCTGCTGCCGGGCTGCATCCGGGCAGGCCGAACTTCCGCCGTCGGCGGTGTGCATGCGATACTCCGTTGTTCGTAGGAGCGCGGGCAGCAGTTCTCGTGCGAAGAGATTGCGCTGCTGCTCGCGCGATGTGAATCGGTGTCCTTCGGGATGCCGGCCCGGCGTCTGGGAGTTGGTAGCTCCCGGGCGCCGGTCGCGTTTGCACCCCGGTCACGGTTCTCCCGTACGCATCTCCCCCTCCCGTCCGGCGTGCCGCCGGTCCTTGATCCGCTTGTGCGGGGACCAGAACCATAGGGCGAGCCTTCGCCACACGTCCAGCGCCTTCACACACCACCCCACCAGGCATGCAACACTGATATGGATGAGCAGCGGGGAAACCGTACATCGCATTTGCGTCCACTCGTCAACTACGATGTCGCCAGCAGAGACAGAATGCCGCGCGAGCGCAAGCAGAGTGGATGGCTTTCGGGCCCGCCACCGGAGGAGCAACGATGACCGAGCAGCAGCAGCCCCGCAGCGTGGCGGACCTGCTCGACCGCCTGTTCCGGGAGGTGCACCCCGCGGGGCGCGGCCCGTACACGTACGCGGAGGTCGCCGAGGGCGTACGGGAGTCGACCGGGTTCTCCCTCACCGCGAGCGCCATCCAACAGCTTCGGACCGGGAAGAACGAGAACCCGAAGATGGCCACGATCCGCGCGCTGGCCGCCTTCTTCGGCGTGCCCCCCAGCTACTTCTTCGAGGAAGAGGTGGCGGCACGGACGCTGGCCGAGATCGACGTGGTCACGGCGATGCGCGACGCGGACGTCCGCAGAGTCGCCCTGCGCGCCAACGGCCTGAGCGTCGGCAGCCTACAGATGGTGGCCGCCGTGATCGACCAGGCCCGCCGACTCGAGGGAATCCCCGACGACCCCGCCGACTCCGACCTGCTCGACGAGATTTGACCTACGTAGGCCGTTTCGTCTGGATCATCGCGCCGACCCATCCGGGCAGAAGCACCCACATTCCCGCGATGGCACCTTTTTTACCGCAAAGCGTTTACCATCCACTGGGATGCCAAGCAGGTGGTCACCCGCCCCCGCAGTTTCCACGATATCCAGTCGGAGTCGCGGGCCGAGCAGGAGGCTCAGGAGCGGCTCTCGCGCTACGCGCTGCGGGCCGCTGTCAAGGGCACGATCAACGAGTTCGTCAACGGCCACGGCATGCGCCGCCTTGGTCTGCGCCAGACGCGCTGGATGCGGAAGAGCGAACGTGACATCGCGTTCTGCGACGGTAGAGGGTGTGCGTGCGCAGACACTGTGTGACCGCAGGCCGATGCGACCGGGACGCAACCGATCGATGAGCTGTCCGTGGCGAGGTTCAACCCGACGCGCTGCGGGAACTTCCGTCCGGTGAAGAAGCGAGGCCAACCGGAATGGGCCGCCGTTTCAATGCCGTTGACGCTGAACACCCGCACCCGCACCCGCACGAGTACCTCGCCGGGCGCCGGTGCGGGACGTGGTAGCTGGCCCGTGTACAGCGCCACGGGGCCGACGAAGCGGTCGAAAAGTACTGCTCTCATCATGTAGAAGCGTGCGGCAGGTTCCAGGAAACCCGCGGCTGAATGGCCTCGAACCAGACCGCCCACTTGAGGGATACGTACGCGGCGGTGCGAGTTCGGCTGTTGGCGCCTGCGGGTGGGGCGATCAAGCTGCTGCGGAAGAACGTCGCATGCGCCCGCGGGGAACGCCCGCCGCTCCCGTTGACGGGAGCGGCGGGCGGGGCTGAGCGCAGCGGGATCCCCTGGGGAGGAGGGTCAGCTGCGCCAGGAGTCGTTGAGGGAGACCTTGCCGGTGGAGGGCACGGTGGCGGTGCGGTTGGTCCCGGATTCCCAGGTGACGCTTCCGCTGCTGTCCTTGCGGATGTACTTGTACTGGAACGACGTACCGGCCGGGAGGCTTACGTCGAGCTTCCAGACGGGATAGGCGGAGGAGGACATCAGCAGCGCGCTGGAGGTGTTCCAGCCGCCGAGGGCGGAGATGTCTCCGACGACGTAGATGTTCTGGCCGTAGACGGTGGTGGCGTTTACTGCGAACGATGCACCCGTTGCCGGGTTGGTGCCCCCGGTCCCGCCGGTTGTGTCTCCTCCGGTGCTGCCGCTGGTGCCGCAGGGGTTGCCGCTGCCGACGACTCCGTCCTTGACGGTGACGTCGCCGTTGCCGAGTGCGTAGTTCTTGCTGTTGTTGTTGTCCCAGGTGCCGCTGCCGTTGTTGAAGGTGGCGGCCAGCCCGGTGGCCGAGCCCAGGTCGACGGTCTTGGACACCCAGCCGGTGCAGGCGCTGCTCATGGCCACACCGGGGACGGTGGTCCAGGTGCCGCCGTTCGGAGAGTAGTGCAGGTAGTACGAGGACCAGTTCTTGTCGGTGCTGTAGTAGACGGTCGCGGTGTGGCTGTCGCCGCCGCCTCCGGTGCTGCCCCCCGTGCCGCCTCCTGTGCTGCCGCCGGAGCAGGATCCCGCGTAGAGGGCGACGGCGTCGTTGGCGCCGACGGTGGCTGTGAACTTGCCGTCGGAGCCGACGGTGTAGGGGGTGCCGCTGTGCTGGACGTCGCAGTAGGTGCCGGCCGGCAGCGACGTCTGGAAGGTTTGGGTGATCGAGCCGCTCTCGTGGTTGATCGCGACGTAGCCCTTGTTGCCTCGGCCGAAGGCGATCGCGTTGTTGCCGTTGTCCCACCAGTTCGTCATGGCCGTGCCGCTCACCGCGTTGCGGAAGCCGACCATGTTCGAGATCTGCGGCCAGGCGTGCTGGCACTTCCAGCCGTCGCTGTAGCAGGCGTTGACCTGGCCGTTGTTGGGCGGACCCGCGTCGGTGTCGGAGAACTCGTAGCCGGAGTAGACGTTTGGCGAGCCGTAGGGCCAGGCCAGCATGAAGACATTTGCCAGCGTGTAGGTGGCGTTGTCCTTGTAGCTGAGGGTGGAGCCGTTGCGCTCGGTGTCCCAGTTGTTGACGAAGGTGCGGGCCTTGTCGCTGGAGAGGTAGCCGGCACCCCAGGAGGGACCCCACTGGCTGAGGTAGGACAGCTTCTCGGAGCTGAAGATCCGCTTGAGGTCGTAGGCGCCCTGGAACTCATCGACGTCGCCGGTGCCGGTGTACTCGGTCGGCTGGACCGCCTCGCCGGAGCCGTAGATGGCCTCCTGCGCCCAGTAGATGTTCGGATTGCTCAGTTTGGACTTGATCGCGGCCAGGTCGCTCGCGGCGATGTGCTTGGCGGCGTCGATGCGGAAGCCGTCCACTCCCAGGGAGATGAGGTGGTTCATGTAGCCGGCGATGGTGGAGCGGACGTAGTCGCTGCCGGTGTCGAGGTCTGCCAGGCCCACCAGCTCGCAGTTCTGGACGTTGTACCGGTCGGCGTAGTTGGAGATGCTCGTCCGGCAGGAGTGGAAGTCCTGGTTCTGGTAGTAGCCGGGGTAGTTGTACTTGCTGTAGTTGGTGCCGGCCGTGCCGGTGCCGGAACCCGCGGACATGTGGTTGATCACCGCGTCGGCGACGACCTTCACGCCTGCGTTGTGGCAGGTGCTGACCATGTTCTGGAACTCCGCCTCGGTGCCGAGGCGGTTCTGGAGCTTGTAGCTGACCGGCTGATAGGCGGTCCACCACTGGCTGCCCTGGATGTTCTCGGTGGCGGGGGAGACCTCCACGTAGCCGTAACCGGCAGGGCCGAGCTGGTCGGTGCAGGCCTTGGCGACCGAGTTCCAGTTCCACTGGAACAGCGTGGCTGTGACGTCCTTGCTGCCGGGCGGCGTCGCGCTCGCCTGCTGCTGCGAGGCGGCGGCGACCAGTCCCGCGGCGGCGACCACCGCGGCGACAGCGCCGTTGAGGACCCTGGATCTCATGGGCGGCTCCTTCAGTAATTGGGCATGGGAGTGCACTCTGACGTGGCCACGCGTCAGGCCGCCGGAGAGGGAACCCCGTCCCGTGGGTTCCGCGCAGGAGCTTCGCCCTGAGCGTGATTCCGGGTCAAGAGCCAGGACGACGAATGTTGCAATTTCTTGCGGCAAGTCTTCAGCCGCCGGAGGCAGTCTGGCGTGAAGCCCGGTCACTGGTCCTCGTCAAGGCACTAGCGGGAGACGGTGCAACCTGCCTCTCCATAAGCGCAGGTGGAGGCGCTAGAAGCAGGTGTTCATCAGGCAGGCAAGGAGCTGACAGGGACTCGCATCGGCGCAGTCAGCGGACCGGGCTGCACTGAGGTGCGTTTCAACCCCGGCTAGCGAGGGAGCAATTGACCTTAATTTTGCACCTTATGCCATATTTTGCACCAAGGTGCGCGACGCCCTTGAGTGCTGGACCTAACCCAGAGGCCGCAAGATCTTTCCGAAATTTTCCTTTGCCTTCGTGCTGGGGAGGCGAGTGTCCTGTCTCGGCCTGTCAGCATGACGCACGGGTCTCTTACGTGTCCTGCGCTCCGCTGGCCGATACAGGCACTTGTCCGTTTCGGGACAAGCGCGGCCGGGAGTTGGTGACATCCTCACCTGCACGACACCGGGATATCGGTGGTTACGCGGCCCGACCCGACCCCCACGAAGGAGACGCGGACTGTATGCGGAATGCCCCAAAACGTCGAAGAGTTCTGGCCATCTCAGGTCTTCTCGCACTCGTCCTGACAGTGCTGGTTCTGCCCTCCGCCTCGCCGGCGAGCGGCGCCTCCTCCCAAGCGGCGGCTGTGCAGGACGCAGGCGCGTCGCCCGTGGCCAAACACAAACGGAAGATCGTTCCTGACCCGACAGGTAAAGTCGCGAACCACGCGTCGTCCCGGGCGTGCGCCCTTCCCAAACGCGCAGGCCAGATGGCCTGTGCTGCCCGCATCCGTGACGATGTGAAAACGACCCCCGCCCAGCTCGCCTCGGCAGACGCCGCCCCTGCTGGACTGGCACCGTCCGACCTGCGCGCCGCGTACTCGTTGGACTCTGCGTCATCCGGCGGCCGTACCGTTGCGATCGTCGACGCCTACGACGATCCCTCGGCCGAGGAGGACCTGGCGGCCTACCGCAGCGAGTACGGTCTGCCTGCATGCACGACCGCCAACGGCTGCTTCACCAAGATCGACCAGCGCGGTGGTACCACCTACCCGACCCCTGACAGCAACTGGTCGGTGGAGATCGCGCTCGATCTGGACATGGTCAGCGCTGTCTGTCCCGACTGCCACATCATGCTCGTGGAAGCCGACAGCTCGTACACCTCCGACCTGGGTGTCGCGGTGAACCAGGCCGTGGCCCAGGGCGCGATGTATGTCTCCAACAGCTGGGGCGGCAACGAGGATCCGAGCCAGCTGAGCGCGGACACCGCCTACTTCGATCACCCGGGCGTCGCGATCACTGTCAGCAGCGGCGACTACGGGTACGCGTACGGGACGGTGTGGCCGGCGTCCTCGCCCTACGTCACCGCGGTAGGCGGCACCACGCTCGTCAAGGACGCGTCGTCCAGCCGCGGTTGGACGGAGAGCGCATGGTCGGGCGCAGGCAGCGGGTGTTCCGGCTACGAGCCCAAGCCGGCGGTCCAGACCAACTCCGGCTGCACAGCACGTACGGTCGCCGACGTCTCCGCAGTCGCCGACCCGAACACCGGGGTTGCAGTCTACGAAGACGGCACCTGGCACGTGGTCGGTGGCACCAGCGCCGCCTCCCCGATCATCGCCTCGGTGTACGCACTCGCCGGCACCCCGGTGGGTGGCAGCAGGCCCATGTCGTACCCGTACGCGCTCCCCAGCGCACTGCACGACGTGACGGCAGGCAACAACGGCAGCTGCACCACCAGCTACATATGCACAGCGGGAACCGGTTACGACGGCCCGACGGGTCTGGGCACGCCCAACGGCACCGCCGCGTTCAAGGGTGCTCCGCACGGTACGGTGCACGGCACCATGACCGACTCCGCAACCGGCAAACCGATCGAGGGCGCATCGGTCACGATCGGATCCCTGTCGGCGACCGCCGGCCCCGACGGCACCTACAGCCTCCCGGTGCCGGTGGGGAACTACCAGGTGAGCGCCGTCAAGTTCGGCTACACCGGGGCGAGCAGGGCAGTGAGCGTCGGCGACGGGGCATCCGTGACCGCCGACCTCGCACTGAACGCGAAGGCGCTCGTCAAGGTGACCGGTACGGTCAAGGACGGCTCGGGACACGGGTGGCCCCTCTACGCCACCGTCCGTGTCGCCGAGGAGGCCACCAGTGCCGTCCACACCGATCCCCTGACCGGCAAGTTCACCCTTGAAGTTCCTGTCGACGGCACCTACACCGTGCTAGCCGACCCCGCATACCCCGGCTACACCGAGAGCACGACCTCCGTCACCGTTGGAGACACCAGCGTCCACAAGGACTTCGCGCCCCTCGCGGACGCCACCACGTGCAGCGCGCCCGGCTACAAGACGGCCACCGCCGACCCCGCGACCTGTGCAGTGATCCCGGGCGGTCTACTGACCGGCCAGGTCATCGACAAGAACACCGGACAGGGCGTAGCGGGGGCGACCATCACCGCAACCGACACCTCAGGCGCAAGCGCGGTTTCGGTCTCCACCCCCGACGATCCAGCAGTCGGCGACGGCTTCTACGCACTGTTCCACGCGGCAGGCACCGCGCAATACCGAGTGTCGGCGTCGAACTACACCGCCTCCTCGCTGCAGGCCACCGTCACCGATGACACCGTCTCCCAGCAGTCCATCACGCTGTCGGCGCCTCGGCTGTCGGTCAGCAAGACGTCCGTCAACCCCGAGGTGAGCTGGCTCGGCAAGGGGAGCACGAACGTCACGTTCACCAACTCAGGTTCCGCCTCAGTCACCCTGTCTCTGGCGGAGCAACCCGGCTCGTCGGCTCCGCTGGTCAAGACAGCCCAGGCGCCACTGATCCAGACAAAGGCCGACACCAATCGCGGCCCGCTGACCATGACAACACCCCATGCGGCCGCCGCCTCCGAACCGTCCGGTGCGGCAGGTGCCACTTGGACACCGGTACCCAACCTGCCGAACACCGTTGCCGACAACGCCGGAGCAGCAGGAGACGGAGTCGTCTACTCGGTCGGCGGATTCTCCTACGACACGGGCGGCGTGCTCAACAAGGTCTACGCCTACGACACCAAAGCAGGCACCTGGAGCACCCTGCCCGATATGAGCCGCTTCCGGGAGTCCGCCCAGGCGGCATACCTCTACGGCAAGCTGTACGTCTTCGGAGGCTGGAGCACCGGCAACAATACCAACTCCGTGGAGATATACGACCCGAAGGCCAAAACGTGGACCGCAGGGGCGAACATGCCCGACGCGGTGGCCCGCGCCGGTACCGCCGTGGTGGACGGAAAGGTCTACATCATCGGCGGCTGCGGATACGACTACTGCACAGAGAACACGGTCCAGGTCTACGACCCACTGGACGACACGTGGTCCACGACCACCCCATATCCGCTCACCGGCGGCTGGTACTCCTGCGGCGCGATCACCGGGAAGATCTACTGCGCCGGTGGCACCGTAGAAGTGGGAGGCGGCAACCAGAAGGACATCGCCTCCGGTTACTCCTTCGACCCGGCGACGCAGGAATGGTCACCGATCGCGGACCTCCCCGAGACCTCGTCCACCTCGACAACCACGGTGGCCAACGGAGAACTGCTGCTGTCCGGCGGCGTATGGGACAACACCACACGCAGCAACAAGGGCTATGCCTACGACCCCACGACGAATACCTGGTCGACGCTGCCCAACGCCAACGAGAACGTCATCCGCGCCGCCGGTGCCTGCGGCTTCTACCGGCTCGGCGGCAGCGAAACCTTCTACCAGCTCGTCAACACCGCCGAGCTCCTGCCCGGATACGACCAATGCGGCACCGACGCGGGAGTGGACTGGCTGTCGGAGAGCACCGGCCAGGCGACCTTGGCACCAGGCCACAGCATCACAGTGAAGCTGTCGTACGACCTGAGTGGTGTCGCGGCCAGCCAGCCCGGAATCTGGCACGCACGGCTCAACGTCACCGACAACACCCCCTACCCCGCCCAACCCGTCGACATCCACGTGACCATGAAGGCCCCCAGCAACTGGGGGAAGGTCAGCGGCACCGTCAGCGCCCAACCCTGTGGAAGCACGGCCAAGGCGATTCCCGGCGCCCTGGTGGGAATCCAAGGGAGCAGGGCCGAATACACCCTCGCCGTCGACCAAGCCGGCCACTATCAACTGTGGCTTGACGTCGCCAACAACCCGCTCCTCGTCTCCGCCGCGAAGGACGGCTGGGGTCCAAGGGCTGCCGTCGTGAAACTCAAGAAGGGAAAGACCACAACCCAGGACTTCACCCTCGCACCCGCTGACGGCTGCTGAGCCGCACCCCATCAGAGCGGTTCGACGGGCCGCGCGTCCCCGCGACGCGCGGCCCAACCAACTCCGGCCGGCCCAGATCAGATCCATCCTCGCTTGGCCGCCTGCACACCCGCCTGGAACCTGCCCGCTGCCCCCAGCCGGTCCTGCAAGTCACCGATCCGACGACGTAGCGTACGCAAGGAGATCCCCAACTGCCGTGCGATGGCCTCGTCCTTGAGCCCAACGGCCAGCAGCTTCAGCAGTCGCCGCTCGGACGGGTTCAAACCGTCCGTCCCCGGGGGCAGAGCCGCACTCCGGTCAAGCGGTGTCCCACTCTCCCACAAGCTTTCGAACAAGGACCACAAGGCCAAAGTCAGCGTCGACGGATGGATGACGATGGCGTGAAAATCCGTGCCGGTCTCCCCGTTCGTCAGGGGCGTCATCGCAGTTCTGCCGTCGATCAACACTAGCTTCAGCGGAACGGTGGCAACCACCCTGGCCCGCTCCCCTTTGCCGACCATGCTTTCAGCCTGCTCAAGCCGAGAAGGATCCTCAAGAGCCGCGACAGCATAAAGGGTGCGAAATCGGATTCCCCTGGCGAGCGCGTCAGCCTGAGCGTCCTGGTTGTCTTCGAAGGAAACCACGTACGGGGGAGTGTCGATCATGACGATCTCTCGCTCCGCACTGGCATACAGTTGCTTGAGCCGCTCGCTGTGCGCATGCTCACCAACGATGACCTCCACCAGGCGCTCGGGAAGCGACCTCAGCCGGCCACGGTCGTACTCCTCGGCCAGGCCCTCGGCCATCGCAGCGATCCGGAACAGCGCATCGTCCTTCGCCCTCAGCAGGTTCCGCAAAGTCAAGTGCGGATCGACCGCCCTACAGGAACCCGGCCCCGGCCCCGCAGCCAGAAGACCCAGGTCCACGAGACGGCGAACACCGAGGGCCACCGTTTCCGCATCACTGTCGACAGTCTTCGCCCACGTCTCCGGTTCGCTGTCCGGCTGACCCAAGACCGCACGATAGAGCCGCACGTCGTACTCACTCACACCCAGGAGTCCCCAGACCTGGTCAGCCTGCCCGCTCACCCGCAGCCCTCCTCGTCTCGACGACTTCTCGGCGCCTTGAGAGCGGACGTCTGTCCAACAGAGCACGACTTCAAAGCAACCGGAGGCCAATGGTTCCACGAACACCGAAGACCGACCCTGCCGCACCCCCTGGCCACGCATTCACAAGTTCCCCCGTCTCGACCCGCGGTGGCCGGCGTGCCGCCAACGGACCGCCTGGCGCCCCGGGCTACGCGCGCTACGGGCGAGGCCTCTGGGAGGAGGCCCTTACGGTGGATGCGGCAAGGTAGCCGGCTCAAGCAGCACCGGCTACGGCGCAACCAGAACGTCGGCCGGTCAGCAACTGAGCCGACTGCGTCTGGTCGGGCTGGTCAAGACCCACAAGGACGGCCGCCGCGTGGTGTACACGCCGCGCCACAGTTACCCGCACCGTCCGCCTGACGAGGCATTCAACGGCGCCGCCGACCACCAGATCGGCCGCCTGCCGGTCCACGACTGATCCGCCTCCGGTCGGACGGCGTGCACCCTATCGATCAGCGCGAGCCCGCCGCCTGCCGAGAACCGGTTGCCTGGCTGCTGCGGCGTGACCCTCGGGGTGCGAGCGAGGGAGCTTCGCGGCGCGCTGGGGGTGGGCGGCGGTGATGTAGCGCATAGCGGTGGTGTCGCTGACGCCGAACAGGCGGATCGCGGACATGGGCCAGCGACAGTGCCTTTCCCGGCTCCACTCCGAGGCCCGACTCCACCTCCGCGGACCGATCATGTGGCTGAAGCACCTCACGTCAACCTCATGATCCGAACCCCAAACAGCACATAGAAAGCTCATGAGGACGCCGACGGATCAGGAGTCTTCCGGGCGGTTCTCCATGAGCGCGATGACGCGGAGTCTGTCACTGCGCGCGGGCCGGAGGGCAACGGTACGAACGGCGACCTCGCGCCCGCGGTGGTAGGGAAGCTTGACCCTGCGCAGGGCACCGTCGCCGTGGTCGACCATCTCCCACCGGTCCCAGATCCGTCGCGCGTCCCGCGCGCCGGCGAGGATGTCCCGCTCCAGGAGCCGCAGAGCCTCGTTCTTCGGATGGTTGCCTCGCTCGTACCGGATCTGCCCGAGGTAGGGGCGGGCCCAGTCGTCCTCCCAGTTCACCAGTTGCTCGCGGGCCTCGGGGCTGAGGAAGGTCCACCGCATCTGGTTGGCCTCACGGATCGCTCCGGGGAACCAGCGCCTCGCGGACTCGTTGTGGCCGATCATGTTCCACGCCACGTCCGTGACGACGACTGGGTGGGGCATGAGGCTGTCGATGAAGTGCTGGAGGGTCCCATCCATCTCCTCGGCAGCGTCCGCCGCCGGCACCGCGGCCAGCGCGGGCGGGTGCCCCACGGCCAGCACGAACAGGATCTGCCGCTCCGCACGGCTCAGCCGCAACGCGGTGGAGACCTTGTCGAGGAAGTCGGTGGAGTAGTTGGCACGCCTGCCCTGCTCCAGCCGGCCGTACCACCGCGGAGTACGACCGGCCAGCCAAGCCACGTCAGCCTGGGTCAGCCCCTCACCCCGCCGCTCATGCCACGGCAGACCCCGAATCGTCCGCGGGTCCACCCGCTTGCGCCACGCGCGCAACAGCTCCGGCAGGGACTGCCCGTCAGTATCGCCGAGGTCGCGCTGTCCGCGCCGGGAGTCCATGGCGGCGAGACTAGGTCGCATCATCGTGTGACATGGGACACAAAACGCCGGGGCCGGACCTCAAAGGATCACGAAACCGTCATTCAGCGTAGTTACGCGTAGTCGCCGGCAGCCGGTTCGACCCGCCTCCGTCCCCCGTCACAACTCCCGGGCCGCGCAAACAGATCACCGGCGGTCTCGCGCACCTACCCCTCCGGCACATCCGCCGGCCCGGCACCGCACACTCGGGCAGCTGGTCACTCGCTGTGCACGAGAGGCACCGTTCGTGGAAGCGCGAGTTCCAGCTACGCCTTGGCATCCTCCTGCCATCGCCACGAGCAGGTCGGTTCACAGACCGCCCCGAGGGGAGACGCAGACATGGGTATGCCGTTGCCGGAAGTCGAGGACAACCGACTGCGGACAGCCTGCGAAGAGCAGGTCGACCGCCTACGCCTTCCCCACCGCTTCACCACGCGCGACCTGCGCGACTCCATCGCCGCCCTGCGGGACAAGCCGATCCTGCTCAAACCCCTGAGCACGCTCGGCGCGCTCGGCGCGCTCGGCGCGCTCGGCGCGCTCGACGCGCCGTGCGGCATCCGGCTGGAGATGCCCGCGGCAGACCTCCTCTTCTACGAGGAGGGGACGTCCGTCCACCACCAGCGGCACATCCTCACGCACGAGCTGTGCCACATCTACTGCGACCACCCCGGCACTCTCGAGATCGACGCGGACGCGGCGCACGTCCTCGGGGTGAACCCCACCCTGGTCCTCCGCATGTCGGGGCGTACGAGCTACTCGACCACCGACGAACGCGAAGCCGAGACGATGGCGACGATCATCCGCCAGCGCATGTACCGCGAACGTGAAGCACCGTCCCGCCGACCGGGCAGGGGCACCGAGAGCTGGGACGCCCTCTTCTCACAGGCCATCAGGCGGGGTCGGCTGCGCTCGAGATGAACGTGATGAACGTCGTGTTCCTTGGCGTGGCCGGCCTGCTCGCCGCGGCCGCCGGCTACTGGAGCCTCGACCGGGGCACGCCCCGCCCAGCCGGCACCCGCACCGTCGGAGCGCTCCTCGGTTCCTTCGCGATCGCCTTCACCCTCAACTCACCACTGGGCGCGAACGCCGCCGACACGGCGGTACCGCACCTGGACCGGCTGCTGAGCAACTGCTCCTCGCTGACGGCCGCGCACCTCGTCCTGGCCGTGTGCGTCCACCTCACCGTCGAACCCGCGCAGGCACGACGCCTGGTCCGGATCAACCTGGCCCTCCTCGCCGCCACAGTCCTCGGGATGACCACGCTGTTCACCTACCGGCAGACGGTCCACGACTCCCCGCAGGCGTACGCGCTCTACGTGCTGCTGTACATCTCCTACCTCAGCTACGCCATCATCGGCTTCGCGCAGCAGACGCTGCGGCAGTCGGCAGCCGCGCCCCGAAGCAGCGTCCGACTCGGCCTGAGCCTGGCCACAGGCAGCTGCGCCTTCGCCCTGATGTACACCGCGTACAAGCTGAGCGTCGTGGCCTCCCTGGGCCTTGGCCTGAACGCCATCCCGGACAACACCGGATGCTCGTCGCTGGCCACCGCGCCGTGCTTCTTCGGCATGACGTGCCCGCTGCTCTCGATGCTGCTGCTCTGCATCGGACTGACGCTGCCCGCCGTGGCCTACCCGATCAGCCAGGCCCGCCGCTGCCACTGGGAGGAGCGCTCCCTCGCCGCGCTCGGCCCGCTGTGGAACGACCTGACCACCGCCATGCCGCACATCGTCCTGCACCACGACCGATGCCCCGCAGCCGAACCGGACTTCAGGCTCCAGCGCCGCGTGATCGAAATCAACGACGCCCTCCTCGCCCTCCGCCCTTACCGCTCCCAGAACTTCCTCGAAGCCGTCGAGCGCGCTACCAAGGCGGACACGCCTGAAAGGGACGCGGCCATCGAAGCCGCCGCGGTGAAAGCAGCGCTGACGGAGCTGCATGCCGGCAGACTCGCCGAAGAGATCGCCCCGCGGAGAAGGGCGGCGGTGTCCCGTAAGGATCTCCGCGAAGACACCGAGTGGCTGGTGCGCGTCTCCGATGCCTACGCGTGTCACGGACCCGTGCTCGCATAGCTTCGGCAGGGGGACAAGGAAAAGTCCAGGCAGCTGTGGGCAACCGCGCTCGCAACCCCTGACGCCGTGAACTCCGGAGCAGGCGCATCTGCCCTGTCGTCGGTTACACGTCGCCTCGTGGTCGGCCGGGCAGGAGCAGTTCGGCGTAGGGGACGTTCCAGACGGTGGGGTGGGTGATGCCGTGGCCGTGGTGGCCGTCCTCGCCGAAGGCGTCGCCGTGGTCGGCGCACAGGACGACGAGCCAGGGCCCGGCATCGGGGAGCGCGTGGAAGAGGCGGCCGAGGTGGGTGTCGGCGTAGGCGAGGGCGGCGCACTGGCTCTCCCAGGAGTCGGCGGTGGCGCCGGGGAGGTAGCCGTGGGTGGGGGTGTGGGTGGCGGAGACGTTGAGGAAGAGGAAGAGCGGCTGGGCCGGGTCGCGGTTGTCCAGGGCCTTGAGGGCGAGGTCGGTCTGGTGGCGGGTGGAGTCGGGGCTGTCGGGGCCGGTGTCCGGGCTCCAGTGGCTCTCCTGGAAGAGGGCGGGCAGGACACTGCCGAGCGGGGTTTGCCGGGAGAAGAAGCCAACACCCCCGATGCAGACGGTGTGGTAGCCCGCAGCAGCCAGGCCGGTGACGATGTCGGGTGCGTCGAAGACATATGTGCGTGGGCCGATGGTGGTGCCGCGTGGGGTCTGGCAGGCGAAGAGCCGGTGGGGCCGGTCGGGGCCGGAGGGCACGGGCAGGAAGCCGGCGAAGAAGGACATGTGCGCGGGCAGGGTGAATGACCCCTGGGTGCGCCGCTCTTCCCATTTCCCGCCGGGTAACAGGGCTGCGAGGTGCGGGGTTTGGCCGGCATGGAGGGCGGCGCGGGCGACGTCGTAGCGCAGGGAGTCGAAGGTGACGAACAGGATGTGGTGGGTGCCGATGACGTCGTTGGCGTTGATCACCATGCCGGTGTTCCTCGGTTCTGGCGTTAGTTCTCGGGCGAAGTGGTGTGGAGCTCGGGCGGGAGGAGGCCGCCGGTGGCGCGGACTTCGCGGCTGGCTTCGATGACGTCCTTGACGGTGTCGATGCCGCGCCAGTAGCCGGACAGGCGGTAGCCGACGAGGCGGCCGTCGCGGGCGAGTTCAGGGAAGGTGCTGTCCTCGTGGTCGCCCAGGTCGGGGAGCATGGGCACGACGTCGGGGTTGAAGACGTAGATGCCCGCGTTGATCCAGTACGGCAGTTCCGGTGACTGCCTGAATCCCCGGATGCGGTTGCCGTCGACGAGGTCGGCGACGCCCCAGTTGGAGCGGTACGGCGACAGTGCGACGGTGACCGCGCCGTGGTTCTCCTCGTGGTAGTCGGCGAACGCGGTGAGGGAGAAGGAGCTGATGACGTCGCCGTTGAGGACGTAGAACGGGGAGTCGGGCTCGGGCAGGTGGCGTGCGGCGAACTTCAACCCCCCGCCCCGGCCGAGCGGTTCGGCTTCGATGGCGTAGCGGACGTCCTTCAGGCCGAAGCGGGCACCGTCGCCGACGTAGTCGCTGATCATCTCGTGCTTGTAGCCACCGCTGATCGTCACGGAGGTGATGCCGTGCTGGGCGAGCCACACGAGTTGGTAGCCGACGATGGGCGCGCCGGCCACGGGCACCATCGCCTTGGGGGCGTCGTCGGTGTAGGGGCGCATGCGGGTGGCCTGGCCGCCTGCCAGGATCAGCGCCTGCGGAACGGGTGTTGCGGACATGTGCGGGTACTCCTCCTACGGTGACGCCGGGGTGGCGCCCATGGCAGGCATCCTGACAGCGGACCCCGCCCCGCGAGCGGACCGACGCCGACGCCGCCCGTGATCGATGCGCGGAAAACCGGGAGCCGAGCGACCGGCCTGGGCGAAGCGGCCCGGTGGACGTCTGCTGTACGCACTAGGCAACCGTGCGGCTACGCTGAGCGGTACCGTGAAAGCGGTGGGCGAGCATGAAACCCTTGAAAACCCGCGGATCTCGCAGGAGTTGACCGGGATGGCTCAGCAGACTCCACGCAACACCGGTCTGGCGGCACTGCTCGACGAGGCCGACTGGTCACTGACCCAGTGCGCCCGGGCGGTCAACCGCGCCGGCCAGGAGGCCGGTCTGTCGCTGCACTACGACCAGAGCGCAGTGAGCCACTGGGTGAGCGGAACCATGCCGCGCGCCAAGGTGCGGCCGATCATCGTTGAGGCGTTCGCCCGGAAGCTGAAGCGGCCCGTCACGCCTGCCGAGGCCGGTTTGGCGGATATCGGCCCTTCCCCGAACCCCGGAAGCGGAGAGACTGTTGACGATCTCCTCGAACTCGGAAAGGCGGACATGGACCCTTCCCGCCGGGGCGTGCTGACCAAGGCGCTGTACTCCGCCGCCCTCGTCGTGCCCGGATACCCCGAACTCGCCGGCGCCGACCGGACCGCGACCGCCCGGCGCACGGCCCGGGTCGGCGCGGGCGAGGTGGAGACCGTCCGGTCGATGACCGAGCGGATCGCCGACATCCTCGACCTGTTCGGCGGCGGCCACGCACGCCCCATGGCCGCGGCCTTCCTGGTGAACACCGTCGCGCCGTACCTGCGGGCCGACGCGACCTCCGCGGTCCGCGCGGACCTGCTCTCGGCCGCCTCCGACCTGGTCTACCTGACCGGCTGGATGGCGATGTACGAACGCGAGCACGGCCTCGGCCAGCGCTACTACGTCAAAGCGCTCGGCCTGGCCGGCGCCGCCGAGGACCACATCACCTACTGCCGCACCCTGCGCGGGATGAGCCTGCAAGCCGGCAACCTCGGACACGGCACCAAAGCGCTCCAACTCGCCGACGCCGCAGCCGAAGCCTCCCCCAAGGCAGGCCCCCGGCTGCACGCCTTCCTCGCCGGCCAGCAGGCCGCCTCCGCCGCCATGACCGGAGACCGCGGCACCGCCTTCTCACGCCTCGCCGAAACCGAGACCGCACTGTCCAAGGCCGACTCCCGCAAGGACGCCGTCGGCGGCTACGACCTGTCCGCGTACCTCTTCCACACCAGCACCGTCCTGTACCACCTCGGCGACCTGCCCGGCTCCATCAAGGCCATGCAGGACTGCCTGCGCACCCAACCCGAGCAGGAACGGCAAGGACGCGTCCACGCCAACGGACTCCTCGCCCAACGGCAGTCCGAACTCGGCCACCTCGACGCCGCCTGCGCCACCTGGACCGCCTTCCTCGGCGACTACGAACAGGTCTCCTCCGCACGCGGCGACGAACACTTCGACACGATGCGCACGATGATCCGCACCCACCGCACCGCCCGCCCCGTACGGGCCTTGCATGAGCGCGCCCGCCAGGTCGCCGCCCGCAAAGGCACCGTCGTATAGAGCCGTCGCGGAACGTGCAGAGAGCCACTCCTACGAGGTCATAGCCCGGAGCGTCGGCGACGCTCCGGGCTTTCATGGCTTTCATGCCCCGCACCTCCCCGTGCAGTACCGCTTTGCGTGCACACACGGTTGCGTAGTGCAGGCAAGAGGCCGACGCCGAACTCCGGTGCCGCGCTTTCACGCGTCAGGAGGTGTGACCTTGAACGCCAGCAGCATCCACTGGAGCAGGCTGAATCTGACCTGCGAGCCGTCCGCCGTCCGGTACGCCAGGACCCACGCACGGGAGGCCCTTGAGCGATGGGGCGCGGTCCCCGACGCCGTGGCGGACGCGCTGACGATCGTGTCCGAACTGACCGGCAACGCGGTACGGCACGCGGGTGGCTCCTCCTGCCCGCCGGAGCCGCGGGATGACAGGCGAAGCGTCCGCGAGTGCTCACTCGCACTGTGCGCCAGCCTGGACAGCCTCCACATCACCATGCGCGATGCGAGCGATCAACCTCCCATCCTTCGGCCGTTGTCCGGCGAGGCTCAAAACGGTCGGGGGCTGCATCTCGTCGCCGCGCTCAGTCACGGTGTGTGGGGCTACCACCTGGTGCCGCACGGGAAGGGCAAGGTCGTCTGGGCGCAGCTCCGGCTGCTGTTACCGACAGCCCCTCCGGTGCGCCCTGACGAGTTGTGGGAACCCCACACTCGACGTCGCATCGCTCGCGCTCGGGGTACTCGCGCAAGCAGCGAAAGCACGACTGTTTCTGTCGCTCGGACCATTCCGTCAACGGCACGTCCTCATCATCACGAAGGCAACGGAGATCCAGCTACGAAGAGGAACCTCACACCTTCTGGTCCGACCTCCTCTTCTGAACTGTCGAGCAGTGCCCGCGCATGCCGCGCGATGACCGTGGTGACCGACCACGGAAGCACGGCAACGGCAGACCCACACGGTTAGCCGTAACGCCTCTCTGCTCCGCTTCAGCGGCATGCCCGCAGGCGTCACCCACGTCGCCGTACGCACTTCCGTCCCCGTGCGGGCGGCAGCGGGCACCTGTGCCGCTGGAGCGGCCCCTTCCCCGCTCCGGCCACGCCGAGTCAAGCAGGCATCCAAACCCCCAGCTCCCCTTAGGGCGTGACGGACTCACGGCACACCTGGCCGGAGCGGGCCAACACCCCTTCATACGAAGCGATCCGACGAAAGAGCCGTACGTGATGCCTCACCGCAGCGCCAGCCGCCGCTTCATCTGCGGTCGACGGAGCCTCGTACCGGCCCAGCTCGCCGAAACGGCCCTGGGCATGGCCCACACCGCCGAACCGGCCTGGGACGGCCTGGTGTATGACCCCGACGAGGTCTACAAGCTGCTCGTCTGCACGCTCCAGCAGCACCGCGGCCCGGTCCACCACAGCGTGGTGATGAACCTGCGCGGCCCGGACGCCGGCACCATCTGGGCCGCCTGGCGGGACAGCATCGAGCCCTACCTGGCCATCACGCTCCCCGACTGCCCCGCCACGACCGCCGACGGCGGTGAGGCGTGCAGCGAGTACGCCGGCCACCCCGGCGCCCACAGCTGGGACCTCAGCGACCCTCGACCGCAACCGGACCTCTCCGCGCTCTTCGGTCCGCTCCTCGCCGACCGGGCCCGGCCCCCCGACGGCCGCGTGCTCGACGCCACCAGCCGATTCCACCGTCCCACCACGAACAGGACACCCGCACGATGAACCCCGCGGTCCCCGCGCCCACCGCTTTACCCGCCACCGCGCCCGACACCACGCCCAGCTCGGTACGGCGGTGGTTGATCACTACGACCACCGGCGAGCGCACCACCGGCTATCTGCCGCCCTGGGCCACCGAAGACCCCAGCGAACAGGACGTGCTCCCGGAGGAGTTGGCCGCGCGCCTCACCGACATCCGCCACGTCACCGAGTTCCCCGGGCAGGTCCTGCACGCGTACCCGCCCGGCAACGGGACGGACGCGCCGGAGGGGTTGGAGATCCTGCGCTCCAGCATCACCTGCACGCCCTATGCCGGGGTGACCGAGCCGGCGATCCCGGTCGCCACGGTGTGGGTCGCCGACGCGTACCAGATCACTGGCCTCGATCCGGCAGGCCTGACCGAGATCGTCCAGGGGCTGCGCGCGGTGGCCGACCGGCTCGACCGCGTCGTCATCCCCCAGCTCAACGACATCCGCGCCGAATGGACCACCCACCACACCTCCGGAACGGGGGCCCGCCAGTGAGCACCGACACACCCGCCGCCACGGGCCCTGAGAGCACCAGCGCCAGCCAACTCGCTCGCATTGCCGCGTCGTTCGCGGCCGGTCAGGTCAGCGCTCGGGCCCTGTATGCCCACCACCTCGCGTTCCTCCGTGAGAAGGCCGGCCTGTCCCTCCAGGGGTTGGCCGATCAGTGTCACTACGAGCAGTCCTACCTCCACCGTCTGGAGACCGGCGGCCGTCTCGGCACTCTCACCGTCGCCCAAGCCCTCGACCGCTACTACGGCACCGGCACTCTCCTCGCCGGCCTGTGGCGCCTGGCCAAACGGGAAGCCAAACGCGCGGCCGGCGGACTCACCGCCCTGGAAGCCGCCGCGACCAGCATCCAGGAATACGCCCTCACCACCATCCCTGCCCTGCTCCAGACGCCCGCGTACGCCGAAGAGCAGCTCGCCACCACCATCCCGCAGTCGCCGGAAGCCCTGGCCGCACAGCTCGACGCGCTCCGCGAACGCCAAGCCCGCCTCACCGCCACCACACCCCACCCGGTCCGCTACCGCGCCGTCCTCGACGAGTTGGTCCTCCACCGCCGCGCCCGCAGCCAGGCGACCTGGGACGGCCAACTCGACCGCCTCATCGCCACCGCCCACGAACCTGCGGTCACCTTGCAACTCCTCCCGCTGCACGCAGGGCCTCACGACCTCCGCGGCCCCCTCCAGCTGCTGTCCTTCCGCGCCCGCAACCCCCTCGCCTACGCGCACGGCACCCTCACCGACCACCTCACCGACGACCCCGACGACGTCGAGGAACTCAGTCGGCAGTACGACCAGCTGCGTGATGTGGCCCTCACTCCCGCGCAGACCATCGAGCACCTCCACGCCCTGCGCACCGGCACCCGCTGACCAACCAACTCCACACCCACTCAGGAGCCATCGGACATGAGCCTCACGACCCTGCTCACCAAACCCACCGTCACGCCGCCCCCCGACCCCGAGCCCACCGTGACGCCGCGCACCTGGACGATCAGCACCATCGAGGGCATCACCCTCACCGGCCGCCAGCCCGACTGGTCCATGGACGACCCCAGCCGGACCGACATCACGCTGGACCAGGCCATGAACCACCTGCGCGAACACGCCCACTACACGATGCTGCCCGTCGACCCGGTCCTGCCGCCCGCCACCCTCGACATCGAGATCAACGGCACCCGCTACCGCGAGTCCACCAGCCTGATGTTCGCCTCCCAGATCGCCTGCCACCCCTACTCCCCGCAGCCGCACCAGCAGGTCCCCACCGCCAGCCTCACGATCATCGAAGAGTGGGACTTCGAGGGCCTCTCCCCTGCCGACCTCGCCCGCTTCGCCACCCAAATCCGCACCCAGGCCGACTACTTCGAGACCACCGTCCTCCCCACCCTGACCACCGCCCGCGAGGACTGGGCCACCCACCACCCCACGCCCCCCGCCGACAACGAGAGCAAGGCCGATCTCCCGTGATCCGCCACTGGAAGATCGCCCTCATCGCCGGCTGGACCGGCATCGCCCTGATCGCTGCCCTGGCCCTGACCATCGGACTCGTCCTCGGCCTGGCCATCGCCGGCCAACCCGCCCCCTGATGCAGGAAACCTTCAGCAAACCGCCGGTGTGATGCCGGCGATTGAACAGCTTGGGAGCAGGGATGCCATCACGTGCTGGGACTCGGCCCAGAAGGCTCTGTCAGGAACCGGCGGCCGTCACATGGGCCCGCGAAAGGGAGGGGCTGACCAAGCGGGCCCTGGCCGCTCGGGTCGGGATCTCCGAGCAGCTCATGGGCGACATCGAGTCAGGCCGGCGCAACGCCACGCCCGCCAATCTGATCAAGATCGCCCAGGCGCTGAACTGTCCACTCGTGATCCTGGAACGCAAGCGCGGGGACGCCATTGCCGATGCCGCCGGCTGACAACTGCGCAGCAGCGGGCGCCGGTTAGGCGCGCCCCGTGCTTTCCCGGGGCCGCCGCACCAGCCTGGGCGGCCAGTGCATGAACACCGCGGTCGTCGTGGACTGGACGAAGCTCTGCGACCTGCTGGTCTCGGTCGATGCCGAGGGGCGCACCTGCGTCGTCGATCCCGGCATCGTCTTGGACGAGCCGAACCGTCAACTCGCCCCGTAGTTCTGGTGTCCCTCTCCCGGCGGTCGGGCCAGGTACCCGCGGTGCCTCGCCCCGTATGAAAAGGGCTCTCTGGTGACGGCGCCGGATACGGGTCGCCGGCAACGAGAGGACGTGATGTCGTGCGAGCCGCATTCCTGACCCCGGGCGAAGGAGTCGAGCAGCTTGAGCTGACCTCACCGTGGGAGGGAGGGCCTGTCCGGCGTCGGCGCGACGCCGTCGCTGATCGCGCCCGACGGGGGGAGGTCCAGAGGTTCGACCACCTGGACAAGGCCGATATTTCCCCGCCGGCCTCGCCGTGCGCGAGGCGTCGGTGGACGACTTCGACGTGCTGGTACTACCCGGCGGTGTGGTTAACCCCGACATGCTGCATCAGGACACCGAGCGCTCTAACTCGCCGGGGCTTCTTCCTCGAGGGCAAGCCGGTAGCGGCGATCGGCCATGCGCCGTGGACGCTGATCGAGGCGGGCACGGCCCGCGACCGCACCCTCACCTCGTGGCCGAGTCTGCAGACCGATCTGCGCAACGCAGGAGCAACGTGGGTGGGCCAGAAGTGGAAATCTGCACGGTGAGACCCAACACCCTGATCACCAGCCGTAGGCACGGCGACCTGCCGGCTTTCAACCGCACCGTCCTCCGGCAGTTGCGGCCACCGGCCTGAGCGGTCCCCCGCCGCTCCCCGCGCTCGCCCGTCGCCGACCAGCCGATGACCTACCGTGCGTATTCTGCGAGCCGCACACGACGCGCTCCTGGCACGGGCCCATGCCCCGAACCGCACATCACCCGAACAGCGGCATCTCGCAAGCCGCCTGGCCCGCTGCGCCAACGCCGCCAACCTGCCCGCCGGCGGCTACACGGTCCAAGGTTCTTGATCGGGCGACGCCGCGAAAGGTACCGTCGGCCTTCACCGATACCGCTGTCCGGCGAACCTCGCAGGCGCGAGGTTGTCGGCCGTACCGTCCCGGTTGGTGGTCGACACCCAGGCGATCGGCCGCGGCACGACCACCGAGGTCAACAGCCGGTAGAACGCATTCCGGTCCGTCTGGGCAGGATCGAAGTCGATACGCATGCGGCCAGTATCCACGCGTTCGGCGTCGCCCCTACCAGGGGATCGCGCCGCGACCAAACCTTCGGTTCTCCGGACAGTGCCCGGTATCGGACGACCACTGGACCGAAAGCCGAGCCCGTGACCACCACCCCACCGCCCCCTTGGGACGCTCTCACCATCCCGCCCCACCCCCGCAAGCGCGGCGTCAGCGCAGCCCGCCGGAGGCGAAAACAACGTCGCCCGTGATCCATGCGGCGTCCTGGGAGGCAAGAAGAGCCACCGCGGAGCCGACATCGCCGGCTTGCCCGAGACGGCCGAGCGGCGTGGTGGCGACCACCCTGGCCACGTTCTCGTCGTTGATGAGGCCGAGCGCTCGGGCGCCTTCGGTGTCGGTGGCACCCGGAGCGACGGCGTTGACCCGAATGTTCTGCGGCCCAAGTTCGTTGGCCAGAACTCTGGTCAGCGTGGTGAGGGCGCCCTTGGTCGAGGTATAGAGGGCCGAGCCGGGGGTGTTGCTGGAGATGTCGGAGGTCGAGATGTTCACTATCGACCCGCCGCCTTCGGGCACCTGCTTGACGAAAGTCTGGCAGGTAAGGAACACGCCGAGCACGTTGGTCCGGTACTGCCGGTCGAATTCGCTCGGCGTGACGTCCTCGAACGGCTGGAAGGAGTAGACCGCCGCGTTGTTCACCAGCGTGTCGACCGGACCGAGAGCGGCGTTGGCCTGCTGGAACATACGCTCGACGTCGTCAGGGCTGCCGACGTCGCCGGCCACCGTCACGGCCCTGCCGCCGTTGCCGACAATACTGGCAACGGCTGCTTCGGCGGCCGGGCGGTCGGCCGCGTAGTTCACCGCGACCGCGGCACCGGCAGCGGCAAGCGCGGAGGAGATTCCCCGGCCGATGCCCTTGCCTCCTCCGGTCACCAAGGCGACACGTCCGTTCAGGTCGACCATTGTCCTGCTCCTCGCTTCAGCACTGACTTCCTGACGAGTCGACGGTATACAGGCTTACCGATCGTAAGGACATACCTCTTGGTAAGCTACCTACCCATGAACCAGCCGATGCCGGAGACGGCCAACGATCAGGAGCGGGTGCGCCCACAACGGGACGTCTTCGCCGCTGACTGCCCGGTCCGGCCGATCTTCGGCGACATCACCAGCCGCTGGGCCACCTTGGTGATCACGGCGTTGACGGCCCGGCCGCACCGCTTCTCGCAGCTGGCCGCCCGCATCGGAGGCGTCAGCGAGAAGATGCTCGCCCAGACCCTGCGGGCCCTGACCCGGGACGGGCTCGTCAGCCGCACCGTGACCCCCACCGTGCCGATCCAGGTCACTTACGAACTGACCGACCTGGGAAGAGATTTGGCCCCGCGCCTCAAGGACCTCGTCACCTGGGTCGACCACCACACCAGCACCATTCAGGCGGCCCAGGCCACCTACGACGCCGACCCACCCATGCCGCCCGCGGTGGCGAACCACCGACGATAGGCCCGGTCTCCTTCGAGAAGCGCTTTGCGGCCACGGGATCGGGACTGTAAGACCTTCGGGTCTGTTCCGTAGTCGGTGGTGACGGCGAGTGCGCGCCTGTGATCATCGAGCGTGCATGATGCGAACACGCTTGTGGGAACGGTGTCTTCGGGCTTGTCCGCGTTGGTCATCGAGGATGTGGCGGACGGCGGCGAGATGGTCCGGGGTTCGGCCCGGACCCGGGATGTTCCCGTTCCCTGTCCGGCGCGCGGGGTGCTGACGGGGAGGGTCCATGGGTATCACGGCCGGACAGTGCGGGACGTGCCGGTCGATGGCCGGCAGGTCGTGGTCCGGGTGAGGATACGGCGGCGGGTCTACCCGGTTCGGGGCTGCGGTCGGCAGACCCTCCGAGAGCAGGTCCCCGGGCTCCTGGAGCGCCATCAGCGCCGTACCGCGCATCTGACCAGCCAGCTCTCCGAGGTGGTCAAGGAGTCGTGCGGCCGGGCCTCCGCCCGGCTCGCCCCATCGATGGCCGTGCCCGTGTCATACGCCTCCGCCTTGCGGCACACGGCAGTCGACGCCGCCCTCACCTTGCCGCACCATAACGGCGGGACCGAAGGCGTCAACTACAAAACCAAACTGATCAAGCGCCAGATGTACGGCCGCGCGAGTTTCCCCCTCCTCCGCCACCGCATCCTCCTGGGCTGACCACATCCTCCGTCACCACCGACTACGGAACAGACCCGAACGTCTCACAGTCCCGTTACCGGAGAGTACCGGGTGGCGCGCACCGGCTTGAGGGTCGATCAGGTGACATCGCGGGTGTGCTTGACGCCAAGGCAGCGGCCACGGAGCAGCATGGTGACCTCATGCAGTCGTCTCATCATCGTTGGTGAACGGGAGGGAATGCCCGATGCGCGAGGGTCCGCTGGCTGGTCGCTATCCGGTAGTGGCGGCCATGGTGGTGCTCGCCCTGGTGCCGTACCTGGCCCTGTCGGCGGCGCTGGGGCCGCTCACCCCGCATATCGCCGAAGAACTGGGTATGAGCGTGCAGGCGATGAGCGTGACGACGGGCATGGCCAATGCCGGTTACGCGGTGGGGACGGTGCTGGCTGTGCAGTTCGCCCAGCATCTGCACCAGCGGCGGATGCTGATCGTCTACGGCACCCTGCTGGTGATCGGTTCGGTGCTCACCGCCGCGGCCGTCGACCCCTCGATGTTCATCGTCGGGCACCTCCTGCAGGGTCTGTGTACAAGTCTGCTGCTGATCGCCGCCGCGCCACCGCTGATCATCGGCTATCCGCCGGACAAGCTGCGCGGGACCGTGGTGATCCTGAACGTGTGCATCTTCGGGGCGGTCGCGCTCGGTCCGGTGCTCGGCGGCATCCAGGCGAACGCGCACGGCTGGCGGCCGCTGTTCTGGATCATCGCCGGCATCGCCTTCGCGGCGCTCGTACTGTCCTTGCTGACGTTCCAGGACACGCCGCCGGTGAATCCCGGGGCTCCGATCGACTATGTCGCGCTCGGGCTGGCGACACTGGGCTGCGCGGCCTCGTTCTTCGGCGCCTCGTGGCTGCTCACGCACCGTTTCCTCGATCCCACGGCGTGCGGGCCGCTGCTCGGGGGGCTGCTGCTGATCGTCGCCCTCCTCGTTCACGAGTACACGGCGAAGTATCCGCTGCTGTGCGTCCGGAGCCTGGCCAGCACGCTCCCGGTCGCCGGCATCATCGCCGCGATCTGCGCGGCGGCCGCGTCGGTGTCGGCGATCTCGCTGACCCTGACCTCGCTCGCACCCCACCACAGCCCGCTGCACCTGGGGCTGCTCTACCTTCCCGAGTTCGGCGGCGCGGTGGTCACCGCGGCCGCCTTCAGCGTCATCTTCCGCACCCGCGCGCTGCACTACTACGTCCTTGTCGGCATGGGCTTCCTCATTGCGGGCATCGTGGCCATGAACGCCGCCGCCCCGCCCACTGCAGTGCTCACCGCTGTCGGCTCCGGACTGGTCGGCATCGGCGTCGGCGCCTCGGTCGTCCCGGCGCTGTTCATCGCCGGGTTCTCGCTGCGCTCCAACAACGTGCAGCGCGTGTTCGCGATCATCGAACTCGTCCGGGCGGTCGCGGCGTTCCTGATCGCTCCGATCCTGCTGTACATCGCCGCCACCGTCGGCCCCGACCTCGACGCGGGCACCAGGACGGCCCTGTGGATCTGCTTCGGCATCTCCGTCGCGGGCGCGGTGATCGGCGTCGCCCTGTACGTGGCCGGCGGGGTGCGCCACCCGCCCACGCCGGCGGTGGACGAGTGGATGGGCGGTCAGCAGCCAGGATGGAACTCCCCGCCGCTGTTCGCCCGGTTCCGGGAGGGCATCAACCCGGACGACTACTGCCCCTGACGGGTGCGCAGGTGGGTCGTTGATGTTGTCGTGGGTGGAGATCCGCAAAGCAGTTCCTGGGCAAGGGGTCAGCAGCACAAGCGGGGAGTTGACCGTCCGGTTCCTGCTTGCCGCAGCTCAGCCGCCCGCTACGATCCCGGACATGCTCGGCTCCCGAGCTGCCGGAACGGATCACCGCCCGACGCCACTGGGCCGGCGCAGCTGGATCAGGTCCCAGCGGTTGCCGTACAGGTCCTGGAAGACGGCAACCGTGCCGTAGGGCTCCTGCCGGGGCGCTTCTTCGAAGACGACCCCGGCTGCCCGCATCCGCTCGTAGTCGTGCTCGAAGGCGTCGGTGTTCAGGAACCAGCCGACCCGGCCGCCGGTCTGGTCTCCGATGCGCGCCTCCTGCCCGCCGGTCACGGCCCTGGCCAGGAGCACCGCGGTCTCCCGCGCGCCCGGCGGAGCGACCACCACCCACCGTTTGCCCTCGTCGATCCGGGTGTCTTCCAGGAGCTCGAAGCCGACGATGTCCCGGTAGAAGGCGATGGCCTCGTCGTAGTCCCGCACGACAACGGTCACCAGTCCGAGATGAGTCATCAGGCGATCTTGCCTGCTGGCCATACGGACGCGCCAGCCCAACCCGGCAGCCCTTCCCGGTCAGAGCACCGGCTCCGTTACCGCCTTTCCCCGGGCAGGCCAATCCGTGGTCGTCCGCATCCTCTTGCCCACGCACACCTCCGCGAGAAGCTCACTGCCTTGACCTTCAGAAGAGGCCCGCGCGGGCACCGACGCCGGCGTGCCGCCCGCTCTTCTCCCCGCCGGCCCATCGGATGGGTCCCTAGGGCCTGTCGTTTGGATCTCCGCGGCGTCGCGTCGCCCGGCACGCACATCTGCTGCGTTCTCGTCGGTCACCGACGCTCCGCGTCGACTCCCTCCTCCGCCTTGCAGTTGCACGCACCGGACCCCGCTCCTTCTCCCACGGAGATCCAAACGACAGGCCCTAGGCGACCCCGGGCTCCGGGAGGAAGCGGGCCGGGTCGAAGTGGCTCAGGTCGGTGGCGGTCCCACCCCGGACGGCGAGTTCGGCCATCAGGTGTCCGATCGCCGGGGCCATCTTGAAGCCGCGGCCGGAGAACCCGGCGACGACGACCTCCGGTGTGCCGGGCAGCGGGCCGAGGACGGGCTGTCCGTCGGGGGTGGAACCGTCCATGTAGACGTTGAGGCGGGTGGGGTGGGCGAGCAGCCCCGGGAAGTGCTCGGTGACCAGGTCCGGCAGGCCGCCGAGTTCGAAGGCGCAGAGCCTGCCGGTGGGCGACCCGTTCGGCGGCGACGTCGCTCTGGGGCCGATCATCGACGCCGGTCAGCGCGACAAGATCCACCGCCTGGTCACCGGAAGCGTCTCCCAGGGAGCCAGGCTCGCGGCGGGCGGCACCCACGAGGGCCTCTTCTACCGCCCGACGGTACTGGCGGACATGGCGCTGACGGCGCCGGCCTTCACCGAAGAGGTCTTCGGCCCGGTGGCGCCGGTCACACGCGTCAGGTCGGTGGAGGACGCGGTCAGGATCGCGGCGGACAGCGAGTACGGGCTGTCGCTCGGCATCGTGACCAGGGACGTGATGCGCGGTCTGGCGGTGGCCGAGCAGATCCCCACCGGGATCGTGCACATCAACGACCAGACGGTGAACGACGAGGCGGTGGCGCCGTTCGGCGGGGTGAAGGCATCGGGTACGGGCTCCCGTTTCGGCGGTGCGACCGCGAACATCGAGGCATTCACCGAGACCCGCTGGATCACCATGCGCGGTAGTGCCGCTCGCTACCCCTTCTGACCGGGTGTCCCGGCCACCCGGCGCAGCCCGCCGCCGGGTACGTCGAACCGGCCCGGGACGCGACGACGCCGGCCAGGTCCGCCTGTGCCGGCGTCGTCTTCCGTTCAGTGGGAGGTCCGGCCGCGGGGCGCGGTCAGTGCAGTTCGATGTCGAGGCGTGCGCGCAGTTCGTCGACGGTCAGGCCGTAGGTCCTGAGCACGTGGACGCCGTCGGGGCGCAGGTCGAAGGTGGCGACCTCGGTGTAGACCCTGCTGACGCAGGCGACGCCGGTGAGCGGGTAGGTGCAGTGCGGGACCAGCTTGGGTGCGCCGGACTTCGTGAAGAGCGTCATCATCACGTAGACGTCCTTCGCCCCGATGGCGAGGTCCATCGCTCCGCCCACGGCGGGGATGTCGTCGGGCTTGCCGGTGTGCCAGTTGGCCAGGTCGCCTCGTTCGGAGACCTGGTAGGCGCCGAGCACGCAGACGTCCAGGTGGCCGCCGCGCATCATGGCGAAGGAGTCGGCGTGGTGGAAGTACGCGGCACCGGGCAGTTCGGTGACGGGGACCTTGCCGGCGTTGGTGAGGTCGGGATCGATCAGGTCGCCCTCGGCCTTGGGCCCCATGCCGAGCATGCCGTTCTCGGTGTGGAGGACCACGCCGAGGTCCGCGGGCAGGTGGTCGGCGATCCGGGTCGGCTGGCCGATTCCGAGGTTGACGAAAGCCCCGGCGGGGATGTCCCGGGCGATCACGGCGGCCAGTTCGTCCACGCCGAGCGGTCGGTCCGCGGCCACCGGTACGCCGCCTGTGGTGGACGGGCCGGTCGCGGCGGTGGCGTCGGTGCTCATCGTGCCCCCTGGACGGTGTAGTGACGGGACGGCACCGGGACGATGCGGTCGACGTAGAGGGACGGTGTGACGACGGCTTCCGGGTCGAGGCCGCCGAGCGGGACGACCTCGTCGACCTGGACGACCGTGGTCGCGGCGGCGGTCGCCATGACGGGTCCGAAGTTGCGGGCGGTCTTGCGGTAGACGAGGTTGCCCACCGGGTCTGCGCGGTGGGCGGCGATCAGGGCGTAGTCGCCCTTGATCGGGTATTCCAGGAGGTAGTCGCGTCCGTCGATGGTGCGGGTCTCCTTGCCCTCGGCGAGCGGGGTTCCGACCGCCGTCGGGCAGTAGAACGCGCCGATCCCGGCGCCGGCGGCGCGCATCCGCTCGGCGAGGTTGCCCTGGGGCACGACCTCCAGCTCGACCTTGCCCTCGCGGTAGAGAGCGTCGAAGACGTAGGAGTCGGTCTGCCGCGGAAAGGAGCACAGGACCTTGCGGACCCGCCCCGCCGCCAGCAGGGCCGCCAGGCCCACGTCGCCGTTGCCGGCGTTGTTGGAGACGATCGTCAGGTCCTTGGCGCCCTGCCGTATGAGGGCGTCGATGAGGTCGAACGGCATGCCGGCCAGGCCGAAGCCCCCGACGAGCACGGTCGAGCCGTCCTCGATCCCGGCGACGGCCTCGTCGGTCGATTCCAGCACGACGGCGCGGCTCACTTCGACGCCTCCGGGTTCTCCAGGACGACGGCCAGCCCCTGGCCGACTCCGATGCAGATCGCTGCCACGCCGTACCGCTCGCCGCGCTCCTTCAGGACCGCGGCCAGCGTCGCGAGGACCCGGCCGCCGGAGGCGCCCAGCGGGTGCCCGATCGCGAGGGCCCCGCCGCGCTGGTTGACGACGCCGGGGTCGCGCAGGCCGTCCTTCAGCCAGGCGTCGACGCAGGCCAGTGACTGGACGGCGAATGCCTCGTTGAGCTCGACGGCTCCCACCTGGTCCCAGGTGATCCCGGCGCGGGCGAGCGCCCGGCCGGCCGCCTCGACCGGCGCGTAGCCGAAGTCCTGCGGGTCCAGCGCGGCCGCGCCCCTGCCGGCGATCCGGGCGAGCGGGTCGCGGCCGACGGCCGCTGCCGCCGCCTCGCTGCCCAGCAGCACCGCGGAGGCGCCGTCGGAGAGCGGGGAGGCATTGCCCGGGGTGATGGTGCCGTCGGGCCGGAACGAGGGTTTGAGGGCGGCGAGCTTCTCGGTGGTCGAGTCCGGACGGATGCCCTCGTCGCGGAGGAGGCCGGCGACCGGGGTGACGAGTGTGTCGTAGAAGCCGTCCTGCCACGCCTGGTGTGCGAGCCGGTGGGAGCGGACGGCGAACTCGTCCTGGCGCTCGCGGGAGATGCCGAAGCGCTCCCGGAGCTGCTCGTTGCACTCCCCCAGCGGGACCGTCCACTCCTTGGGCATCCGCGGGTTGACCAGCCGCCAGCCCAGCGTCGTCGACACGGCGGTGACGTCGCCCGCCGGGAAGGCGCGTGACGGTTTGGGCAGCACCCACGGAGCCCTGGTCATCGACTCGGCCCCGCCGGCGAGGACGACTGCGGCGTCGCCGGTCTCGATCGCCCGGGAGCCGATCATCGCGGCGTCCAGACCCGAGCCGCAGAGCCGGTTGACGGTCGTGGCGGGCACGCTCGTCGGCAGCCCCGCCAGCAGCGCGGCCATCCGGCCGATGTTGCGGTTGTCCTCGCCGGCGCCGTTGGCGTTGCCCCAGACGACCTCGTCGATCGCGGTGGGGGCCAGCGACGGCGCCTGCGCGAGCACCGCGTTGACGGCGGTGGCGGACAGGTCGTCGGGCCGTTCGTCGGACAGGGCGCCGTTGTACCTGCCGAAGGGCGTGCGGACGGCGGCGTAGAGGAATGCGCTGCTCATGGCTCGACGCTAGACGCCCACGCCGATATCCGGAAGTATCAGTTCCGTCGTTGATTGAGATGCTGAGGATATGAATCTACGCCAGCTCCGGTATTTCGCCGCGGTCGCGGAAGAACGCCACTTCGGGCGCGCGGCCGCCCGGCTCCACATGGCCCAGCCGCCGCTGTCCCAGGCGATCCGGCAACTCGAGGGCGAGCTCGGGGTCGAGCTCTTCCACCGCACCACCCGCCGGGTGGACCTCACGGACGCCGGCCGCGCCTACCTCGACCGGGTGCGGGCGGTCCTCGCCGGGATCGACGAGGCCGCCGACCACGCCCGCCGGGTCGCCGCCGGCGTGGTCGGCCACCTCACACTCGGCTGCGTGGGCTCGGCCACGTACAGCCTGCTGCCGACGCTGTCGCGCCACCTCACCGCCGAACTGCCGGGCATCGACTTCGCCTTCCGCGGCGAGATGCTCGTGCCGGACCAGGTGGGGGCGCTGCACAGCGGCGCGATCGACGTGGCCCTGTTGCGTCCGCCCGCCGCCGATCCCGCGCTGTCGGTCCATGTCCTGCGCAGGGAGCGCCTGGTGGCGGCGCTCCCCGCCGAGCACGCGCTCGCCGCCGAGTCCCGGGTGCGGGCCGCCGACCTCGCCGGCGCCGACCTGATCGTGCACCTGGCGGACCGGCACTCGGTGATGCACGACGTCGTGCTCGACCTCCTGCGGGCCGCCGGCGTCGAGCCCTGCATCCGGCACGAGGTCGGGGAGACGTCCACCCTCGTCACCCTCGTCGCCGGCGGCCTGGGGGTCGCGGTCGTGCCCGAGCCGGTCACGGCACTCGCTCTCAGCGGTGTGGTCTACCGGCCCCTCGCGGGATCGGCGTCGATCGAACTGGCCGTCGCGCACCGTGCGGACCGCCGAGAGCCGCACCTGGCCCGGGCGGTGGAGGTCATCCGCGGTCTGTTCTGAACCCCCCGGCGGGCGTCAGCCCTCGGCCAGGACCCGTGCGGCGACACCGAATGCGGTGTTGGCCGCCGGCACCCCGACATAGACCGCCGACTGCAGCAGCACCTCGACGATCTCCTCCCGGGAGAGCCCGTTGGTGAGCGCGGCCCGCAGGTGGAACTCCAGTTCCTCGAAGTGGCGTCCGGCCACCAGCGCGGTCAGCACGGCGATCGAGCGGTCCCGCCGGGCCAGGCCCGGGCGTGTCCAGACCGACCCCCACGCGTACCGCGTGATGAACTCCTGGAAGTCCCGGGTCACGTCACCGGTCCGCTCGATCGCGCGATCGACGTGGGCGTCTCCGAGGACCGCGCGGCGCACTTTCATGCCGGCCTCGTGCACGGGGTCGCGGGCCGGTACGCGGACGAAGAAGTCGGTGAGCAGGTCGGCGACCGTGCGCGGCGCCTCGGCCGGGGCGAGGTGGGCCACGCCGTCGAGTTCCACGAACCGCCCGCCGGGTACGGCCGCCGTCTCCTCCCGGAGCACCGCGGCCGGGGTCGCGGCGTCGTGGCTGCCTCCCAGGGCGAGGACCGGCACGCCGATCGCGGACAGCCGGCCGCGGATGTCGAACGCGGCCAGGGCCTCGCAGACGAGGGCGTAGCTTTCCCGGTCGGCGTCCTGGAGCGAGCGCAGCAGGGCCGTGCCGGCTTCGGGTTCGCGCTCCAGGAACCCCGGGGCGAACCAGCGCTTGGCGGACATCTCCACCACGGCCGGCGTGCCCATGGAGCGCACCCGCGCCGCCCGCTCGTGCCACGACCGGTCGCTGCCGATCCGCGCACCGGTGCACAGCACCGCGGCTCCCGTCAGCCGGTCCGGTGCGTCGAGGGCGAGTTGCAGTCCGACCGCGCCGCCGACCGAGTCGCCGGCGTAGCCGAAGGTGACCGCGCCCAGCGTGCGGTCGACGGCCTCGACCACCCCGGCGGCCAGATCGGCGATGGTGAAGGGGTCCTGCACGGGCGTGCCGCTGCCGTGGCCGGGCAGTTCCCAGCCGACGACGTGGAACCGCTCGCCGAGATGGGCGGCGGCACGGCTCCACAGCGCGGTGACGGAGGTGCCGAGCGACGGCCCCACCACGAGGGTGGGGCGCCCCTCGGCGCCTGCCAACTGGACGAGGGAGAGCTTCACGGGAGGTCCTTCCACAGGCGGCGGGCGCGCCCGAGTGCTGCGTCGGCGAGGGCGTCGGCCGCGCCGAGGTAGGGGCCCTGACCGCCGCCCATGCTGCACTGCTCGGCGGTCAGCTGGGAGGCTTCCTGGCCGGCCCGCGCGGTCATCCGGTCCGCGTCGACCACGAGGCCCTCCACCAGTGCGGCGGCCTGCGAGGCGGCCACGACGCTGCGCCGTGCCAGGAGCCGCAGGGTGTCCCACTCGGCGTGCCAGGCGCCGTCCGGCCGCTCGTCGACGTAGCAACCGGCGGCGGTGTGCAGGGTCGCGGCCAGACCGGGCGCCGCCAGGGCGTGCCGGCGCAGCAGGACGGACAGCACCGGGTTGCTCTTGCCGGGCATGGTCGAGGAGCCGCCGCCGTCGGCCTCGCGCAATTCGCCCAGCTCCGGGCGGGACAGCAGGGCCACGTCCCCGGCGATCCGGCCCCAGGCGTCCGCGCAGGCCACGAGCGCGTCGGCGTGCTCCGTCAGGACGGAGCGCTCGGTGTGCCACGGCGCCGACACCGGCAGACCCAGCCGACCGGCGGTGTCCTCGACCAGCCGCAGTGCCCCGTCGGGGCCGCCGGCGAGGGCGTCCGACGCGGCCAGGGTGCCGGCGGCGCCCCCGAGCTGCACGGGCAGCGGGGCGCACCTGGTGAGCCGGTCGGCGGCCGCGGTCACCCCGTTCAGCCAGGTGGCGGCCTTCAGCCCGAAGGTGATCGGCACGGCGTACTGCGTCAGGGTGCGCCCGGCCATGACGGTCCCGCGATGGGCGCGGACCAGTCCGGCCAGTGCGGCGGCCTGGCGGGACAGCGCCCCTTCGACGGCGCGCACGGCGTCGCGCAGGCACAGCACGAGGGCGGTGTCGAGCACGTCCTGCGACGTCAGGCCCCGGTGGACGTCGCGCGATTGCCGGCGCAGCGCCGACACCAGGGGGATGACCGGGTTGCCGCCCGACTCCGCGCCGGCCGCGACGACGTCGGCGTCCGGCGCGACCAGGGACACCGGCGCCGCGAGCCCGGCGCCGGCCAGCGCGTCCAGCCAGGCCTGCTCGACACGGACCATGGCGGCGAGGAACGCGGCGTCGGTGAAGATGTCGCCGGCCCGCTCGCCGCCCGGCCACAACAGATCAGCCATGGGTCAGGAAAACCGTCTCGCGCTCGCCCTGGAGGTGGATGTCGAACCGCAGTCCGTCGGGTTCCTTCACGGCGACCAGGGAATCACGTTCTCCGGCCGGCAGCGACGACAGCAGCGGATCGGCCGCGTTGGCGGGGTGGCCGGGCAGGTAGGCGCGGGTGAAGAGGCGGTCGAGCAGCCCGCGGGCGAAGACGGTGACCGCGAAGAACGGGGCCCTGCCCTCGTCGGTGGCGCCGGGCAGCACCGTGGAGAACGAGTAGTGGCCGGTCCGGTCGGCCTCGCACCGGCCCCAGCCGGTGAAGGTCCAGCCGTCGCGGTGCAGCGAGCCCGGCTCCCGCGGGACGTTGCCCTGCGCGTCGGGCTGCCAGATCTCCACGAGCGCCTCCCGGATCGGCTCACCGGCGCCGTCGAAGAGGGTGCCGTGCAGCCGGATCGCGTCGGCGCGGCCGGCGGGCACGAGTTCGCTGTCGCCGTCGTAGGGAAGCGCGTAGCCGAAGAAGGGGCCGACCGTCTGTCCGGGGGTGATCACTGCGCAGCCTCCTCGGGCTCCATCAGGGTGCGGCCGCTGCCGGTGAGGACGACGTCCCAGCGGTAGCCGGTGCTGAACTCGGGCACCGTCAGGTCGTGGTCATAGGTGGCCACGAGCGCGTCGCGCGCCTTCTGGTCGGTGATCGACTGGTAGATCGGGTCGAGCGCGAAGAGCGGATCACCGGGGAAGTACATCTGGGTCACGAGCCTCTGGGTGAACGCGTTCCCGAAGATCGAGAAGTGGATGTGCGCGGGCCGCCAGGCGTTGCGGTGGTTGCCCCACGGATACGGTCCCGGCTTGATGGTCAGGAAGCGGTAGGACCCGTCCGCTCCGGTGAGGCAGCGGCCGACGCCGGTGAAGTTGGGATCGAGCGGCGCCGGGTGCTGCTCGTGCTTGTGGATGTAGCGGCCGGCGGCGTTGGCCTGCCAGATCTCGACGAGTTGGCCGGCGACCGGCCGCCCGTCGCCGTCGACGATCCGGCCGGACACCGTCATCCGCTCGCCGATCGGCTCGCCGGAGAAGTCCGGCTCGGGCCCGCGGCCGGCCCCGATGGTGAGGTCGGCCTCCAGCGCGTGCACGTCGCGGTGGCCGAAGCAGGGAGCCCAGCGCTCGATCGTCTCGGGGTCGGCGTGCCGGGGGTTCTTGGTCGGGTGGCGCAGGACGCTGGAACGGTACGGCGGATAGTCGATCCGCGGCTGCGGCACGGCGTCCTGGCCGGGGGCCGCTGCTATCTCGGCGATCTCGGCCGAGATCTGCGCTTGGGTGGTGAAGCTCATAGCCGTCACCCTGGCGCCGCCGCGGTGTCCGCATCCACTCTGGACTTCCACTGAGCGGAAGGAGGCCCCGATGTCGACGCCTTCCGTCACCGCGCGCGTCTTCGCGCTCCTGGGGGCCTTCGGCGAGCGCCACCGGACCCTGCGGCTGACCGACATCGCGACCCGGTCCGGCCTGCCGCTGAGCACCACGCACCGGCTGGCCGCGGAACTGGTGGCGTGCGGAGCCCTGCGCCGTCTCGACACCGGCGCGTACGTCGTCGGCCGGCGGCTGTGGGACCTCGGCATGCTCGCCCCGGTCCAGACCGGTCTGCGCGAGGCCGCCTCGCCGTTCCTGCACGACCTCTACGGGGCGACCCTGGAGACCGTGCACCTGGCGGTCCGCGACGGGACCGAGGTGCTGTACGTCGACCGGCTCGCGGGCCACGCGTCGGTCCCGATCGTGAGCACCATCGGCTCGCGCCTGCCCCTGTACTGCACCGGGGTCGGCAAGGTCCTGCTCGCGTACGGGCCCGCCGAGGTGCGGCAGACGGTCCTGGGCGAGCGGCTGCGCCGGTTCACGCCGTATACGGTGACGGCGCCGGCGCGGCTGCGGCAGCAGCTCGACCGCGTGCGCGCCGACGGCTTCGCCACGACCGTCGAGGAGATGTCACTGGGCGCCTGCTCGGTCGCCGTACCGGTCGTTGTCGCCGACCGCGTCGTGGCCTCCGTCGGCTTTGTCGTGCCCGACCTGCGGCGCACCCGCCCGCGGCTGGTGGCGGCCCTGCGTGTCGCCGCCCGGGGAATCGCCCGCAGCCTCGCGTGACGACGCCGCAGCACTCTGAGTCGGGGGCCGCGCGCGGCGGTGCCTGCGTTCGGGACCCAGCGCGGCGCGGCCAGCGAGCGCTCCGAGGCGTGCGGCTGGTCCGGCGTTTCCCGCCGCCCACCGCAACGGCTGTCCCGCCGTGCCGGCGCACGGATCGTCGTCCTCCTGCTCCAGCTCGCCGGCGGTCCGTCGCCGTCGGGGTTTCGGTCACGCCGGCGGTGTCGGGTCCGGGGTCGTGTGGAGGCCGTTCAGGAGCATGTCGAGGCCGGTGACGAACTGGTCGCGGTCGTCGTGGCCGCGCAGGTCCTCCACGGCGCCGGCCAGGAAGGGGTACTCACCGGGGTCGAGGCTGCTCCAGCGCTCGCCGGCCCGGGCGAGGAAGTCCTCCCGGCTGGTGACCGCGCCGACGGTGACGGCCGGCGCGATGATGCGGGCGCCGACTCCGGTGACGTAGTAGAAGATCACCGTGGAGACGGCGAACTGCCGCTCCGCGGGCAGCCCGGTGCGCGCGACGAGCGTGCCGATGCGATCGAGCAGGCGCAGCCCGTGGTGCAGGGCGGTGGGCGCGGTGAGGTGGGAGGCGGCCCACGGGTGCTGGTCGAGGCCGTCGAAGACGGCGATGCCCAGCGCGCGCAGCGCGGAGCCGGCGCCTTCCGCGGGGAGCTGAGCCGCGGCCATGGCGTGGCCGAGCACCTGGTCGGCGGCCAGCGCCACGAGCTCGTCCTTGTTCGCCACGTGCCAGTACAGGGCGCCGGTGCCGGTCTGCAGCCGTTCGGCGAGCAGCCGGAAGGTGAGTCCTCGCTCGCCGAGTTCGTCCAGCAGGGTGATCGCCGCGCCGACGACGACCTCCTGTGAGAGGGCGTCGGCGCGCCCTCCGGCGGGTGCTCTTCCTCGTGTCCGTGGCATGACCTCATTTTGACACGCCTAGAACGGCGTTCCATAATCTTTATGGAACGCCGATCCATAATGGCCCGGTACGGCCCAGTGCCGCCCGTGCGGGAAAGAGGAAGCCCATGAACACCGCCCACCACCCGATCGCCGTCGTCGGCGCCGGCCTCGGCGGCCTGACCCTCGCCCGGGTACTGCACGTCCACGGCATCCCCGCGACCGTCTACGAGGCCGACCCCTCCGCCGCATCCCGCGCGCAGGGCGGCCAGCTCGACATCCACGAGGAGGACGGGCAACGCGCGTTGGCCGACGCCGGCCTCACCGAGGAGTTCCGCTCGATCATCCACGAGGGCGCCGAGGCGATGCGCATCCTCGACCAGCACGGCAAGGTGCTCTTCGACCAGCCGGACGACGGCACGGGGCGGCGCCCCGAAGTGCTCCGCGGAGACCTGCGCCGCATCCTGCTCGACTCCCTCCCCGACCAGACGGTCCAATGGGGACGCAAGGTCACCGGCGTCCGGCCGCTGGGCGAGGGCCGGCACGAGCTGGCGTTCACGGACAGCGCGACCGTGACCAGCGCTCTGCTGGTCGGCGCCGACGGCGCCTGGTCGAAGGTCCGGCCGCTGCTGTCGAACGCCGAGCCGCGGTACACCGGCACCACCTTCATCGAGACCTACCTCCACGACGCCGACGAGCGGCACGCCGCGACGGCCGAGGCGGTCGGAGCCGGCGCGATGTGCGCGCTGGCACCGGGTGCGGGAATCGCCGGGCACCGCGAGGCGGGAAACGTCCTGCACACCTACGTCGAGCTGAACCGATCCGCCGAGTGGGTCGCCGGCATCGACTTCACCGACGCCGCCACCGCCACCGCCCGCGTCGCGGCCGAGTTCGACGGATGGGCACCCGAACTCACCGCACTGATCACCGACGGCGAGACCGCGCCGGTCGCGCGCATGATCCACACGCTCCCCGACGGACACCGGTGGGAACGCGTCCCCGGCGTGACGCTCCTGGGCGACGCCGCACACCTGATGCCGCCGTCCGGCGACGGCGCGAACCTGGCGATGTTCGACGGCGCCGAACTCGGCAAGGCCATCGCCACTCACCCCGACGACATCCACGCGGCTCTCACCGCCTACGAAGAGGCCCTGTTCGCCCGCACCGAACCCTTCTACGCCCAGGCACACGCCATGCTGGACCTTCTGCTCGGCGACCGCGCACCGTTCGGCTTCGTCGAACTGTTCACCGCCGCCGAGCAGACTCAGTGACCTCCGCACCCGGGTGCTCGGGGGTGGCGAAGGCGTCCCGGCCGCTGACGGATTTGAAGGAGCCGCTCGGGGTGCCGGAGATGCTGGACGCCTTCAAGCTGCGGCTGGACGGGAAAGCGGCTCTCGGAGCGACGGCGACGCCGCAAGCGCAAGACCTTCGTCGCGGCCTTGAACTACGCGGTGCACCGCTGGACTTCGCAGAGAAGCCGGTGAGCACGGTGAAGTGGGAGAACCCACGGTGGCCGCCGAGGCCCACCCGCGCGCGGTGGCGCCCCTTGCAAGCTGCTCGGCTCTCATCCGGCTTGAGGTGGAGATGTCCACCACCACGGCGCCTGCGAGGTCGCCGTCGGGCTCCCGGACGGGACGCGACTGCACGCCGCCGACCGCGGTCGGCTTCCGCTCGCCCACCGCCCTGGTAGGCCGATCACCGGCCGTCCCCGCGGACTGGTCCCGGAGCGGCGCGATGTCAGCCCGGTCGTCGGGCAGGGACGGGCGCCATGGGCGCGCCGCACCAGGGCGCCGGCCGGGCTGCTCGCCGGAGGCCGCGGCACCGTCCCGCGGCGCCCCTCCCCTGCCGGCAGGGCCACGCCGCCCGCTCCTGGCGGCGGGGCGGGCGGGACGTATCCGATCAACTGGATCGGCTCGTCAGAGCGACGCCCCCTCACCAGTCGGGGAACCGAACCCGACGGACTCATCGCCGAGTTCGTCGACCAGGGCCAGGCCCTTCTCGGCCCAGGCGATCTCGGCATCCGCGCGCTCGGCCAGACCCTGGTAGACGTGCACCTTGTAGCGGACGATGGCCTGGTGCCGCCCTGGAGGGGCCTGGTCCAGCCGGGCCCGCAGGAGATCGCTCTCGTGCCGTTCCAGGCGGCGCGCCTCCTGCCGCCAGTACTCGCCCATCCGCGCGTAGTGGTCACGGTGCAGACGGAAGTGGCGCCGGGCGCCCTCCGGGTCGGTGTACTCCAGGTACGTGGTACGCAGCAGGCCGGAGTCGCGCAGGGCGGGGGGCTCCTCGGGGGCGCCGACCCAGGCTGCCAGCTCGTCGCGCCCGGCGCCGGTCAGCCCGTAGGCGCGCTTGACCGCGCGGGCCTCCGGGCCGCCGCGCGGCTGCTCCTCCGCGGTGACCAGGCCGTCCGCCTCCATCTTGCGCAGCTCGGTGTAGACCTGCGGATGGGTGGCGTGCCAGACGCGATGCGCGGAGGCGTCGAAGAGCCGGGCCAGTTCGTAACCGGTCCTCGGCCCCGAATCGAGCAGGCCCAGCAGTGCGTGGCGCAGCGACACTCCGACTCCATCTCCCGCGGCCTTCTGTACGTAAGGCGTTACGTAAGCGTTGACATAAACATTGGGGCACGCCTAGCGTACGCGGCACCCACCGCTCCTTCAATGAGGAGGGACATCCCCATGGCAGCTCCGAATACTGTCAACGGCCGGTTGGCCGTGGGCACGCTGACCTATCTCGGCTTCGCCCTGCAACTGGTGCAGGTCGGCCTGATCCCGCTGCTGCCGTCGATCGGCCGCTCGCTGCACGCCTCGGCCACGGCGACCTCCTGGGTCCTCACCTCGGGTCTGCTGTCCGGCGCGATCTTCCTGGCGGTGCTGTCCCGGCTGGCCGACATCATCGGCAAGAAGACCGCGATCCTGATCGCCATGGCCCTGGTCGTCGTCGGCTGCACCCTGTGCACGTTCGCGGAGAACCTGCCGCTGCTGATCACCGGCCGCGTGCTGATCGGCGCCCAACTGCCCATGCTCGCCCTGCCCGAGGCGGTTGCCGGCGACACCCTGCCGCCCGCCCGCGCGCACACCGCGATCAGCGCGATCCACGTCGGCACCGGCCTCGGCATCTCCGGCGGCCTGCTGCTGGGCGCGCTGACCGGCCGGCAGGAGAACGGCTGGCACGTCTACTTCGCCGTCGGCGCGGTGGCCGGGCTGATCGGCCTGGTGGCCACCGCCCTCACCGTCCGGGACTCGCCGCTGCGCGCCGCCGGCCGCCTCGACGTGCCGGGTGCACTGCTCCTCGCGGTCGCGCTGGGCGCGTTCCTGCTGGGCCTGAGCGAGGGCCCCACCTGGGGCTGGTCCTCGGCGGCGGTACTCGCCCTGCTGGTGGGCGGCGTCGCGGTCGGCGCGGTCTGGTGGCGCTACGAACGCTCCACGCGCACACCGCTGATCGACGTCGGCTACTTGACCAGACCGGCTGTGGCGCTCCCCTACCTGATGACCTTCCTGATCGCGGTGGGCATCTACGGCTCGCTGTCGGCCGTCACCCGCCTCGCCCAGACCCCGTCCGCCACCGGTTTCGGCTACGGCTGGAGCGCGCTGGCCGCCGGCTGGTTCGCCCTGCCGCAGGCCCTCGGCAGCGTCGCCGGCATCGTGGTGCTGCGCCGGCTGCGTCCGCGCGGACTGGTGCTGACCGCGGCGGTGGGCTTCGCCGCCATCTGCGTCGGATTCCTCGGCTTCGCCGCGGGCCACGCGGTGCCACTGGTCGAACTGGTCGCACTCGGCTTCGACGCCATGGGGCTCGCGGTCACCCTGGCCGCCACCCAACTCCTGGTGCTGCGCGCGGTGGCGCCCGCGGAGTCCGGCGTGGCCCTGGGCCTGTCCGTCGTGATGTACGCGGTCGGCAACTCGGCCGGCAGCGCCATCGCCGGCGTCCTGTTCACCTCGCTCACCACCCCCGCCGGGCTGCCCGCCCTCGCGTCCTACCTGACCGGATTCGCCGTCTGCGGGGCCTGCGCCCTGCTCGCGCTGCTGCTGTGCGTGCCCCTGGCCCGCCGTACCGGCGCGCCCCGCACCGGCCCCACCATGGAGGTGTCCTACCCGTGACCCACCGACTCCGCCTCTCCTTCGCCTGCGGCGACTACGACCGGATGCGCGCCCTTCAGGACGGCCGGGTGCGACCGGAAGGCATCGACCTCACCTTCCTTCCGCTCGGCGTCGAGGAGACCTTCTACCGCCAGCTGCGCCACCGCGAGTTCGACGTCAGCGAACTCAGCCTCTCCAGCTACGCGATGACGCTCGATCGGGACGACCCGCCGTTCGTGGCGCTGCCGGTCTTCCCGTCCCGCTTCTTCCGCCACCAGTCCATCTACGTCAACTCCCGCAGCGGTATCGAGTCTCCGGCCGACCTGGTCGGCAAGCGGGTGGGCATCCCCGAGTACCAGATGACCGCGGCCGTGTGGCAACGCGGGATCATGGCCGAGGAGTACGGCGTCCCGGTCGAGTCGGTGCGCTACTTCACCGGCGGGATCGAGCAGCCGGGCCGGCCGGAGAAGCTCCCGCTCGACCTGCCGGACTCGGTCCGGATCACCCCGCTCGGAGCCGGCCAGACGCTGTCCCGGATGCTGGCGGACGGCGAGATCGACGCGATCTACAGTGCCAGCCAGCCGTCGTGCATGGGCCGCGAGCCCCATATCCGCCACCTCTTCGAGGACTTCGCGGCCGAGGAGCGCGCCTACTACGCCCGCACCGGGATCTTCCCCATCATGCACGTCGTGGCCGTACGCCGGGAGATCGCCGAGCGGCACCCCTGGGTGGCCCGCTCCCTGACCAAGGCGTTCGAGGAGTCGCTGGACATCGCCTACGCGGACCTGCGCTACCGCAGCGCCCTGAAGGTCATGCTGCCGTGGCTGCAGGAGCACCTCGCCGCCACCGTGGAAGCCCTCGGGGAGGGCTGGTGGGACTACGGCCTGGAGCGCAACCGCAAGGCACTGGAGACCTTCGCCCGCTACCAGCACGAGCAGCACCTGGTGAAACACCGGCGCACCGCGGAGGAACTGGTGCTCGCCGCCGCCTCCGACACCTTCGTCCTGTAGCCGCCCGGCTTGGTGGTCCCGACCTGCGGCGAGCGGCGTCCGCCCGCGCCGCTCCGCTCGCCGGCAGGCGGCCTCCGCCGAAACGATACGTACACGCCACCCCGTCGCGAACTACTTCTTCAACCAGTACGACACCTCCCTCCAGCCCACCATGTCCGGCGCCGGCGTGGCCGCCTTCGGGCCGGTGGCCCGCCTCGACAAGGCCGCGTACGAGCGGACCTACCCCTGCCGGATCACGGGGACCGGGGCCGCGCGCAGGCCGGTCGGACGGCGGCGGCTGCCCGCCACGTACGGTGGCTCGGGCACCAGACGCAACAGCAAGTCACCGAAGCCCAGGACTGACCGACGCGGAGGGCCTCGGGGAGAAAGTCCTGCAGTTCTGCAAGGGAAGGCCCATGACCACCGCAGCACCCGATACCGCGCCCGATACCGTAGCCCTCGGCTGCCGCATCCTCGCCTTCCGGGGCCTGGCCGCCGACATCCTCGGCCACATCTCCGTACGCACCGGCGACGGCGACGGCCTCCACGTCCGCTGCCGCGGCCCGCGGGAACGCGGTCTGCTCTTCACCGAGCCGGGGGACGTCCACCCGGTGGCGCTGTCCGGGGAACCGGAAGTGCCCGAGGGCTACCGGGTGCCCAACGAACTGCCCATCCACCGTGAGGTCCTGCGGGCACGGCCGGACGTGTCCGCGGTCGTCCACGTGCATCCGCCCCACGTGGTCGCCGCAGACCTTGCGGGCCTCCCGCTGCGTCCGATCGTCGGCGCCTACGACATCCCCGCCATGCGGATGGCCCTGGACGGTATCCCGGTCTACCCGCGCGGTGTGCTGGTCACGCGGCCGGAACTCGGGCGGGAGGTGGCCGAGGCGCTCGGAGACCGACCGGTGGCGATCCTGCGCGGCCACGGAATCGTCGCCACCGGGACCAGCGTCGAGCAGGCGGTGGTCCGCGCGTTGGCCGTGGAGACCCTGGCGGTGATGACGCTCCGCAGCGCCGCCGGCCCGCGGCTGCCCGAGGTGCTGCCTCCCGAGGACATCGCCGAACTGCCCGACCTGGGCTCCGCGTTCTTCGACACCCTGGTCTGGAACAGCCACCTCGCCGCCCTCGATCACGCAGGGCTGTCCTTGAGCCGCGAGCCGGACACCGGCAGGGGTTAGGTCTTCGCCGTGCGCGTCCCGGTGGTTGCGCGCTCGGTCGGCCGAGTCGGCCGGAAGAATCAGGATACGCGCAGCTCAGCGCGCATGTCGGCGCGATGGCCCGCTGCGCCGACGCCGCTGACCTGCCCGCCGACGGCTACCCGCGGCGGCTACCACCGGGAGGCTACGGCGCCAGCAGCGGGAGCAGGACCTCGTCGACCACGGCCCTGACCTCCTCGTCCGGGACGGAACCGCGGTCGATCGACTCGGCCACGATCAGCCGCGGGCCCACCGAGGCGGTGCGGACGGTGGCCCGCTCCGGGGCGGCCTGGCCACGGTCGACGGCGGCGCGGATGCAGTCCAGCAGCAGTGCCCGGTGCGGAAGCACGACCTGGTCCATGATCCGGGCGAACAGCTCGGGGTGGCGCGGGCGCTGGGTCAGCAGGGGCCGCAGCGCCCGCCCGCGCGGCTCGTCCAGCACCCGGGCGAACCTGGTGAGCAGGAACAGCAGGTCGCCGCGCAGGGTGCCGGTGTCTGGCGCCGTGAGCCGGCCGAGTCCCGCGTCCTCGTCCTTCAGCGCGTCCAGGACGAGTTCCGCGGTGGTGCTCCAGCGGCGGTACAGCACGGACTTCCCGGTGCCGGCCCGCGGCGCGATCTTCTCGAAGCTCAGCTCCTCGAAGCTGCTCGCGGCCAGCTCCTCCAGCGTCGCCCGGTAGATCGCCCGGGTCAGCTCCGCGCCGCGCCGGCGGGTTCCCGGGGCCCTGCCCGGCGGCGGGGTGGGGGCTGCTGGAGAGGCGGTCACCCTCCCCGTTATAGCCCCTGATCTCTGCGCACGTCGATCGGCAGCGGGGTGTAACGTGGCTTTAAGAAACCAAATCGTTCTCTATTTACAGGAGCAGCACACCATGGGCACACGCCTCGAGGACCGCGCGGCCATCGCCGACCTGATGACCGCCTGGATTCACCGCGACCTGAGCGAGTGGGACCGGTTGCGCGACCTCTTCCACCCGGGCGCCACCGTCGAGATCACCTGGTTCGACGGCCTGGCCACCGACTTCGTCGACGGATCGGCGCGCATGGGCGCGTCCGCCCTGCGCACCAAGCACGTCATCGCGGGGCCCTCGATCACCTTCAACGGCGACCGCGCCCTGGTGGAGACCAACGCGATGGTCCTCGCCGAGAACACCGACCTGGAACTCGGCGCCACCGCGCACAACCGCTTCTGGGACCAGGTGGAGAAGCGCGACGGCGAGTGGCGCATCGCCAAGCGCCAGAGCTTCTACGACATGAGCTACTTCAACTTCCTGACCAAGGTCCACGAGATCGACGAGAAGGCGGTACGCGGCTTCCCGCGCGAGTACGCCGCACTGGCCTACCTGCTGGTGAAGTCCGGCTTCCCGATCGTGCGGGAGTTCCCCACCCGCGGCAGCGCCCTGGAGGCCGACATCAAGGCCGCCGGCCACGCCTGGCTCGACGCGTCCTGATCCCCCGCACCCGGCCCCCGGAGGGCTCCCGCCGGCCCCCGACCGGCCCCGGGGGCGTACGCCGGTGGGCGCGGGCGGTCGGGCAGAGGTACAGAAACCGCCGGATGCGCCCGCCCGCGCCGGGGTGGCCTGCGTCACAACTCGGCCACCGGTGAGCGCTGTTGAGCGGTGGGCGGCCACCGCGGACCGGCGAGCGGCCCGCCGGCACCGCGCCCGCGCCCGCCGGCGCCGCCCGCGGCGGCGGCGCGGGCCGGGCGCGGCGGTGTTCCCGCCGCGACGGGCGGGCCGGAGTGCTCCCGGGGGTGACCACGCCGTTTGGCTCCTGCGGCCCCCGCGCGGCCGGCCGGCACCCGGGGCCCGGTGCCGGGGCCCCCGGCGCCCCGGAGATCGATTTCCGGAAACACGCGATCACCGCGGCAGTTGATCGAATTCACGCACCGGAATCCGGAATCTCTCCCTAGGCCACTACCGGCCATTCACGCAACGACCGGAACCTGCGGGAATCGGTTTTCACTTCCCCCGGGCTGGCTTATGTTGGGTGCCGTCCCGCCGACTTTATTGATTCAGTCGCGCGCTCTGATCAGTATTTCTCCGGCCGACACGGAAGAGCATCTTGCGGACGGGACCGACCGTTTGAGGGGGCTGCCCTCGGCAGCGATACGCCCCCGACCGTCCTGAGACGCGGGAGGAATTGATGAACGATTCCCGAGCGACCTTCTGCCGGCGCGCGCACAGCCACCCGCGCCCTTTGTTCCCGCCCTTCCGCGCGGCGTGTTGTCCCCGCACCCGGGCGTGACCGCCGCGCGCCCGGACCGGGCCGCGTCAGGCCCGCATCCTCAGCTGCCCTGACCTCGTCGGCAGCCGTACTCCGCACGTTCCGGTTGCCGCTGCGCCGTGCCCGCCGAGGGCGCGGCCGCCGGCCGCGTACCGGACGCGGGAACCCGCGGCGCACCGCCGCCCCTGTTGATCCCCCTGGAGCACCACGAAGGAGTGTGCTCGACAGCATGACCGACTCCGTGCAGAACAGTCCCGCCGCGGGGGCCGCCGCGGACCTCGCCCCGCCGGACAGCGCCGACCACGCCGACGGCACCGACAGCACCCCTGCCTGGTCGTCGCCGTCCGCCCGGCTGGCCCTGGCGTCCTTGCAGACCAGGGCGTGGGAGCTCAGCCGCCTGGCCGAGGAGACCGCCGAGGCGCTGGCCCGGGCCGGGACGCCGCAGTCCGACGGCTTCACCGACATCGCCCGGCGCTCGATCCCGCGCTGGCACTTCCCGATGCTGAATGACACCGAGCGGAACGAGGCGCTGGCCCTGGCGCTGCACAAGCAGATCCCGTCCGGGTCCCTGGTGCTGGAGATCGGCACCGGGACGGGGTTCCTGGCGATGGCGGCGGTCAAGGCCGGCGCCGGACACGTCGTCACCTGCGAGGAGAACCCGCTGATGGCGGAGATCGCCCGGCAGACGATCGCGCGGCACGGCATGTCCGACGCCGTCACCGTGGTCCCCCGGCGCTCCACCGCGCTGTCGGTCGGCGGGGAGCTGCCGCGCCGCGCGGACGTGCTCATCTCGGAGATCGTCGACTGCGGGCTGGTCGGCGAGGGGCTGTTCCCCGCCGTCCGGCACGCGCGCGAGCACCTGCTGGCGCCGGGCGGACTGATGCTGCCGGCCGGCGCGCAGCTGCACGGCCAGCTCATCGAGAGCGCCGCGGTGGCCGGGCTCAACCGGGTGCGGTCCGCCGCCGACTACGACGTGTCCTTGATGAACACGGTCGCCACCCCGGGCCACTTCCCCGTACGCCTGAACACCTGGCCGCACCGCACGCTGTCGCAGCGGGCGCCCCTGGCGCGGTGGGACCTGCGCGCGGCGCCGCTGCTGCCCGGTTCGCGGCGGGTGTCGCTGCCGGTGACGGACGGCGGCCGGGCCGACGGGCTCGTCGTGTGGTTCGCGCTGGACTACGGCGAGGGCATCGTGCTCGGCAACGAGCCGGAGAAGACCGCCTCGCACTGGTCCCAGGCCCTCGTCCCGCTCGACGGGAGCGCGGTGCTGCGCCCGGGCGGGCTGTTCGACCTCGAACTGTCCTGGTCCGACAGCCGCCTGACGGCCCGCTAGCCGCTGTCCCCGCACCTGCACCCCGCACACCGCACACCCCGCATCCGCCCGCCCCCTTGAGAGGAGCCCGCGATGAGCCACTCCCTGCCCGCCTACCGGCCGTACGCCCTGGAAGGCGACGAACTGCGCGACGCCGTCCTGCGGTACGCCACCAACCCGCTGTACCTGGACAACGAGGACTGGCAGAACCACGACAACCCCTACCGCCGCCAGCTGCGCCCGCAGGTGCTGCGGCACCTGGACTTCAGCAAGCCGCCCGCCCGGGCCGACATCCTCAACTACTCCAGCCTGGCCGCCGGGCGGCTGCTCACCAGCATCTACGAGGCCGACCTGGTCTTCCTGCCGAAGTCCGGGCTCGGCGACCGCGCCGAGGACTTCCACCGCTACTACGACCCCGGCAACCGGGCGCTGGGCGAGGCGATCCGCCCGGCGCTGGAGCGCTACGCCTTCGGCTTCCTCGACGAGGAGGTCGACGTCTCCGGCCCGTGGACCAAGGAGTCCTTCCTCGCCTACGTGGAGTCGCTGGACGCCGGTGCGGCCGCCGGGCCGTCGCGGACCGAGCAGGCGATCCTGTCGTCCACCGACCGCGAGCGCGCGGCCCGCATGTGGCTCATCCAGCTCGCGCCCGACTTCCTGTCCGAGGCGTCGCCGATGATCCGCAACGTCCTGGGCAACTACGGCGCCGCCCAGTCCGAGTGGTTCAAGATCATCATCGACGAGTACGGGTACGGCGTGCACGCCACCAAGCACAGCCGGCTGTACGAGCAGACCCTGGAGTCGGTCGGCCTCGGCTCCGACCTGCACCGGTACTGGCAGTACTACCTCAACAGCAGCCTGCTGATGAACAACTACTTCCACTACCTGGGCAAGAACCACGAGCTGTTCTTCCGCTACCTCGGCGCGCTCTACTACACCGAGTCCAGCCTCGTGGACTGGTGCCGGCACGCGGTCAGCACACTCACCGAGGTCTTCGGCGACCGCGTCGACACCACGTACTTCACCGAGCACGTGCACATCGACCAGCACCACGGGCGGATGGCGCTGGAGAAGCTGCTGCTGCCGGTGCTGGAGGAGCACGGCGAGAGCGTGATCCCCGAGATGGTCCGCGGCATCGAGGAGTACCGCGCCCTGCTGGAGGTCTCCGACCAGGACTTCGCCGCGCAGATCGCCTGGATGGACGGGCAGCCGGAGTGCCGCAAGCTGCACGCGCCGGTCCACGAGGCGATCACCAGCGGCCGGATCAACCCGCCGCTGGCCGACATCGTCGAGCCGTTCGGCGAACTGTCCAACACCCACTGCCACGACGGCGACGAGCTGTGCCACATCGTCTCCGGGACGATGAAGTTCGTCAGCGGCTTCGACTCGCACGTGATCCTGGAGGCCGGCGAAGGCGTCGTGATCCTGAAGAACCGGCTGCACGGCGCGATCATCGAGTCCGACGAGTGCGTCTACCAGATCTACTCGGTGGGGGATCACACGTCGTGCTTGTCGTGACCTTCGCCGCGACGGGCGCCGGCAACTGCGTGGAGGTCGCGGACGCCCCCTACGTGTACGCCCGCACCGCGTCCGGCGGCTTCGTGATGGGCGCCGCCTGCCCGCACCGCGGCGGCCCGCTGCACCTGGCCGACGTCTCGGCGGACGGCAGGCAGGTGCGGTGCCCCTGGCACGGCGGCCGCGTCTCGGTGGCCCGGCTGCGCCGCCAGGTGGCGTCGGTGCGGCGCGGGGGCAGCGTGACCGCGGTGTTCAGCGTGCCGCCCGGCACGCCGACCCGGGTGCGCCACGTCCCGGTGGCGGCGGCGCTGTGCGCGGCGGGCGGCGGAGGGCCGGCGTGCTGACCACCGTATCGCCGTACTTCCTGGCCACCTCGCTGCTGGTGATCGTCTCGCCGGGGCCGGACGCCGTGCTGGCGGTGCACCTGGTGCTCCGCAGCGGCCGCCGCGCCCCGGCGTTCGCGGGCGCCGCCGGCATGGTCACCGCCGGCGCGGGGCACGCCCTGCTGGCGCTGACCGGGGTGTCGGTGGTGATGCGCGGCAATCCGGCGGTGTGGACGGCGATGCGGTGGACCGGCGCGGCGGTGCTGCTGGTGTGGGGGGTGCGGGCGCTGGCCGCCGCGTGCCGGCCGGCCGGCGGCCAGGACGGCCCGGCCGGTCCTGACGGTCCTGGCGGCCCTGGCGGGCGGTTCTCGCTGCGCCGCAGCTACGGCCTGGGGCTGCTGTCCACCGGCAGCAACCCCAAGGTCGGCGTGTTCCTGCTCGCCTACCTGCCGCAGTTCGCCGGCCGGCACGACCCGGCGCAGCGCACCGTGGCGCTGCTCGCGGCGGTCTACCTGGCGCTGGCGGCCGCCTGGCTGACGGTGCTGATCGTCTCCACCGACCTGCTGCGCACCCGCGGCGCCCGGCGGCAGGAGCGCGACGCCGGGCGCCGCGGCCGATGGCGGCAGGCCGCGGAGGGGGTGCTCGGCGTACTCTTCCTCGGCTTCGCGGTGCGCCTGGCCTGGGCGGGCTGACGCCTGCCGCCGGGTGGGGCGGTCAGCTCTCCAGGTCGATCAGGAACTGCTTGGCGTGGGCGCCGCCGGCATAGCCGGTGAACTTCCCGGCGGCGCCCACCACCCGGTGGCAGGGCAGCACCACGCACAGCGGGTTGGCGCCGAGCGCGGTGCCCACCGCCCGTGCCGCGCCCGGCCGGCCGATGCCCGCGGCGAGCGCGCCGTAGGTGGTGGTGGCGCCGTAGGGGGCCAGGGCGTCCACCGCGAGGACGACCTCGCGGCGGAAGGGGGTGGCCAGCCGCATGTCCACCGGCAGCTCGAAGCCGCGGCGCCGCCCGTCGAGGTACGCGTCGAGCTGCGCCCGGGTGCGTTCCAGCACCAGCGCGGCGGCTGATCCGGCGGGGGCGGCCGCCTCGTCGGTGGTGGTGCGGCAGACCGGGGCGAGCAGCCGGAGCAGCTGCTCGGACGGGGCGAAACCGCAGTAGAGCAGGGCCTGTTCGGAGGCGGCGAGCGTGAGGCGGCCGATCGGGGTGGTGTGGCAGGCCGTCACGACGCTGTCGAGCCGGTCCGGGTTGTCGCTGGTCATCGTTCTCCTGGTGGTCGCCCGGGGGCGGTGGGAACGGTCCGCACGCGGGGGCGGTGCGGACCTGGGAAGGGCCCGGGACGTGGTCATGCCGCCGGCCGGCAGCTCTTGCACGGACGGTAGCCCGCGTGCCGGGCCTGGCTCGCGGACCGGAAGGGCACCTGGTGCCGCTCGGTGATCCGCCGGGCGTGGGCGCAGGTCGGGTGGCAGTAGATACGGGTGGTGTCGCTGCCGAGGAAGACCGTTTCCCGCCGGGCCAGTTCCGCGACCCGGTCGGCGTCGATCGCCTCCGCCGCCCGCAGCGCGGCACCGGCCGCCGTACCGTACCCGATGTCGTGCGGCAGCCCGCGCTCGTCGGTGATCCGGTAGGTGGGGACCAGGACGCTGACGGGGTTGGCGGCCAGGGCGGCGAGCACGGTGTGCGGCGGGAGGCCGCCGGCCTCCCGGGCGAGCCAGGACACCGGCCGCAACTGGCCGCGCGGCACCGTCCGTACGGCGGCGAGGACCGCGTCCACGGGCGGCGGCACCGGGCCCCACGCCAGCGGCAGCCGGGCGAACCGGCCGGTGCGCAGCGCGGTGCGCAGCCCGGGCGGCGCCTGCTCCACCGGCACCGCCGAGCGTCCGGTCCGCGCCCGGTGCGCCTCCTCGAACGCGATGGCGGCGAGCGGGCCGCCCGCACCGGACCCGAAGCTGAACTCACCGGCCGCTCCCGGCACTTCGGTACTTCCCGCGTCCAGGCCGGAGACATCCGCCGCACGACGTCCCACTGCCGAACCGAACCCGCCCGCAGGATCGGGCACTTCGCCGCCCCCCGCGTCAGGACCGGACGCATCCGCCGCACAACGTCCCACTGCCGAACCGAACCCACCCGCCCGGCCGGGCACTTCGCCGCCCCCCGCGTCCAGGCCAGGCACGTCCGCCGCGCGTCGTCCCGCTGTCGAGCCGAACCCGCCCGCAGGATCAGGCACTTGTGCACCTCCCGCGCCAGGACCGGGCACGTCCGCCGCACGGCGTTTCACTGCCGAGCCGAACCCACCCGCCGGGCGGGGCACTTGGACGCCCTCCACGACCGCGTCGAACTCACCGTCAGCCCCCGGCCGTTGCGCCCCGTACCCGCAGAGGGCCCCCGCCAGGGCGGCGCCGGTGATCACGCCCGCGCGGTGCGCCACGTACAGCGGGCCCGCCGCGGTGGGGACGGCGGTGTAGCCGTCGTAGCGCACCGGAGCGATGCCGGCCGCGCGCAGCACGCCGGCCGCGAAGCCCGCCGGGGCCGGCTCCGCCAGGCCCGCCAGCGCGCGCTCCAGGCGGTCGGCGCCCTGCTCAGGGGGCCGCTCCCCCATGCCGTTCACGGTCTCGTCACCTCCTGCGCCTGCGCCGTGTCCGGGGGCACGATGCCCCGTAGTCTCGCCAGGCCGCGCGAGACCTGGGCCTTCACCGTCCCGACCGGGCAGCCGACCACCTCGGCCGCCTCCTGGTAGCTCATGCCGATCACGTGCCGCAGCACGACCGCGGTCCGCTGCTGCTCCGGCAGTTGGAGCAGCGCGGCGGTCAGCACGCCGCGGTCCAGGGCGTTGGCCGCGCGCTCCTCCGGCCCGGGGTCGCCGTCGGGCCAGGTGGTGCACGACTCCTCCGCCGGGAAGGGCGCGACCGGGTGCCGCGTGGCGGTCCTGACGTGGTTGCGCCAGGTGTTCGCGGCGATCGCCAGCAGCCAGGAGCGCGGCCGCAGGGCCCGGCGGCGCTCCGCGGAGTACCCGCGCAGCGCGGTGTACGCCTTCAGGAACGTGTCCTGCCCCAGGTCGTCGGCGACCGCCGCCGACCCCGACACGCGCAGCAGGAAGGTGCGCACCGGGGTGGCGTGGCGTCGGACCAGCTCCACGAAGCCGCTCTCGAGATCCTCCGCCAGCAAGTCCCCGGTGCCCGCCGTCAGTTCCACCGTCGCGTCCATCGTCAGTAGAACACCGCCCGGCCGCGTTCGGTTGCCGGTGACCGGCGCGGGCCCGCGGCCCGTGGTCCGCCGGTCGGGCGGCCCGTGCCGGTGATCGGCAACCGAACGCGGCCCGCCGGTGTTTCCCTTCGGAACACCCATGGTGCCCGAAAGCGCCCACCGGCCGCCCGGCCGCCGGCACGGCCGGCGGTGACGGCGGGGACGAGGAGATCGCAGAACATGACGGACGACATCCGGACGCGCCCGGCCGCCCCTCCCGGCGGGAAGGCGCGCACCTCCGGACAGGACTTCGCCCGCCTGTGGTTCGGGCAGTCGGCCAGCCTGGTCGGCGACCAGTTCATGGTCGTGGCGCTGCCGCTGCTGTCGGTCACGGTCCTGCACACCTCCCTCGCCCGGGCCGCGCTGCTGCCGTTCGCGCTGTACGCGCCGTTCCTGCTGGTCGGCCTGCCGGCCGGGGCGGTCGTGGACCGGATGCGCCGCCGCTCGGTGATGCTGCTGTGCGACAGCGTCCAGGCCGCGACCTTCCTGGCGGTCTTCGTCTGCGCGGAGGCGCATGTGCTGTCCTTCTGGGGTTTGGCCGGGCTGGTGTTCGTCGCCGGGACGATGACGGTCTTCTTCCAGGTCGCCTGCACCTCCTACCCGCCGGCGCTGTTCACCGACGAGGCGGAGCTGCACCGCCGCAACTCGCAGCTGTACCTGTCGGATTCGGTGTCCAAGGCGGCCGGGCCGGTGGTGGCCGGCCCGGTGATCGCGTTCCTGAGCGTGGCCGGCGCGGTGGCCGCCAATGCCGCGAGCTTCCTGGTCTCGGTGCTGGCGGTGCTGTCGATCCGGCACCGGGAGCCCGCGCCCGAGCCGGCCCGGCGCAGCCGGGGCTGGCTGCGCCGGGACATCTGGGAGGGGCTGCGGTTCGTCTTCCGCCACCCCGTGCTGGAGCCGGTGCTGACCTGCGGGATGACGTACACGGTCTTCCTGACCATGGTCGAGTCGATCCTGGTGCTGTACTGCCACAGCGTGCTGGGGCTCGGCCCGGTCGGCACCGGCATCGTGGTGGGCGCCTCGGCCGCCGGCTTCCCGGTCGGCAACGCGCTGTCGGTGCGGCTGGCGGCGTGGCAGGGCGTCCCCCGCACCTGCGTGATCGGCACCGTCGTGTCGGTGACCGGGCTGATCTGCATGCCGGTGGCGGGGCACCTGCACTCGACGGTCGGCCTGGTGGCCGGCTGCGTGGTGCACTGCGTCGGCGAGGGGGCCTTCGGCCCGCTGTCGCTGACGTTGCGCCAGACCGAGACCCCGCCCGCCCTGCTCGGGCGGGTCAACGCCGTCCAGCGGTTCCTCGTGTGGGGGATGATCCCGCTCGGCAGCCTGCTCGCCTCCCTGGCGATCTCGCTGTGGAGCCTCCAGGCCGCGATGGCCATCGGCGCGGTCGGCACCGTGCTGTGCGTTCCGGTTCTGGTCCGCCGCGGCATCCGCGGCGGCATCGCCGTACGGGGTGAGCTGAGCCCCCTCCCGCAAGGCTGAGCCCCTCCCGCGGGGCCGACACACCCCGACCGCACCCCGAAGGGAAAGGCGCCATGAAGTACCCACCCGGAGCCGGCGGTCTGGCAGGTCTCGTGCGCGAGCGCCTCGCCGGAGCCGGCCGCCCGCCAGGCGAACAGTTACCGAAGGGACTCCACATGACGTACGCGCCGGGAATCGAAGAGTTCATCAACCGCAGCAATGACGCGATCCCGCTGGACTTCTACAAACTGCCCCTCGACGAGCAGCGCGCGATGTACACCGGGCTGAAGGACGTCTTCCCGTTCGAGATTCCGCCCGGCGTGACCGCCACGGAGGAAGTGATAAACGGCTGCCGTATTCGGCTGTACCGTCCGAAGGAACTCCGCGGCAGCGGGGTGGTCTGCTATATCCGGGCCGGCGGATTCGTCGTCGGGTCGCTGGACTCCCACCACAGCGTCGGCGCGGAGATCGCCGACAAGACCGGGCTGCTCGCGGCGTCGCTGGACTTCCGGCTCGCGCCCGAACACCCCTACCCGGCCCCGCTGGAGGACTGCTACGCGGCGCTGTGCGGTCTGGTGGAGAACGCCGGGCGCCTCGGCTTCGACCCGGACCGCGTGGTGCTCACCGGTGAGAGCTCCGGCGCGAACATGGCCGTCGTGCTGTGCATGATGACGCGCGACCGGCAGGGCCCGCCGCTGCGCGGCCACGCCCTGATCAGCCCCGTGCTCAACTTCGCCCGCTGGCGCACCGGCGGGGAGGACGCGCCGCTGCTGACCGGCGGCGAGATGGAGTACTACACCGCCTGCTACTGCCCCGATCCCAAGGAGGTGGAGGGCCCCTACGTCTCGCCGCTGCTGCACGGCGAGTTCCACGGCCTGCCGCCGGCGTACGTCATGGGCACCGAACTGGACTCGCTGCTGGTCGACTCCGAGCAGTACGCCGAGCGGCTGCGCGAGCACGGCACGCCGGTCACCCTCGTCGTGGAGCCCGGTCTGGTGCACTCCTCGATCCGGGCCCGCGGCCTGAGCCCGCAGGCGGCCGACGCCTGGCGGCGGTTCTGCGCCCACGCGGCGCGCCTGGCCGGGGAGAGCGCGGCGTGAAGGTGGCGGTGGTCGTCGACCCGTACTCCTCCGGGAACATGTTCGCCCCCGCCTTCCGCGCCGCCGGGTTCACGCCGGTGGCGGTCACCTCCGCGCCGAAGCCGTCGGCGGTCTACGCGCCGTCCTACCGGCCCGGGGACTTCGCCTCGGTGGTCACCCACGACGGGGACCTGGCGGCGACCCGCGCGGCCGTGGCCGCGCTCGACCCGGTGTGTGTGGTGGCCGGCACCGAGAGCGGGGTGGCCCTCGCCGACCGGCTCGCGCCGCTGATCACCCCCGGGCGGGCCAACGACGCGGCGTCGGCGCGGGTGCGCCGCCACAAGGGCGCGATGCGCGAGGCGCTGGTCGCGGCCGGGGTGCCCGCGGTCCGGCAGATCTGCACCGACTCCGCGGACGCGGTCGCCGGCTGGCTGCGCGCGCAGCACCTGGAGGGCGCCGACCTCGTGGTCAAGCCGCCGACGAGCGCCGGGACCGACGGGGTGACCCTGGTGCCGGCCGGCGCCGACTGGCGGCCGGTCTTCGACGGGCTGCTGCACCGCAGGAACAAGCTGGACCTCGTCAACGACCAGGTCCTGGTCCAGGAGCGGCTGGTCGGCACCGAGTACGTCGTCGACACCTTCAGCCACGACGGGGTGCACACGGTGGTCAACCTGTGCGCGTACGGCAAGCGCGGGGTGGTCTACGAGAGCCTGGAGTGGCTGCCGTACGACCTCGACCGCTACGGGGAGCTGATCCGCTACACCCGCGACGCGCTGGATGCCCTGGGGGTGCGGTTCGGCGCCGCGCACTCCGAGGTGATGATGACCGCCGCCGGGCCGCGGCTGATCGAGACCGGGGTGCGGCTGCACGGCGGCGGGCAGCCGCGCTTCTGCCGGGTCGCGACCGGCGACAGCCAGGTGGACCGCACCGTGCGGTACTGCGCGGGCGAGGAGGTTCCCGACGCCTTCGAGCTGCGGCAGCACCTGATGGTGGTGTTCCTGATCAGTCGGGCCACCGGGGTCGTCCGCAACGTGCGGGAGGTCGTCGACCGGATCGGCGCGCTGCCCAGCCACCACCACACGTCGGTGCCGCTGCGCGACGGCGACCGGGTGACGGCCACGCACGACCTGTTCTCCACCCTCGCCCTGGGGTTCGTGGTCCTCGCCCACCCCGACCCGGCCCGGATACGCGCCGACCACGCCGCCGTGCGGGCCCTGGAGGCCGAACTGACCGTGGAGCCCGAACCGGCCGTGGCGTCCGAAACGGCCCTGGCGTCCGAACCGACCCTGGAGGAAGCATGATCGACCACCCCGCCGGCCGCCACCACGAGGTGCGCGGGCACCGCCTGTGGGTGGAGTCGGAAGGCGACGGCGACCCGGTGCTGCTGCTGGCCGGGCTCGGCCCGGCCGGCTCCCACGTGGTCTTCCACCCCTTCTTCTCCGCCCTCGCCGCGGACCACCGCGTGCTGTACCTCGACCTGTACGGGCGGGGCCGCTCGGACGCGCCCGAGGACCTGGCGCAGATCACGTTCGCGGAGGACGTCGCCGACGTCGCCGCGCTGATCGGGGAACTGCGCGCCGGCCCGCTGCACCTGTACGGCTTCTCCTACGGCGGCCTGGTCGCCCAGGCGCTCGCGCTGGACCACCCGGCGCTGGTGCGGACCCTCACCCTGGCCAACACCCTGCACAGCCCGGAGATGTGGCAGCTCAACCACGCCAACATCAACCGGGAGATCGCGGCGCAGTACCCCGAGACGTGGGAGCGGATCACCGCCCTCCACGACCAGGGCGTACCCTCCACCGACCCGCGCCTCCAGGCGGAGTTCGCGGTGGCGACGCCCCTGGTGCGGTTCTATGACCCCGACCACGCGGGGCTGCTCGCCACCGAGCCGGGGGCCCGCAACACCGCCCTGTACCCGCTGTTCTGCGGCGCGGACGTGGACTTCACCGTCGGCGGCCAGGTGGCGGCCATCCCGGACTTCCGGCCGCGGCTGCGCGAGTTGACCGTGCCCGCGATGGTGCTCGCCGGCCGCTACGACCGCGCGCTGTACCCGCGGTTGCAGCGGGACTTCGCCCGCCACGCGCCCGGGATCGACTTCCGGATGCTGGAGCGCAGCGGCGCCTTCGGGCACGTGGAGGAGCCGGCGGTGGTGCACGCGCTGCTGCGCGACTTCTGGAAGGGGCGCTGAGCGTGGCGCCGGAGGTGGTCGGCTCGGTCGCGCTGCTGCGCCGCTTCCCGGTCAAGTCGATGCTGGGCGAGCGCCTTCCGTCCCTGGTGTTCGACGAGCGGGGGGTGGCCGGCGACCGGCTGTGGGCGGTGCGCTTCGCCGACGGCAAGCACGGCGCGGGCAAGCACACCCCGCGGTTCCGGACGGTGGAGGGCCTGCGGTACTTCTCCGCCTGCTACGAGGAGGGCGGCGAGCCGGACGGGCAGGCCGGGCCCGGCGCGGCGGTGCCGTGCGTGGTCTTCCCCGACGGCACCCGCCGGCGGGGCGACGCGGACGGCATCCACCGGGCGCTGTCCGACGCGCTCGGCCGGGAGGTGACCCTCGCCCGGGAGGCGGGGGTCTCCCTGCTGGACGCGGGCCCGGGCATCGTGCACCTGCTGACGACGGCGACGGTGGCGTACGTACGCGGCCTGCTGGCCGGTTCGGACGTCGACGAGCGGCGCTTCCGGCCGAACCTGCTGCTGGACGTGGACGATCCGCCCGGGCCGGTGGAGGACGCGTGGGTCGGCCGGTCGCTCTCCATCGGCACGGCGCGGTTCACGGTCGTGGAACCCACCGAGCGGTGCGTGATGGTCAACCACGACCGGGACGGCATGCCCTACGACGGCCGCATCCTCAAGGCCCTCTACCGCGCGACGGCCATGCACGCGGGCGTCTACGCCAAGGTCGTCACCCCCGGCACCGTCCGCGCGGGCGACAAGGCGTGGCTGTCCGCGTAAGGGCCCCGGCCCGGCTTTCTCCGCCTCGGGGGCGTCACTCCCGGCGCCACAGCAGCCACATCAGGTGGACGCCCCCGAGCGCTCACCGGGCAGGCCGACGCGCTGCTCACGCGGGGCATCGTGCCGGTCGCCTCGACCCGCGGCGACGGCGCCGACCTCGTCCCCGCCTACCTGGAGAAGGGCTTCCCGCAGGACGCGCGGCAGCCGGCGTCGGTGGCCGTCGACGACGACGTCTTCTCCCTCGGCGCCGGCCCCGCCGCCGCGCCGGCAGCTGAGCCCGGCCGGGCCGGCTGGCGCGCAACTGCCCGACTGGCGGCGGTAGTTGCAGGTGAACCGAGGGGCAGCGTTTCCCCGCGGCACCCTTTCCGTTCGCTTTGCGCGGCTACCGTCCCAGGCGGCCCGGTCCGGCACAGGAGAGGCGCACCATCGATGAGCACCCCGCTCCACCGCATACCCGCACGTCAGCCCGGGGCGCCGGTGTCCTGGGACCGGCGGCGGCAGGACGGCGGCCGGCCGGCAGCCCTGCCGGGCAACGCGGCGCAGCGCGCACTGCTGGAGATCCAGTCCCGCGCCGGCAACCGCGCCGCGGTGGCGGCGGTGCAGCGCGCCCGCACCGGCGGCCCGGCCCCGGCCGACGGCGCCGCGCCCGCCGCGGCCGCCCGGCCGCACCGGTACCGGGAGCGGATCACCGAGATCCTCGACAAGCTGAAGAAGAACTTCGAGTTCCTCGACACCTTCGTCAAGAACGTGCAGGTGCCGGCGAACGCGGGCTTCTCCCAGCACGCCGCCGCCACCGTCGACGACGGCCTGAAGCACAACGCGGCGTCCTCGGGCGGCGCGGCCGGCGCGGAGAGCATGGTCGCCGAGGGCATCGGCGCGGCGCTCAACGGCCTGGAGGCGTCCAAGGCACGGCAGGACCTGAAGAAGCACCGGACCGGGGCGGCCCACCACGGGGCGGCCAAGAAGTTCCGGTCGAAGGCGTCGGAGGCGGTCATCAACGCGGCCAGTTCCGCGGCCAACGCGCTGAGTTCCGCCAAGGAGCTGACCAAGGCCGAGCACGCGCTGCACGCCGCGAGCGTGGCCGAGGCCGGCGGCATCGGCTCCGGCGTCATGGGCGCGGTCAAGGGGGCGCGCGCGGCGCGCCGCACCGGGCTGACGGCCCGCAAGTACCGCGCCCTGAAGAAGATCGAGAAGCCCGCGCGGACCCCCGACGAGGCGCTGGCGCAGCTCAGCCAGGCGAAGCAGAACGCCGAGTGGGCCGCGGCCGAGGCGTACGTCGCGCTGGACGCCCAGTGGGACGTGGGCGGCGACGACCTGGCGGACCGGCTGGGCGACGCCATCGACACCGCCTGGGGGGCGATGGGCGACGCGCGCGACGCCGCCCGGGACTACCAGCGGGCCCAGGACGTCAACACCATGGACGACGTGCTCTCCTACGCCAAGGGCAAGCAGCGCCACAAGTTCGGCAAGCAGGCGCTGACCGCGGTCGGCGAGTCCACCAAGGCCGCCGGCGGCATCGTGACCGCGGTCGCGGCGACCGCGGGCGGCGCGGGCCTGGCGAGCAACCCGGTCGGCTGGGGCCTGGCCGCGGGCGCGGCCGGGCTGATCCTCGGGGTGACCGCCTACAAGGCGGGCCGGGCGGGCAAGAAGCGGTACGACGGGGCGCGGCACCCCGAGCGCTGGGCGGAGGAGGGTGCTCGGACGGCGGCGCCCGCCTCCCGCGAGGACGCCCTGAAGGAGGCGCTGAAGTTCTGGAAGAAGGTGACGGGCGGCGAGCGCCAGGCCATGGCGCGGAAGATCTACGCCCTGGCGGCGGGCCCGCAGATCCGGGGCAGCGGCGACACCGCGCCGGAGATGCGGGCGTCGGCGAGGTCCTTGCTGGTCGCCCTGAAGGCGGGCCCGGCCGACCAGAAGCTGGACCCGGACGCGTGGGCGCAGACCCTCGACGACCCGGCGAAGACCGCCGCCTGGATCAAGGAGATCGGCGAGCAGCTGTCCTCGGCGTGACCTCGCGTCTTGGGAAGGTCCGGACGCCGCCGGGCGCGTCCGGGCCCGGCGGCGTCCGGGCCCGGGGGCGTCCGGGCCAATGCTCAGGCCGTCGGCACGTCCTCGGTCGTGCCGTCGGGGAAGACGACCCGGACGGCGCCGTCGGCGGTGCGGACGGCGCTCGCCCCGGTGTGCTGCGGTTGCGGCCCGCCGTGGAGGCCGGGGTCGGCGCTGAGGACCACCAGCGTGGCCAGCAGGCGGGTGCCGCCGGGGTGGCGCGCGGTCAGCAGCGGCGTCGCCGAGTGGCGGCCGTAGGCGTTGTGGCCCACGGCGGTGGCGACAGACCCCTGGCCGCCGGGCGGTTCGCCGTCCCAGCCGAGCAGGCCGACGAGCAGGCTGGTCAGGCCGTCGCGGCGGCGGGCGAGCGCCCAGCCGGGGCCGGCCTGCGCGACGGGCGGCGCGGTGTCGTCGGCCACGGCCCAGCCGCCTTCACGCAGGTGCGCGCCTGCGGGCGCCTCGACCCGGTGGACCCGTACCTCCCAGGGGCCGTGGGCGACGCTGACGGTGGTGATGCGGGCGTGCTCGCCGTTGTCCGCGGACGGGCGGGTGTGCCAGGAACCGGCACGCCGGCCCTCGGTGAAGAGGCGGTGGATACGGCCGCGGGCGAAGCGGCCGGGCGCGTCGAGCAGGGTGATCTGGTTGTCGGGGCCGGCGGCCGTGTCGTCGGGGGGTGTGTCGGGCGCGGTGGCCGTGGAGTACGCGAAGCGGTTGTAGTGCGGGTCGTCCTGGATCGCGGAGGTCGGCGACTGGTGGTCGCTGCCGTGGTTGACCAGGCGGACGATGCCGTCGGCGGCGGTGGAGTGCAGCAGCCAGCCCGGGCCGGGCAGGGCGAGGTGGCGGTCCGCGGTCTCGACCGGGCCGGGCTCCTCCGGCGCGGTCCACACCGGGTGGTCGGCGGGCAGCAGCAGGCCGAGGAACGCCTTGTTCGCCCAGTACGGCGAGGCGGGGCCGGAGTAGGGCTGGGTGACAGGGAGGTAGGGGCCGTACCAGCCCAGCCGCAGCAGCCCTTCCGCGTCGGGCACACCGTGGTCGGCGAAGTGCTTCAGCGTCCCGGAGGCCAGCCGGCGGGTACGGCCGGGAGGCAGCGGGGTGGCGTCGGCCAGTACCCCGGCCCACAGCGGGGCGGCCGCGGCGAACCGGTAGGTCAGGGAGCGGCCCTGGTGGACGGGAGCGCCGTCGGCGCCGAAGAAGTACTGATGGTCTTCGAGGAAGCGGCGCAGCCGTTCGCGGTGGGCGGCGACCAGCATGCCGTCGGCGCGCGGCCCGGCGATGCGGGCCCACAGCACGGGGTACAGGTGCAGGGTCCAGGCGTTGTAGTAGTCGAACTTCTGGCCGTCGCCGTCGGTGTACCAGCCGTCGCCGCGGTACCAGTCGTCGAGGCGGGACAGGCCGGCGTCGATCTCGGCGCGGCGGTGCGGGGCGCCGACGGAGGCGAGGAACTCCTCGGTGACGACCTGGAAGAGCCGCCAGTTGGAGTCGTTGGGCTTGGCGCCGACGAATCCGCCCAGCCAGGCGGCGGTGCGCTGGCGGACCGGTTCGGGCAGGGCGTCCCAGATCCACGGGCGGGTCTCGTGCAGGGCGATGGCGATCGCGGCGGCCTCGACCATGGACTGGGCGCGGTCGGTGACGGGGGGCCAGTGCTCGGGGTCGGCGGGGTCGGTGCCGGCGGCCAGGCCCGCGGCGTAGCGTGCGATGAGGTCCTGGATGTGGGTGGTACCGGGCTGGTCCTGCCCGGCGGCGCCGGCGATGCGGCAGGCGGCGAGGGTGAAGGACCGGGCGTAGCCTTCGAGCCCGTCCGACCAGGCGCCGGAGTGGCTGGCGCGGCCCGGGAGCCGGTACTGCGCCCGGTGGGGTGAGGCGTACGGGAGCAGTGCGGCCAGCATGCGGTCGGCGGCCGCCTCCCAGTGGGCGCGGGTGTAGCCGGTGTACGGCGACAGGCCCGGGTCCAGGGGCGGTTGCTGGGGGGAGTCGGCCAGGAGGTGCGGCGCGGTCATGCCGGTTCGGGCCCTTTCATGGGGTGCGCTCCGGTGGGGGCGCGGCGACGCTTTCGCGTACGACGATGTGTGTGCCGAGCACGTGGTGGGTGCTCGGGGAGTCCTCGGGCGAGCGCAGGGCGATGCGCACGGCCTCGCGGCCCAGTTCCTCGGCGGGGGTGCGGACCGTGGTGAGCGGCGGGTTGAAGTCGGCGGCCAGCGGGATGTCGTTGTAGCCGACGACGGAGATGTCGTCGGGGACGCGCAGGCCGGCGTCGGCGATGGCGCGCAGGGCGCCGGCGGCGACCATGTCGTCCCCGGCGAAGACGGCGGTGAAGTGCGGTCCCGCCTTGAGGAGTTCGGCCATGGCGCGCTGTCCGTTGGCGCGGCCGAGGCCGCAGTCGACCACGTGCGCGGCCTGCGCGGGCAGCCGGTGCTCGGCCAGCGCGGCGCGGTAGCCGGCGACGCGGGCGTCCAGCGCGGTGTTGCCGGGCAGGCCGCCGAGGAAGACGATTCTGCGGTGGCCGGCGGACAGCAGGTGGCTGGTGATCGCACGGGCGCCGGCCTCGTTGTCGAAGTCGACGACCAGGGCGGGGATGTCGGGGCTGGGGGCCGGGCGCCCGCACAGCACGAGCCGGGCGCCGGCGCCGTCCAGGGCGTGGGCGTACTGGGCGACGCGCTCGCGGTAGTCGTCGTCCTCGACGACGCCGCCGACCAGGACCACCAGCCGGGCGCCCTCCTCGCGCATCAGCTGCATGAAGGCGAGTTCGCGCTGCGGCTCGCCGCCGGTCTGGCCGACCAGGCACAGCCAGCCGTGGGCGGCCGCCTCGGCCTCGACGCCTTCGGCGACGTGCGCGTAGAAGGGGCTGGTGACCTGGCGGACGAGGACGGCGACCATCTTGCGGCCGCCGCCGACCAGCGCGCGGGCGTGGGCGTTGGCGACGTAGTCCAGGGCCTGGGCGGCTCGCATCACCTTCGCCCGGGTCGCCTGCGGCACGGGGTAGTTGCCGCTGAGCACCCGGGAGGCGGTGGCGACCGACACTCCCGCCCGCTGCGCCACGTCCCGGATGGTGACCCGTCGATTCGCCGCCATGCTGCTCCTGCCTCTTCCCCGCGCTGCCGTGTACGCCATTGCCGCCTCACGTGTTCGAGGCGTGTTCCTTGGCGTATTCGTCCGCCATTCTGTCGCCGCCTCCCGAGCGCCACTTGCTGATCGCGCCGTCCAGCGCGGACAGCGGCTCGCGGCCGGCGATGACGGAGGTGATGGTGTCGTCCATGTCGGCTTTGAGCGTGGTGCCCTGGGAGTTGAAGGTGGCGGACTGGAGTCCGTAGGAGGCGTCGCGGATGGCGACCGGCACCACCTTCTGCTGCCAGGCGTGCAGGGCCTTGGTCGCGTCGGGGAAGCCGGGCAGGAACAGCACCTGGGGGCCCTCGGCGAGGTAGCGGAAGGGCAGGTTGGTGATGTTCTCGACCTGGCCGAGCTTGGTGGGCAGCGGGGAGCCGTCCTTGCCGCGGGTGAAGTGGACGCCCTCCACGCCGTAGTGGGTGAGTTCGTACTCCTTGGTGCCGAACGGGGCGGCGAGGTAGTCCAGGACGCGCAGCAGCAGCTGGATGCGCTCCTTGCCCGCCTTCTTCAGGATGGTGTAGCCGAAGGAGCGGCGGGCGGCGACGATGCCGCCGGGGGTGCCGTCCACGCTGTAGGGCAGCGCGGGTGCCGGGGTGAGCAGGCCCTTGGAGTCGGGGTACACGGCCGTGTAGTTGCCGAAGCCGTTCTGGAGGGAGCCGATGGTGCCGTTCAGCATCAGGGTGTAGGCGTCGGAGGTGGACAGGGACGTGGAGTCGGGGTGGTAGTAGCCGCTCTTGCGCAGCTGCGCCTGGTAGGCGACGGCGGCCTTGAAGCGCTCGTCGGCGTAGCCGGCGTGGAAGGCGCCCTTGGCGTCCACCGCCCAGCCCTGCGGCACGTTGTGGGCCGCGGAGTGCACGTTGTAGTTGAAGTCGGAGCCCTTCGCCGAACCGAGGGCGTACTTCTTGCCGCTGGTGGCCTTCTTCGCCACGGCGGTGAAGTCGTTCGACGTCCAGCCGTCCTGCATCCCGGCGGCGGTGAACTCGCCCTGGTTGATCCACAGGGTCGAGCCGGGTACGGGCCGCTCCAGCGGGATGCCGTAGATCCGGCCGCTGATCCGGCCCATGTCGTGCCATGCCTGGGCGGGGATGCCGGCGAGGTTGGGGTAGGCTCTGACGGCGTCGCCGGACAGGTACGGGGTCAGGTCCTCGGCGCGGGCCTGCACGAACTGCGCCTCCCGGGGCAGGACGAACCCGGAGAACATGTTGATGATGTCCGGCAGCGAGCCGCTGTCCTGGGCCATCACCGTGGCCATCTTGGCCTGGTAGTCGTCCGTCGGGATGACCGTGTACTCGATCTTCACCCCGAGGGCCTTCTCCACGGCCTTCCAGTACTGGTTGCCCGCCTCGGACTTGGGCGGGGTGCCGAAGGTGACGGACATGACCTTGATGGTCGACCCGTCGCCGGGGGTGCGGGCCACGGAGCTGGTCAGGTTCGACGGGTAGGCGGTGAAGCCGGCCTGGACGCCCGCGGAGGTCGGAGCGAGGTCCGGGGTGGGGCCGGCCGCCGGGCGGTAGGTGGGCCAGGGCGCCAGCTTCTTGCCGACGTTGGAGACGTTGCCGCCGGCGGCGTCGGAGGAGGTGCAGGCCGACAGCAGTCCGGGGACGGACACCGCGGCGCCGCCGGCGGCGATGGAGCGCAGCAGGGTGCGCCGGGACATTCTGGGCATGGGAGGTGGCCTTTCGGGTCGGTGCGGCCGAGCGGGTGGCGGGCGGTTGCCGGGCGGGTGCCGGGCCGGTGCTGAGCAGGTACCGGGCAGGAGGTCAGCTCTTGATGGCGCCGGTGAGCACGCCCTTGGTGAAGTACTTCTGGAGGAAGGGGTAGGCCAGCAGGATCGGCACGGTGGCGAGCACCACGACTGCCATCTGGATCGTCTGCGGCGCGTTGACCGTGCCGTCGCCCAGCGTCTGGTCGGTCAGGCCGGTGCCGGCCACGACATAGGTGCGCAGCACCTGCTGGAGCGGCCAGTGGTCGCTGTTGAGGTACAGCGAGGCGTAGAACCAGGAGTTCCAGTACGACACGGCGTAGAACAGCCCGACGACGGCGAGCGCGGCCTTGGACAGCGGCAGCACGATCGTCCACAGCACCCGCAGGTCGCCGGCCCCGTCGAGCCGGGCGGCCTCGTACAGTTCCTCGGGGATGCCCTGGAAGAAGCCGCGCAGCACGATCAGGTTGAAGACGTTGACCAGCAGCGGAAGGATCAGCGAGGAGTAGCTGTTGAGCAGGCCCAGGTTCTTCACGAGCAGGAAGCTGGGGATCATGCCGGGCGGGAAGAGGAAGGTGAACAGGATCAGCAGCAGCACCGGCCGCCCGCCGATGACCTTGGGGCGGGCCAGCGCGTAGGCCAGGCCCACCGTGCACAGCAGGCTCAGCGCGGTGCCGATGACGGTGACGCCGATGCTGACGGCCAGGGCGTGGGTGACGATGCCGCCCTGGAGGATGTCGTGGTAGGCCTTGAGGTTCGGGTGCTGGGGCCACAGCACCCAGCCGCCGTTCGCGACGACCTCCCGCTGCGAGGCGAGCGAGGTGGACACCACCACGAGGAAGGGCACGCAGACCAGGGCCACGACCACCACGAGGGCCACGGCCTTCGCGGACTGGGTGACGGGCTTCGGCTTCTCCATCCAGCCCGGCCGGACGTTCGCGCTCACTTGTAGACCCCCTGTTCGCCCAGCCGGTGGGCGATCTTGTTCGCCGCGTAGACCAGGACGGCGCCGACCACGCCCTTGAACAGGCCCGCGGCGACGGCCAGTCCGTAGTCGCCGCCCACGATGCCCTTGTAGTAGACGAAGGTGTCGATGACCTCCGCGGCCTGCGGGCCGACCGCGTCGCGCTGGAGCAGCATCTGCTCGAAGCCGACCGAGAGGATGTCGCCCAGCCGCATGATGAGCAGCAGCACCACCACCGGGCGGATCGCGGGCAGGGTGACGTGCCAGAAGCGGCGCCACGGGCCGGCCCCGTCGATCGCGGACGCCTCGTACAGCTGCTCGTCGACCTGGGAGAGCGCGGCGAGGAAGATGATGGTGCCCCAGCCGGTGTCCTTCCAGATCACCTGGGCGATCAGCAGCGGCTTGAACGCGTCGGGGTTCCCGATGATGTCGACGGTGTGCAGGCCCGCGTCGCCGAGGTAGCCGTTGAGCATCCCGGTGCCGCCCAGCACCTGCTGGAACATCGCCACCACGATCACCCACGAGATGAAGTGCGGCAGGTACACCACCGACTGCACGAACCGCCGCACCGTGCTCCACGTCAGGCTGTGCAGCAGCAGCGCGAGCGCCAGGGGGACGGGGAAGTAGAAGACCAGCTGGAGCAGCGCGATCCAGGCGGTGTTGAAGACCGCGTGCCAGAACGCGTCGTCCTGGAAGAGCTGCTGGAAGTTGGTGACGCCGTTCCACGGACTGCCCCACAGGCCGGCGAAGGGCACGTAGTCCTTGAACGCGACCACGTTGACGACCAGGGCCCCGTACTGGAACACCAGGAAGTAGGCGAGCCCCGGCACCATCAGGGCAAGCAGCGCCCAACTGCGCCGCTTGCGAAAACCTTTTCGTTCCGTCGGAGCCCCCGGCGTACGACCACGACCGTCCTCGGACGCCGTCTTTCCAGGGAGCTCCCGTATCAGCGCCGCCACGGCGCCTCCTCACCATCGGGTGCTGGGTGAGCGGTAGTTAAAACGTTTCCACACCTGGCGTCAACGGTTCTGACACACATCGCCGATATCCTCGGCGGCCGCGCGCACGGTTTGTCATGAGTTGACGCGTTATCAGCACTGAATCGGTTCATGCCGTATCGAGCCGGGAGCCGGTTCCGACCGCCGTCGGACGCCCGGCGCCCACCGGCCGCCGGGCCCACCGCGACCGCCGAGCGGGATTATCCCGCCGCGGCAGGCCCGGAGAGCCCGGAGAAGGCCAGTTCAGAGCCGGTTGTATACGGCCGCACCGGACCGGGGCCGACAGTGGGGCCGGCCTGTGGACTCTGCGCAATGTCTTGACACGCCTTCATGAGCGCACCTAGAACGATTCATCGATCGCACCTCTGCTGACGCATGGCCCAACCCCGTCCTCCGCTCCCCCGGAGGCCTCGCCGTCGACCTGCGTCCTTCCCGGCCCGGCTCCCCCGCCGCCCGTTCCCGCCGTACCCGTACCCGCAGTTCCGACCTGACTGGAGGCTGTCCATGCCCGAGGGGTCCCCACTCAACCGACGCACGTTCCTCGGCGGTGCGTCGATCACCGCGGCGGCTCTCGCGCTCGGCTCCGGCGGCCGGGCGGCCGCCGGCACGCCGCCGGCCGCGCCGTCGCCCGCCTCCGCCAAGGACGCGGCCGGCGGGGTCGACCTGCACTGGCTGGACGGCCGCCCCGCCGCCACGACCGGCGCGGCCTGGGGCGTGCCCTGGCCGAAGGGGCAGGTCGCCGCGCACACCGCGTTCGCGCTGACCGACAGCGGCGGCGCCCAGGTGCCCGTGCAGTCCTGGCCGCTGGCCTACTGGCCGGACGGCACCGTGAAGTGGACCGGGCACGCGGTGGACTCCACCGCGCTCGCCGACGGCTACCACCTGGCCCCTGGCACGCCCGCCGCCCCGAAGCAGCAGGTCACCGCCACCCGCGGCAGCAAGGAGATCAAGCTCGCCAACGGCGTGGTGGACATCCGCCTGGCGCTGACCGGCCCGCTGGCGATCACCTCGATCACCCGCTCGGGCCGCACGTCCGCCGAGAACGGGCGCCTGGTGCTGCTGCTCCAGGACAAGCCCGAGGACACCGACGCCCCGAAGCACACCGCCTGGACCGGCGTGGTCGAGACCGCGGAGATCGAGCAGTCCGGCCCGGTGCGCGCCGTGGTGAAGCTGACCGGCCGCTACCGGCAGGACGGCGCGAAGAAGTACGGCACCGGCCGCCGCGCGCTGCTGCCCTGGACGATGCGCGTCTACCTGGGCGCGGGCGACGAGTCGCTGCGGGCCATGCACGAGTTCGTCTGGGACGGCAACCCGGCCAAGGACTTCGTCCGCGGTATCGGGCTGGAGCTGGCCGTGCCGATGAGCGACGAGCCCTACGACCGGCACATCCGGTTCGCCGGGCCGGACCAGGGCGTGTGGGGCGAGGCCGTGGTCGGGCTGACCGGCCTGCGCCGCGACCCGGGCACGGATGTGCGCGCCGCCCAGATCGCCGGCACCGCGACCCCGGCGACCAGCACCTGGCAGACCACCGTCCAGACCGAGTGGCAGGACCTGCCGGCGTGGGGGGACTTCAGCCTGGTGCAGCAGTCGGCGACGCAGGCGGCGGTGTGGAAGCGCACCTCGGAGAAGTCCGCTTGGCTCAAGCACGCCGGCTTCGCCGACCGCGCGCCCGGCTTCGGCTTCGCCGGCGGGGTCAGCGGCGGCCTCGGCTTCGGACTGCGGGACTTCTGGCAGCAGTTCCCGCGCGCGCTCGACATCCGCGGCGCGACCGGCGACGCCGCCACCGTCACCCTGTGGTCGTGGTCGCCGCACGGCGAGGCGATGGACCTGCGCGCCTACGACACCGCGAGCCACGGCCTGGACCTGGCCTACGAGGACGACCGCTACGGCTACGGCCTGTCCACCGGCATGGCCCGGTCCACCGACATGCAGCTGTGGGCGCTGGAGCACACCCCCTCCCGCGACGACATCCCCGTGCTCGCCACCGCGCTGGCCGCCCGCCCGCAACTGGTGGCGGCCCCGGAGACCTACCACGGCGCGGGCGTCTTCGGCCGCTGGAGCCTGCCCGACCGCAGCACCCCGGGCCGCACCAAGCTGGAGGACTCGATCGCCGACAGCGTCGCGTTCTACGCCGGCCAGGTCGAGCAGCGCCAGTGGTACGGCTTCTGGAACTACGGCGACATCATGCACACCTACGACAGCGACCGGCACACCTGGCGCTACGACGTCGGCGGCTTCGCCTGGGACAACGCCGAACTCGGCTCGGACGCGGCGCTGTGGTACCAGTTCCTGCGCACCGGCGACGCGCAGACCTTCCACCTCGCGCGGGCCATGACCCGGCACGTCACCGAGACCGACATGATCCGCAGCGGGCCCTTCGCCGGCCTCGGTTCGCGCCATGACGTGCAGCACTACGCCGACGGCGGCAAGGAGCCGCGGGTCTCCGAGGCGTACACCAAGCGCTTCATGTACTACGTCACCGCGGACGAGTTCGTCGGCGACGCGATGCGGGTGCCGCTCCAGTTGGACACCACGCTGCTGACGTACCCGCCGCTGCGCGACTACCTGGACACCCCCGCGGGCGTCCCGACAGTGATCCGGATCGGCCCGGACTGGTACGCGCTGGTCAGCAACTGGCTCACGGAGTGGGAGCGCACCGGCGACACCCGGTGGCGCGACCGCATCGCCACCGGCATGGAGGACATCGCGAAGCTGCCCGCCGGGCTGTTCACCGGCGAGCAGGGCGGCGCTGTCGGCTTCGACCCCGCCACCGGCCACATCAGCGACCTGGGGCTCGGCGGCGACTGGGGCAAGGTCAACCTGACGATGGTCTTCTGCGGCGAGCAGATCATGTGGGAGACCACCGGCCTGGTCGACGTGCCGGAGTTCCGCGCGAAGCTCGTGGAGTTCTGCCGCTACGTCCAGGCGCCGGCGGCGGAGATCACCGCACACTTCGGCTTCAAGTTCACCACCTCCGCGCCCGCGGTCTTCTACTCGCGGATGACCGCGTGGGCCGGGGAGCAGACCGGCGAGCCGGCGGTGCAGCAGCGCGGCTGGGACGTGTTCTCGGCCGACGCCGGCGGCAAGCCCTGGGGCGCGCCGGTGCACGTCGGCGGCCCGGCGGTGTTCGCCGGGGTGGACGAGATCCCGTCGACCGACTTCAGCACCAACGACCTCGCGCAGCGCAACCTGGCGATCATCGCCCTGCTGGCCGTCGCCCCGGACCAGGCGCCCTGACGGGCCGTCCGGTCCTCCGTATCCAGTCATCCGACCGTACGAAAGGGACATCCCATGCGCGGTAGAACCCGACTGCTGGCCGCTGTTGCGGTCACCTCCGCCGTCCTCACCCTCCCGGGCACGGCCGTCGCCGCCCCCGGCACCCCGCGGCCTGCCGACCAGCTCGCCCAGAACTGCGCCCCGGGCACCGACGGCACCGGCCTGACCTGCTCCTTCGACGTGGCACCCGGCGCCTACGAGATACAGCTCACCCTCGGCAGCCGTACCGCGGCCGCCGACACCGGGCTGGACGTGGAGGCGAACCGGACCGTCCTCGCCCCCGTCGCCACCACCGCCGGCCACCTCGCGCACCGCACCGTGACCGTCGACGTCCGCACCCCGGAGAGCATGCCCGACGGCCAGGAGGGCGACGGCACCCCCGGCCTGCAACTCACCTTCACCGGCACCGCACCCGCGGTCAGCGCGCTGAGCGTGACCGCCCGCCCGCACGCCCCGCGGCTCTACGTGATCAGCGACTCCACCGCCGCGGACTGGCTCACCACCGTCCAGCGCGGCTGGGCCCAGGAGCTGCCCCAGTACGTCCACGGCAGCCTCGACGTCGCCAACTGGGCCGTCTCCGGCTCCAGTACGGTCTCCTGGCTGTCGAGCCCGGCGCTCTTCGCCACACTCCAGCCGCAGATCCAGCCCGGCGACGAGGTGCTGATCCAGCTCGCCCACAACGACAAGACCACCCCCGAGGACACCTACCGCGCCAACCTCCTGACCCTCATCGACGGCGTACGCTCCCGCGGCGCGCGGCCGGTCCTGGTCACCCCGCCCGTGCGGCACCTCTTCGACGCCGACGGGAAGATCACCCCCACCGGGCGGATCGTCAACAGCCTCGGCGTCGACCTTCCCGCCGTCATGCGCGACATCGCCCAGCAGCAGGACATCCCCCTGCTGGACCTGACCGCAGACAGCCAGGCCCTGATGGAGCAACTGGGCCCCGACGCCTCCTGGCTGCTCTACGCCGACCTGCCCGCCGGCCGCAGCCAGACCCACTTCAACGCCGGCGGCGCGGCCACCATCGCCGGGCTGGTGGCCGGCGAGATCCGCGCCGCCCACCTGCCGGACGCCGCCTTCCTCGACAACTGACCGGACGCCCGCCGGCCCCGGCACCCGCCAGGCACGCTCCGCCGGGCGCACACCGCGCCCGGCCACAGGAAAGAGGACACGATGACCAGGGACGTGGTGCTCGTCGGCGCCTCGGGCTACGGACGCACCTACCTCGCGGAGATCGCCGCGCTGGAGGCGTCGGGCGCGGTCCGGCTGGCCGGCGTCTGCGATGTACGGCCGCTGGACGGCGAGGGGCGGCGGCTCGCCGGGGACCGGCCGTTCGACACCGACCTCGGCCGGCTGCTCGACCGGGTCCGGCCGGACATCGGGATCGTGGCCACCCCCATCCACACCCATCTGCCGCTGGCCCGGCAGGTGCTCGGCGCGGGCGCGCACCTGCTGGTGGAGAAGCCGCCGCTGCCCACCGCGGACGACTGGCGGGAACTGGTCGCCCTGGGCCGGTCGGCGGGCCGCGCCTGCCAGACCGGTTTCCAGAGCCTGGGGTCGCGGGCGGCCGCCCGGCTGCGCGCGCTGATGGCCGACGGCACGCTCGGCCGGATCAGGGGCATCGGCGGCCACGGCGCCTGGTCCCGCCCGGACGGCTACTACCGGCGCGCCGCGTGGGCCGGCCGCCGGGAGGTCGACGGGGTGCCGGTGGTGGACGGCGCGCTGACCAACCCCTTCGCGCACATGGTCGCGACCGCCCTGTTCCTGGACAACAGCACCGGCTGGGACGACGTGTCCGGGGTCGAACTGGAGCTGCTGCGGGCCCGCGACATCCAGGCCGACGACACGTCATGCGTCCGGCTGCGCACCGGCCGCGGCACTGTCGTCAGCGCCGCCGTCACGCTCTGCGCGGAGGTCACCTCCGACCCGGTGCTGCTGGTCCACGGCACCCGGGGCCGGGCCGCACTGCACTACACGAAGGACGTGCTCTTCCTGGACGGGGTCCGGGAGGAGCACGGCACTGCCACCCCGCTGCGCAACCTGTTGGACCACCTCGACGACGACCGGGTCCCGCTGCAATCGGCGCTGGCGGACTGCGGCGGCTTCATGCGCGTGCTCGACGCGGTGCGCACCGCCCCCGACCCGCGCCCCATCGCGCCCGCCTGGCTGCGGCGTTCGGGCAGCGGCGACGAGGCACGCGTCCTTGTCGTCGGCGTCGAGGCGGCGGTGGCGGCGTCCGCCGAGCACCTGTCGACCTTCGCCGAGTCCGGCGCCCCCTGGGCGCTTGCGCCCGTATCCCGTTCGTAGGACTTCACGATTCCGGAGTGAGCGAATGAAGACGAACAGCACCGCGGCCCGCGCCCTGCTGACCTCCGCGGTCATCGCCGGCGTCATCGCCGTCGTCGCCGACTCGGCCGCCGCCAGCCCCGCCCCGGGCCACGCGCGTCCGATGACCGGCGCCGTCTACTACGTGTCGCCCACGGGCGACGACAGCGCCGCGGGCACCAAAGGCGCGCCGTGGCAGTCCCTCGCGCACGCGCAGGACGTCGCCCAGCCCGGCGACACCGTGTACGTCCGCGGCGGCACCTACGCCTACACCCACGCCACCACCTCCTGCTCCAGCCAGACCGCCCGGGTCGACGCGGTCACGTTGAGCAAGAGCGGCACCTCCGGCAGCCCGATCCGCTACTGGGCCTACCCGGGGGAGCGGCCGGTCCTCGACTTCTCGAAGATGACCGACGACTGCCGGATCAAGGGCCTGGACGTCACCGGCAGCTGGCTGTACCTCAAGGGCCTGGAGATCACCGGTGTCCCGCAGAACAACACCCTCAACCACGAGTCGTGGGGCGTGTGGAACTCCGGCAGCGACAACACCTACGAGCAACTCGACGTCCACGACATCATGGGCCCGGGCGTCTTCCTCCAGGACGGCGGCGGCAACCTGGTGCTGAACACCGACTCCCACGACAACTACGACGCGGACAGCTCCAGCGGCCCGGGCACCAACGCCGACGGCTTCGGCGCCCACATCCCCGCCGGCAACCCCGGCAACGTCTTCCGCGGCGACCGCTCCTGGAACAACTCCGACGACGGCTTCGACCTCATCAACGCCCTGTCGTCGGTGACCATCGAGCAGTCCTGGGCCTGGTCCAACGGGTACGTCCCCGGCACGGCCACCAGCGCCGGCGACGGCAACGGCTTCAAGGCCGGCGGCTACGGCGGGAAGTACGTCACCGGCGGCGTCAAGCACACCGTGCGCCAGTCCGTCGCCTTCGACAACAAGGCCGCCGGCTTCTACGCCAACCACCACACCGTCGCCGACGACTTCTTCAACGACACCGGCTACGGCAACCACCCCGACTTCAACATGCTCGGTGTGGCCCCCGACGGCACCGCCACCGGCCTCGGCACCCTGCGCAACGACGTCGCCTACACCGGCACCCTCACCTCCAACATGACCGGCACCGACTCCGCCGACAACTCCTGGGACCTCGGCCTGGCCCTGTCGGACGCGCAGTTCCAGAGCGTCTCGACCACCGGCTGGGACGCGCCCCGCCACTCGGACGGCAGCCTGCCGACGCTGCCCTACCTGCGCCCGGCCGCGACGAGCGACCTGATCGACCAGGGCACCGACGTCGGGCTGCCCTACAAGGGCGAGGCACCGGACCTGGGCGCCTTCGAGACCCGCTGATCCCGCCGCCGCGCCCGGGCGGCACCCCGGACCGAGCTCGACCGACCGTCCGCAAGGAGGACCTGTGTCCCTTTCCCGACGTACGTTCACCACCCTCACCGGGGCGGCGACCGCCGCGCTGGCGCTCCCGCACGCCGCCGAGGCCGCCTCCGGCTCCGGCTCCGGCTCCGGCTCCGCGGCCGGCGGCATCACCCCGGCCGCCGCGGCCAAGGGCACGGCCCACACGGTCGCCTTCGACCGCTACTCGCTGCTGGTCGACGGGCAGCGCGTACCGGTCTGGTCCGGCGAGATGCACCCCTTCCGGCTGCCCAGCCCGTCGCTGTGGCGCGACATCCTCGAAAAGCTCGCCGCGAGCGGCTACAACGCGGTGTCGGTCTACGCGAACTGGAGCTACCACTCCCCCGCCCCCGGCCACTACGACTTCACCGGCGTGCGCGACCTCGGGCAGTTCCTGGACACGGCCGCAGAGACCGGGCTGTACGTCATCGTGCGGCCCGGCCCGTACATCAACGGCGAGACGGACGCGGGCGGCTACCCCGGCTGGCTGACCGCGACCGCCGCCAAGGCGCGCACCGACGACCCCGTCTACCTGCGGTACGCCGACGAGTGGCTGACCGCGGTGAACGCGGTCATCGCGCCGCGCCAGTACACCCGCGGCGGCGGCACCGTGGTGCTCTACCAGCTGGAGAACGAGTACGCCTCGTACGTCGGCTCCGCCACCGGCAAGGACTACATGGCGCACCTGTACGCGAAGGTGCGCGCCGACGGCATCGACATCCCGCTGTTCCACAACGACAAGGGCCGCAACGGCGACTGGGTGCCCGGGAGCTTCGACACCGGCGGGGAGACCGGCCGCTACCTGTACGCCTTCGACGGCTACGCCAGCGGCAACCCGCCGGACTGGGGCTACTTCGGCACCGGCGGCGCCACCGGCGGCGCGACCGCGAGCCCCGACACGCCCGGCTTCCTCGCGGAGTTCGGCGGCGGCTGGTTCGACGCGTGGGGCGGCGCCGGGTTCGCCGGCCAGGGGTACGCCGGGGCGTGGAAGGCCCGCGACCCGGCCTACGAGCGGCGGTTCTACCTGACGAACCTCGCCAACGGCATCAAGATCCACAACGTCTACATGACGTTCGGCGGCACCTCCTGGGGCTGGCTGCCCGCCCCGGTCGTCTACACCTCGTACGACTTCGGCGCGGCGATCAGCGAAGCCCGCCAGCTGACGGCCAAGGTCACCCCGATGAAGCAGATGGGCGCGCTGCTCGCGGCCTTCCCCGACCTCGCCGTACTCGACCGCGCCGCGGACACCGCCGCGAGCAGTTCCTCGGTGCGCGTCTACCACCTGACCGACCCCGAGCGCGGCTCGCACCTGTACCTGCTGCGCAACGACACCGGTGCCGACGTGACGTGCACGGTGCCGGTGGAGACGGCCGCGGGCACCGTGACGGTGCCGGCCGCCTCCGGCGGGCTGAAGGTCGGCGCGAAGGACGGCAAGCTGCTGGCCGCGAACGTCTCGCTCGGCCGCCGCGCGCTGCTCTACACCACCGCCCAGCCGATGTGGCGCGCCTCCGGCGACGCACGCGACCTCGCGGTGTTCACCGGGCGCCCCGGCGACCCCGTCGAGGTGGTCGTCCTGAGCAAGGACGCCCCGACCGTCACCGTCACCGACGGGGCCGCCGCCAGCACGTACGACACGGCGTCCGGCACGCTGCGGATCAACGCGACGCTCGCCGGGCTCACCGTCGTCCGGCTCGACGGCGGCGGCTACGACACCCCGCTCGTCCTGCTGCTGGCCGACGACGACGCCGCGGCGACCCTGTGGCCGCGCACCACCGGCACCGGTTCGGTCCTCGTCAGCGGCCCGGCCCTGGTGCGCACCGCGGCGATCACCGGCCGCAGCGTGCACCTGACGGGCGACACCACCGCGGCCACCGGCCTGAAGGTGTGGTCGCCCGGGGTCCTCAAGGCCGTGACGTGGAACGGCCTGGACATCCCGGTCGCCACCACCGGTTCCGGCGACCTCAGCGCCACCGGGCAGCTCCCGGGCCCGGCAGCGGTGTCCCTGCCGGCCCTCACCGGCTGGCGGTACGCCGCGGAGAACCCGGAGTCCGCCGCCGCGTTCGACGACAGCGCCTGGCGGGTGGCCGACCTGACGGCCAGTCACAGCACCACCGCGGTCCCGGCCGGGCAGCCCGCCGTGCTCTTCGCCGACGACTACGGCTTCCACTACGGCGACGTCTGGTACCGCGCGGAGGTCGCGGACGCGAGCACCGCGCAGGACATCGCGCTGTCCTACCAGACCGGCACCCTCGGCCTGCTGATGGCCTGGTGGGACGGCCGCCCGCTCGGCACCCACCGCATGCCGGTGCCCGCCAAGGCGGAGGTCACCACCGGCACCTGGTCGGACACGGCCGCCTTCACCGTCCCCGCCGACCTGCGCGGCAGCGGCCCGCACACCCTCGCCGTCCTGGTCCGGCGGATGGGCCACGAGGAGGACGGCGGCGCCAACGACGCCTTCAAGTCCGCCCGCGGCCTGACCGCCGCCACCCTGGACGGCGCGCCCCTGACCTGGCGCATCCAGGGCGCGGACGGCTACGACGCCGTACGCGGCCCGCTCAACACCGGCGGGCTGTACGGGGAGCGCAACGGCTGGCACCTGCCCGGCTTCCCCGACCGGGCGTGGTCGCCTGTGACCCTGCCGCACACCGACACCCGGCAGGGCGTCGCCTGGTACCGCACCGCCTTCACCCTCGCCGTCGACGGCGCCACCGACGCCTCGATCGGCCTGGCCTTCACCGACGACCCGGCCCGCGCCTACCGGGTGCAGATCTTCCTCAACGGCTGGAACATCGGCCAGTACGCCAACGACGTCGGCCCGCAGCACACCTTCGTCCTGCCCAACGGCATCCTGCGCACCCGCGGTGCCAACACCCTCGCCCTGGCCGTCCTCACCGACGGCACCGGCCCGGCCGGTCCCGCGCTGCCCGCCCTGACGCTGCTCGCCGCCGCGCGCGGCGGCACACCGGTGGAGACCGTCGCGTCCCCGTCCTACCGCCGCTCCTGACGGCCGTCCGGGCCGCTCGGGCCGTCCGTGCTGCCCGGATGGTCCGGATGGTCCGGGCGGCCCGGGCGCAGGGTGAGGCCGGCCTGCTCCTCCAGGAGCGCCACGCCGAGGAGTTCGCCGTTCACCGGGCCGTAGCGCGCCAGGGCCCGCTGGTGCACCGCGCGCACCGCCTCCGCCACGGTGTGCGGGGTGCCCAGCTCTCCGGCGAGGGCGGTGACCTCCGCCAACTGGTCGTGGATGCGGTCGAGTTCGTACGAGGGGAGGTAGTCGCCGGCGAAGAGCGCCGGCAGGTGGTCGCGGGTGAAGGCGCCGGCCGCCGGGCCCGCCAGCAGCACCTCCCGCATCAGGGCCGGGTCGATGCCGGCCCGGCTGCCGAGCAGCAGTGCCTCGGCGGTGGCCACCGCCTGCCCGAACCACAGGGAGTTGACGAGGAGTTTGGCGACGTAGCCGGTGCCGGGGCCGCCGACGCGGGTGAGCAGGTCGGGTGCGGTGAGTGCCTCCAGCAGCGGGCGCACCCGGGTCAGGGTCGCCTCCTCGGCGCCGACGAAGAGCCGGGCCCGGCCGGCGGCGGCGTCCTGCGGGCTGCCGCCGATCGGGGCCTCCAGGGTGTCGACGCCGTGCCGCCGGGCGAGGTCGCGGAGCGCGGCGGCGGCCTCGGGGGTGCTGCTGGACATGTCGAGCCAGATACCGCCCGCGCCCAGGGCGCGCAGCACCGCGTCGTCCACCGCCGCGGCGACGTCGGCGGGGCCGGGCAGCACCGTGACCAGGACGTCGGCGCCCGCGGCGGCCGCCTTCGCCGAGTCCTGCCAGCGCGCTCCGCTCCGCTCGGCGTCCGCCTTCCGCTCGGGCCGGGCGTCGAAGGCGGTCACCGGGTGGCCGGCGCGGGCCAGGCGCGTGCAGAGCGGGCGGCCCATCCGCCCCAGACCGATCAGTCCCACTTTCAACATCCCGGGATCGTATCCGGTGGCCCGCGGCATGCACCGCCGGGCCCGGGCCGGCGGGGGCCCGCTCGGGCGAGCCGCGCGGGCGTTGCTCGGGGCCTGCTCGGAGGCGGCCGGCAGCCGCGCCCGCTACCGTGGAGCGGGCCATGGCGTCGGGTCCGCGCCCTGCGCCCGAGCCGAACCAGGAGGCCGGTATGACCGGTACGAGCAGCTCCCAGGTCGCATCGGCGGCGGGAACCGGCGTCAGAAGCGGGTGACCGGTGTCCCGCCGGGGCCCCGCGGACGACGGCGACGAGCTGCTGGCGCGGCTCGGCTCGCTCACCGCCCGCGCATACGAGCTCGCCGAGCAGCAGCGCTCCCGGGTCGAGCTGGCCGTCGCCCTCCAGCGCGGCATGCTCCCGAGGCGACTGCCCGCCTTCCCGGGCGTGCGCCTCGCGGTCCGGTACGCGCCCGCCAACCACGGCCTGTACGTGGGCGGGGACTGGTACGACGCCTTCCCCATGGCCGACGGCCGGATCGGGCTGTCCATCGGCGACGTCCAGGGCCACAACATCGAGGCGGCCGCCTTCATGGGCCAGGTCCGGGTGGGCCTGCGTGCCCTGGGTTCGGTTGGCGGGGACCCCGGTGAGCTGCTGGCGCGGACCAACGACCTGCTCCAGGCGCTGGGCGGCGACCTCTTCGCCACCTGCACCTTCATCCGGCTCGACCCGGCCACCGGCGTCATGGAGAGCGCCCGGGCCGGCCATGTGCCGCACATCTGGGCGACCGGGGACGGCCGCTCGGGGATCGACACCGGCGAGGGCGGGCCGCCGCTGGGCATCGTCGAGGGGGCCGCGTTCCCGGTGACCCGGCACCGGCTGCGGGAGGGCGGCGTCTTCGTGCTGCTCACCGACGGGGTGGTGGAGGGCCCGTCGCTCAGCCTCGACGAGGGCCTGGCGCGGGTGGCGGAGCTGGCCCGTACGGCCGCGCTGACCGGCCTCGCGGTGGACGCGCTGGCCTCGCGCGTGGTGGCCATGGCCGAGGCGGTCGGCCACGAGGACGACGCGGCGGTGCTGGTGGTCGGCCACGACGCTCCCGCCGCGGCCACCTGACGGCGGTGTCGAGAGGTCGCTCGCGTGGCCGACCGCGGGCGGCCGGTGTCTCATGGCGGGGTGGAGGGTGTGGAGGCAGACGCGCGGCTGCGGCGGGCCGGGCTGTTCGCCGTGCGGACGCTGGCCGTCGTCGCCTGCTACTTCCTGGCGGGCCGGCTCGGGCTGCTGCGGCGGCTGGAGGTCGACGGGGCCGTGGTGACCCCCATCTGGCCGCCCACCGGTGTCGCGGTCGCCGCCCTCCTCCTCCACGGGCTGCGGATGTGGCCGGGCATCGCCATCGGCGCGCTGGTGGTGGTCTGCTCGATCGACCCGCCGCAGCCCGACGTGATCGGCACGGTGGCGGGCAACACCGCGGCCCCGGTCTGCGCGTGCCTGCTGCTGCGGGCGGTCGGCTTCCGCACCGACCTCGGCCGGCTGCGGGACGGCCTGGCGCTGGTGTTCCTGGGCGCGCTGGGCGCCATGCTGATCAGCTCGACCGCCGGGACGGGCCTGCTGGTGCTCACCGGCAAGCTGGAGGCGGGCGGCTTCTGGGCGGTGTGGCTGGCCTGGTGGGTCGGCGACGCGATGGGGGTGCTGATCGTGACGCCGGCGCTGCTGCTCGTCGTCGGGGCGCGCGCCCGCCCGGACCTGCGCCGCTGGAAGGAGGCGCTGGCGCTGGCGGTGATCGGCTGCGCGGCGGTGCTGGTGGCGACCCGGTCGGACCTGAGCGTGCTCTTCGTGGTCTACCCGATGCTGATCTGGGCGGCGCTGCGCTTCCGGTTCGCCGGAAGCCTGCTGTGCGCGCTGTTCGCGTCGGTCATGACGACGGTGGCCGCCACCGAGGGCGCCGGGCCGTTCAGGCACCTGTCGCACGTCGAGGTGATGGTCAAGCTCCAGGCGTTCAACGGGACGACCGCGCTGACCGCGCTGCTGCTGTCCGCGGTGATCACCGAGCAGTACCGCACCCGGCAGTCGGTGGAGCACGCCTGCGAGGAGCTGGCCGAGGTGCTCGACCGCCTCTCCGTCGGCGAGACCCGCCAGGACCGCCTCTCCCCCGCCCGCCACCCGCCCGCGTGATCTGCCGGTCCGTCTGCCGGCTCGGTGGTCCGCCCGTCAGCCGGCGAACCGCGCGGCGGGCAGGCCGGTGACGCCCAGGCCGCGCACGGCCAGGACGGAGCCGGCGATGTCGCCGGGGGGCAGGTCGAGGCCCTCGCGGGCGGTGGTGACGTAGAGGACGTCCAGGCCGGGGCCGCCGAAGGCGCAGGAGGCGGGCTGCTCGACGGGCAGCGGGACCTCGGCGAGGACGTCGCCGTCGGGCGACACGCGCAGCAGGCGGAAGCCGCCCCACATCGCGATCCACAGGCAGCCGGCCGCGTCCAGGGCCATGCCGTCGGGGATGCCCCGGCCGGTGAACGCCGCCAGCAGGCGGCGGCGGGCGAGGCGGGGCCTTACCGGGTCGGTGTCGAAGGCGTTGAGCTCGCCGGCCATGGTGTCGACGAGGTACATCGTGCGCCCGTCCGGGGACCAGGCCATGCCGTTGGGCAGGGTCAGCCCGGTGAGCACCACGTGGCCGGCCCCGTCCGGGGTCAGGACGTGGAGCGCGCCCTGCCCGGGGGCGAAGTCCAGGTCGGTGCTCCCCGCCCAGAACCGCCCGGCGGGGTCGCACTTGGCGTCGTTCATGCGCTGCCCCGGCGGCAGGACGCGCGGCCGCGGCGCGTACCGGCCGTCCGGCCCCACGTCGGCGAAGCCCTCCCCCGTGGCGGCGACCATGCCGCCGGAGGCCTTCGGCACGGCGGCGCCCACCGAGACCGGCAGGACCGTCGTGCGCACCTCCCCGGCGGCCCCGGCGGCGCGGTGGATGGCACCCGCGGGGATGTCCACCCAGGACAGGGTCGCGGTGGCCGCGTCCCAGTGCGGGCCCTCGCCGACGGCGGCGGCGCCGGGGACGGCGACCTCGATACGGGGGTTCATCCGGGTCCTCTCCAGGGGGCATGTCCGGGGTGCGGGGTGGCGGCGGGGGGCGGGGTTCAGGCGCCCGCGGGGGCTTCGGGGGCGGCCGGCGGCAGCGCCACCGGGAGCGCCGACAGCAACCCGCCGTCGACCGGGACGTCGGCGCCGGTGACGAAGCCCGCGCGGGTCCCGGCCAGGAACGCGATGGTCTCGGCGACCTCCCGCGGCTCGGCGACCCGGCCCAGCGGATGCGACCGCCCCCACTCCGCCAGCAGGCGCCGCACGGAGGCGTCGGAGCCGTCGCTGAACAGCTCCGCGGAGCGGCGCAGCATCGGGGTGTCGACGGAGCCGGGGCACACCGCGTTGACGCGCACCCCGAAGGGCCCCTCGTCGACGGCCATCGAGCGCACCAGCGCGTTCAGCGCGCCCTTGGCGGCGGCGTACGCGGCGACGTTGGCCTGCGTGGCGCGCGCCTGCACCGAGGAGACCACGACGACGGCGCCGCCGGAGGTGCTGCGCCGCAGGTGCGGCAGGGCGGCCCGGGCGGCCAGGAAGACGCCCTTGACGTTGATCGTGAACACCTCGTCCCACGTCTTGTCGTCGGTGTCGGCGACCGTGCCGTAGCGCTGGACGCCCGCGGAGGTCACCAGGACGTCCAGCCCGCCGTAGGTCTCGACGGTGCGGCGCACCGCCTCGGCGACGGCCGCGCCGTCGGCGACGTCGGCGACGACCGGCAGGGCGCGGCCGCCCGCGGCGGTGATCGCCGCCACCGTCTCGCGGGTGCCGGCGGCGTCCAGCGCGCTGACGGCGACCGCGGCGCCGCGGGCGGCCAGCAGTTCGGCGGTGGCGCGGCCGATGCCGCTCGAAGCGCCGGTCACCAGCGCGACGCGCCCGGCGTGTTCCTCAGCCATGTGTTACCTCTCCCAGCCGCTGTGCGGGCTTCTCGCCCCGATGGATTGCCGCTGCCCGGAGGTCGGACCGAGCGTGCGCAGGTGCGTGATGCGGGTGTGCGTGCGGTGTGCGTGTGCGTGCGGTGTGCGTGTGCCTGATGCGCGGGGGTGCGTGTGCGGCGGGGGCGCGGTCAGCCGCGGCCGGCGCCGCCGAGCGGCCGGGTGCAGAAGGCGCCCCCGACCCGGGAGTTGCGCGGCGCCGCCGGATCGAGGTCGTCCGGGGTGAAGGCGCCCGAGGCCAGCAGCGCGGGCAGGTGGTCCTCGGCGTCGTCGCGCGGGTGGTAGCCGATGGCCTCCCCCTCGGCGAGCGACCACCACCGCCGGGTGTTGCGGGAGATCCCCCACAGCACCCGGAAGCCCGCCGGCCGGGCCCGCAGGCACGCCTCCACCAGCCGGGCCGCGTCGTCCGGGGACAGCCAGCCGGCCAGGTCCTCCGGGGCCAGCGGCGCCGGCCGGAACGCCCCGATCCGCAGGCAGCTGACGTCCATGCCGAACCGGTGGTGGTACAGCGCGCCGAGCGCCTCCAGCGCGGCCTTCGAGGCGCCGTAGTACGTGTCGGGGCGCGGCGCGCTTGCGGCGGCGAGTAGCCCGCCCGGGGCCGCTGCCGCCTCGTCGCGGCTGCGGAACCCGGCGGCATGGAGGCTGGAGGCCAGCACGACCCGCGGAACTCCCTGCGCCCGCGCGGCTTCCAGCAGGTGCGCGGTGCCGTCGATGTTGGCCTCGCGCACCCGCTCCCAGGGCGCCTCGCCCGCCTCGCCGCCCAGGTGCAGCACGGCGTCGGCGCCGCGGCAGGCCGCCCGGATCGCGTCCGGGTCGGTGAAGGACGCCCGGACCACCTCGACGTCCTCGCCCGGCCCGGCGGGCGCGGTCTCGGCGACGTCCAGCAACCGCAGGGTCCTGCCGGGCCGGGCCAGCCGCGTCCGCAGCGCCCGCCCGATCCGCCCGGCGGCGCCGGTCACCAGGACCCGCTGCCGCTGCGTCACCATGCCTGCTCCCCCGCGTCCGTGTCCATCCGCGTGTCCGTGTCCGTGCCCGTGTCCATGCCCGCAGTCTGCGGCACCGCGGCCGGCGGCAGCTGCTCGTCGTACGGCAGGGGGGCCGTGCCGGGGGGTGCGAACGGCGGCCGGTGGTAGGTGTGGTCGCGGCGGAAGGCCAGGCCCCCCGGCGGGTACCAGTGCCGTGGGCTCGCCGGGTCGGTGTCCACGGCGGCCGACAGCGGTCCGCGGCCGTTGCCGTTCTCCGCGGCGACCGCGTACTGCACGACGGGCGCCGCACCGGCCCGGTCGCCGGCACCGGAGGGCGGCCGCGGTACGCGGTCGGTGCAGGTGAAGCCGGGCCCGGCGTACACCTCGCGGTAGTCGTCCGCGCCGCGCGCCCGCCGGTAGAGCCGGTAGCGGGCGGCGCCCAGGACCTCGCCCCAGGTGGCGGTGACCGTGCCGGGGCCGAGCCGCAGCCGCAGCCCGTCCGGGGGTTCGGGCGCGGCGGAGGTGGCGTGCACCGGGTAGTCGGTGCCGGGCCGGCCGCGCCGGTCGGCGTTGTAGGCGGCGACGCGCACGTGGTAGGTGCGGCCGTCGTCCAGGCCGGTGAGCCGGAAGGGCCCGGTCGCCGTGCGGGCGGCCCGCGTCCAGGTGGTGCCGCCGTCGGTGCTCAGCTCCAGCAGGTAGCCGTCGGCGGCGGCGACCGGTGTGAAGTGCACCAGCGCGCCGCCGGGCAGGGTCTCGGTGCGCACCACCCGCGGGGGCAGCGGCTCCGGGTGGCGGGCCGTCAGCTCCCAGCGGTGGCGGCCGGCGGGCAGCGCCACGCGCAGCGCGCCGGGGTGCCGCTCCAGTGGCCGCACCGGGGCGCCGTCGACGTACAGGGCGGTGCCCGTGGCGAGCCCGCCGGGCAGGTCGAGGGTGATCGCGGTGTCCGCGGGGGCGACGTAGCTGCCGGTCAGTTCCGCCGGGTCGCGGTAGGCGAGGCTGATGCCCAGGTCGCGGTCGGCGGTGGTGAGCAGGACGTCGGCGGTGCCCACGGCGGTGCCGTGGAAGAGGGCCAGTTCGCGCCGGCCGTCGTCGAACAGCCGGATGACGCCCGCGGTGCCCTCGAAGCGCAGCCCGTCCCGCGCGAACCGCGCCTGGCCGGGCTCGTAGTGGGTGGCGGCCTCGTACCGGAAGACGTGGTCGACGCTGTGCGGGGTGCGGACGGTGGTGCCCCACGGGGTGGTCCGCGCGGCGGCGACGGTGAGGTCGAAGCGGTGGCTGACCACGGCGAGGGTGTTGCCGCTGCCGCCGTCGGCGCGGCCCTCCAGCCGTACGCCGCGGGTCACGTCGGTGGCGAAGGCCCCGCCGGCGGTGCCGTCGGCGGGCCGCCCGTCCTCCCGCACCCCGCGCACCACGTGCAGGAAGGGCAGCTGCTCGGGCAGGTGGCGGTAGCTGTTGGCGTCGTGCCCGGTGGCCTCGGTCAGCACCGACCAGGTCCACACCATGCGCTGGCCTGCGGCGAACGCGTCGTAGGTGACGAGGTAGTCGCTGCCGACGAGCAGCACGCTGCGGCTGAGGTAGAGCCCGGCGACGGGGCTGTCCGGGTCGGGGGTGATCTCGGCGAACTGCGCCGGGTCCAGGTCGTACAGCGGGCGGTCCAGGGTGTGCGGGCCGATGCCGCGGAAGCGGCCGTCCTGCCACAGCGCGCAGGAGGTGGTGAAGGTCGCGTCGGGGACGCGGCGGTCCCCGGCGTCCTCGGGGCCGTGGCCGCTGTAGGAGCGGCCGGCGGCGTAGTAGTAGAGCTGGCCGCAGCCGTTGTCGTCGGCGATGCCCCAGCGGTAGTTCGGGCCGCGGTCGACCTGCTGGAGGAAGACCGCGACCTCGTCCGGCCGGTCGACGGCGGCGCGCAGGGTGACGCCGTAGCCGGTGTACTTGGTGCTGCGCAGCCGGGGGTTGGTGCCGGTGTCGGCGGCGCGGCCGGTCGCGGTATCGCCGCCGGAGCGCAGCAGCACCCGCCAGGTGTCGGGGTCGCCGGGCCCGCTGTCCAACCGCCGGGCGCCGGGGTCGCTGCCCCACAGCAGGTGTTCGGCGGTCAGGGGGCGGTAGCGGCGCAGCGCCTCGGCGAGCAGCCGCATCTCGATCGGCGGGCGGCGCGGCCAGAACGCGTGCGCGCCCTGGGCGGGGTGCAGGCGGCGCAGGTCGCCGGTGCCGGAGACGTCGACGGGTGCGGTCAGCGCGTCGACCAGCCAGTCGCCGAGGGCGGCGAAGTGCTCGGTGGCGATGCGGTTGCGGCCGTCGGCGTGCTGGGCGAGGGCGTTGCCCTGGGTGAGCGGGCGCAGGAACGCCCAGACGTAGGTGGCGGGGCTCTCGGTCCAGCGGCCGGGGCGGGCGCCGCGGGAGGGCAGCGCGGGGCGGGTGTGGAAGGTGCCGGACAGTTCGGCGAACTTCTCGAAGGCGTCCAGCCACCGCCCGGCCGCCTCGTGCTCGGGGAACAGCCAGGCCAGACAGGCCAGCGCGGCCTTGCCGTCGGCGAGGAAGTTGGGGTGCCCGCCGAGCATGCGCAGGGTGGGGCCGATCTCCTCGCCCGCGGAGACGTACGCGGTGAGCAGGAGCAGGGCGTCGACCCGGGTGCGCTGTGCGGGGTCGAGGCGGTCGGCGAACCGGTCGTAGCCGTCCAGCAGCCGGTCGTAGAGCGGGCGCTGGCCGATGTTGAGGTAGCCGGCGACCTCGTTGACGCCGTTGGCGAGCAGGCGGGGGCCGTCGGGGCCGTCGAAGAGCGCGTCGGTGAACTCCCGCGGGGTGGCGAACTCGCCGGTGGTGCACAGCGGCCGGGGGCGCCGGCCGGTGTAGGTGAGGGTCCAGTCCTTGACCCGGTCCAGGCTGAGCGTGCCCTGCCAGTGGTGCAGGTCGCGGACGTGGGTGGTCTGGTGGGCGGGGCGGCGGCCGGCCTGCTCCTGGCGGCGCAGCGCGTCCAGGTCGCGGCGGTGGTCGTAGAAGGCGATGCCGGTGTGCCGGGTGCCGGTGCGCAGCGGCCAGGTCCAGTGCAGGACCCCGTCGTGGCGGAAGCGGATCTGGAGGGTGCCGGCGGAGGCCCAGTGGGCGTAGCCGCGGTCGTCCCAGCGGGCGTGGTCGCGGATGAACACGCCCATCGCGTCACCGCCCGTCCCGCGCCCGGCGCTCCCCTCACCGCCTGTCCCGTCACCGCCTGCCGCGTCCCAGAACGTCGCGTGCGGGCGGATGCCCCAGGCGTAACTGGGCGCGTACGGGCCGACGGTGAAGGCCATCGCGGCCTCCGGGCGCTCCCGGCCGCCCGGCCCGGAGAAGGGCGGGTCCTCCCCGCTGTCGCCGACCACCACCGGCTCGTCGATGCCCAGCCAGTGGTACCGCCCGGGTGTGCCCGGCGCGGCGTGGGCCGCGGCGTCCTGCGCGTGGGGCCAGGCGGAGGAGAAACGGTGGGTGGGCGCGCACCCCTCCCAGTCCAGTTGCCAGCAGGCACCGTCGGTGTCGAGTCCGGCCATGTCCTCGGCGAGTTCGAGGAAGTCGCAGTCGAGCAGGACCCGGACGACCGCGGTGTAGCGGGCGCCGTCGCGGAAGCGGTACGCCAGCGCGTGGTCGGCGAAGAGCGGCCCGGCCCGCAGCAGCCGCACCTCCAAGTGCTCGGCGGGCCCGGCGGGGCGGCGCAGCACCGACCCGCCGACCCACCCGCCTCCGCGATCGAGCCGCAGGATGGGGCCGGGCACCTCGTCGGCGGCACCGAAGCGGCCCGGGGCGGGCAGGCGGACCCGCAGCGCCCCGCCGTCCACCACGGTGCCGTCGCTGTCCGCGCGGACGTGCACCGTCCGTTCGGGGCGGGCCGGCGGCAGCGAGGCGTCGGCCCGCAGCGTGAAGGTGCGGCGCCCGCCGGTGGGGAGGTCGGCGAAGAAGCACACCGTCGCGGCGGCCAGCGCACCCCTGTCGCCGGGCCCGTCGGCGTGGGCGGTGTCGGTGAGCTGGAAGGGCACGGCCGCCCCGCCGTCGTCGAGCAGCCGCAGGTCCGCGGCCCGCACGGCGGGCGCGGGCCACCGCACCCGGTAGTGGAGCAGGGTGCGGGGCCAGGCGAACTCGGGCCGGTCGAGCCGGTCGTGCAGCCGGAAGGCGATCTCGGCGGCGCCCTCGGGCCAGTCGGTGGTGGGGGTGCCGGTCACGACCCCCCTCCGAGCTCGGCGCCGCCGGCGCCGGGCGCGACGTTCTGGGTGCCGAGCGTGGCGCCGCCCGCGACGCCCTCGACGAGGTAGCGCTGGAGCAGGACGAACAGCAGCATGATCGGCGCGGCCACGATGAAGGTGCCGGCCGCGATCAGCGGCCAGTTCTGCGCGTACTCGCCGAAGAAGGAGTACAGCCCGCGGGTGACCGGCCACAGGGCCGAGTCCGAGAGCATCACCAGCGGCAGGATGAGGTTGTTCCAGGCGGTGACGAAGCCGAAGATGCCGAACGTCGCCAGCGCCGGTTTCATCTGCGGGATGATGATGGTGAAGATGAACCGGATGTAGCCGCAGCCGTCCAGCGCCGCCGCCTCGTCGATCTCCCGCGGGATGCCGCGGATGTAGCCGACGAAGAAGAAGAACCCCGCGCCCGACAGGCTGGTGAGGATCAGGTACCCGATCATGCTGTTGTACAGGTGGAGCGTGCGGGCCTCGATGAACAGCGGGATCAGGCCGCCGGGCAGGAAGCCGGAGAAGACGAAGAACGTGTACAGGCCGCCCGAGTACTTGAAGTAGCCGCGGGAGATGGGGAAGGCGAGGAACACCCCGAGGACGAGGGTGACCACGTCCGGGACCACCGCGTAGACGAGGCTGTTGACCATCTCCCGACCGAAGTGCCCCTGGTGCCAGGCCGACGAGAAGCTCTCGGTGGACCACGGGTGCGGCGCCCCGGTCGGGTTCTGGAGGAAGCCGGTGTACGTCTTGAACGCCTGGAGCAGGACGTATACCAGCGGCAGGGCGAACAGGCCGGCGGCGATGGCGAAGCACAGCAGGTTGACGCCCGCCGCCTTCGTCCGGCGGGTGGTCAGCAGGCGCCGCAGCGCGCCCGGGGCGGTCACAGGGCCACCTCCCGCTTGCGCAGGGTGTAGAGCAGGCCGCCGCCGATGACGACGGTCAGCAGGAACTGGAGCATGGCCAGCATCGAGCCGTAGCCGAGCTGGCTGTCCGCGCCGAACGCGGACTGGAACATGTACAGGCCCAGGGTCTTGGTGCCGAAGTTGCCGCCGGTCAGCACCATGATCAGGGCGTACTCGCCGAGCGTGCCCATGGCGGTGAGGAAGACGTTGACCGTGGTGGCCGGGGCCAGCAGCGGCCAGGTGACGTGCCGGAAGGTGCGCAGCCGCCCGGCGCCGTCCATCGCGGCGGCCTCGTACACCGACGCGGGGATGTTCCGCAGCCCGGCGATGTAGATGAGCATCGAGTAGCCGGAGAACATCCAGACGTTCACCATCATCACCAGCGGCAGGGCCAGCGAACTGGAGCCCAGGAACGCCGAGTCGGTGCCGAACAGGCCGTGCACCAGCTTCTCCGTCGGGCCGGAGTACGGGTCGAGCATGAGCGCGAAGATCGCGCCGACCACGGTGACGGAGAAGATCTGCGGCATGAAGATCAGCGCGCGGTAGAAGGTGTACGAGCGGCCGCCGCGGTTGAGCAGCAGCGCCAGGCCCAGGCCGATGGCGTTCTGCAGGACGGTCACGCCGACCACGTAGATCAGCGTGACCTTCACCGCCCCGAGGACCTGGCCGGACAGCGAGGTGAAGGCGGCGTGGTAGTTGCACATGCCGCAGAAGTTGAACGGCGTGCCCGGGAGTCCGGAGTAGCGGGTGAACGAGTAGCCGATGGTGGCCAGGGACGGGTACAGCCCGAACAGCAGCCAGCCGGCTCCCGGTATCGCGATGCTGGCCCAGGGGATGAACCGCCGCGTGCGTTGCGTTCCGAAGGGACAGCGTGCCACGCCGCGCCTCCTCTCTTTCTTTGCTGCCTGGTCTCTCTTTGCTTCCTGGTCTTGGGTGCCTAGGCGGCGGTCAGCCCTTGACCGACTTGCGGTACACGGACGCGGAGCGGTTGAGGATGGTGTCGACGCTGTCCTTGCCGATGGGCGTCATCTTGTAGAAGTCCGGGCCCGCCGCGTCCAGGGCGGCGCCGGCCGGCACCCACGGGGTGCTCAACTGCGCGAACGCGTCGGCCATGTGGGAGTTCTGCCAGTCCATCCACGGCAGGCTGTTGGTGAGCGCGGGCTGGGTGGAGACCGAACCGGTCTGCTTCAGCCACTGCTGGTAGTTCTCCGGCTCGGAGAACATCGACAGCCACTGCATGGCCAGCGTCCGGTGCTTGGCGCTGGTGGGCACCACCCAGGTCAGGTCGGGCTTGAGGGTGAGGCGGTTGGCCGACGCGTCATCGGTGCCGGGCATCGTGAAGAAGCCGGTGTCGAGCTTGGGGTTGGCCTGCTGGATGACCGCGCCGTCCCACGAGCCGTCGAGCAGGAACGGGTAGTCGTCGGTCTTCGCCGCCCACACGCCGGGCGCGGTCAGCTGGGCCACACCGGCCGCGTTGGGCTCGATGTACTTCATGACCTGCTCGTAGCGGTCGGAGGTCTGGTGGTAGACCGGGTCGTTCCAGGACTGGGTGCCCTTCCAGAAGGCGTCGGCCCGGTCGCTGCCGACCCGCACCGACTCGGCGGGCTTCTTGCCCTGCATGAGGACCTGGTTCTCCACGCCCTGCCACACGCCGCCCTGCATGCCGTCCTTGCCGGACACGAAGATCGGGGTGACGCCGGCCTTCTTCAGCGTGGCGCAGTCGTCCAGGAACTCCTGGAAGGTGGTGGGCACGCTCATGTGGTACTTGGCGAGCAGGTCCTTCTTGTACCACATGGCGCCTGCGGCGGAGTACTCCGCGGCCATCACGCCGTAGATGCCGCCGTTGCGGCCGGCCGCCGCGGCCTGGGCGGCCTGGTCGTAGTGCTTCATGAACGGCTGGTTCTTCAGGTCCACCAGCTGCCCGGCCTGGATGAGCGCGGCCGCGCCCTGGGCCTTCAGGCTGGTGTAGCTCGGGGCGAAGCCGGCCTGCGTGGGCGCCTGGAGCGCCAGCACGTCCACGGACTTGGACTGGAGCAGGCTGTTCCAGAGCGTCCCCCAGGCGCCGTTGGAGGTCGGCGCCTGCTGGAGCTTGACCTTCACGCCCGGGTGGGCCTTCTCGAACTTCGCGTCGAGCCACTGGGTGAACTGGATGGCGCCGGGGTTGGTCCACTCGGCGACGTTCAGCGTGGTCGTCGCGCCGCCGCTGCCGGAGGAGCTGGAGCAGCCGGTCAGCACACCGGCCAGGCATACGGTGGCGGCCGTCAGGGTCACGGTGATACGGGGTCTCATGAGGGTCGCTCCTTGGAACGGACAGCGGGTCGGACGGTAGGGGTGGTGCGGACGGTCGGGTCGGTTGCGGTGCGGGGCCGGTTGCGGTGCGGGGCCGGTCAGGGGCGCTGGAGGGCGCCGTCGGCGCGCCGCGGCGGCTTCCACGCCCGGCCGGGTGCGGCGGGTAGGCGCGGCGGGTAGGCGGCGGCGCGCTTCTCGTCGAGGTCGACGCCCAGGCCCGGCCGGTCGCTGGGCCACAGGTGGCCGTCGCGGATCTCGGGGCAGCCGGGGAACACCTCGCGGGCCTCGGGCCCGAACAGGTGCTGCTCCTGGATGCCGAAGTTGGGTGCGGCCAGGTCCAGCGCGAGGTTGGCGGCGTGCCCGATCGGCGAGACGTCGCCGGGCCCGTGCCAGGCGGTGCGCACCCCGAACAGCTCGCAGGTGTTCGCCAGCCGCCACGCCGGGGTGATGCCGCCGATCGCGGAGACGTGCACGCGGATGAAGTCGCACAGCCGCTCCTGGACGACCGGGCGGTACTCCGCGGGGTTGGTGAACAGCTCGCCGATCGCGATCGGGGTGGCGCTGCGGGCGCGCAGCACCCGCAGCCACTCGAGGTCCTCCGGCGCGACCGGGTCCTCCAGATAGAACAGGTCGTACGGTTCCAGGTCCGCGGCGATCCGCACCGCGTCGGTGGGGTGCACCCGCTCGTGCACGTCGTGGATCAGCTCGACCTCGGGGCCGGCGTGCTCGCGCAGGTGGTCGAAGAGCCCCAGGACGGTGCGCCGGTAGGCGGCCGGGTCCCAGGCGTTCGGGGTGAGCGGGCGGTGGGCGCCGGCCGCGGCAGCGGCGGCCGGCGCCCCGTAGGTGCCGGCGCCCGGCACGGCGACCTGGCAGCGCACGTGCCGGTAGCCGCCGGCCATCAGCGCCAGCACCTCGTCGGTGACCTCCTCCGCGTCCCGCCCGGCGGCGTGCGCGTACACCGGCACCGCGGTGCGGCAGCGCCCGCCGAGCAGCTGCCACACCGGCATCCCGGCCTGCTTGCCCTTGATGTCCCACAGCGCCATGTCCACCCCGGACAGCGCGTTGTTGAGCACCGGGCCCGACCGCCAGTAGCCGCTGACGTGCAGGGTCGCGGCGATGTCGGTGATGTCGGCCGGGTCGCGGCCGATCAGCTGCGGGGCCAGGTACTCATCGACCGCGGTGGCGACCGCCGCGGCGCGCTGCGTGAAGGTGGCGCAGCCGAGCCCGTACAGGCCGGGTTCGCTGGTGTCGACCCGGACCACGACGAGCGTGGTGCCGGCCGGCGCGGTCAGGATCGTCCGGACGCCGGTGATGCGGACGCCGGACGGCTGCGCCCAGGGCGGCTCGACCGGCTCGGGGGCCGGGGCGGGCGTCTCGGGGGTGGCGGCTTGGTCGCTCACGGAAGGGACTCCAGGTTCGGTGCGGCGGGGAGGCGGGCGGGCGGGGGATCTGCCGGGGATCTAGTGGCCGATGCCCCAGCGGGTGTCGACGCGGCCGCCGGTGAACTGCGCGCCGGTGCCCCAGAACGGCGCGAAGTTGTAGCAGCCGGAGGTGGGCGGCTCGGTGGCAGTGGTCGAGTAGGTGGCGCCGTGGCCGCCGGTGCCGGCGTCGGTCACCTGGACGGCGAAGGTCGCCGGGGTGACGGTGCCGGGGCCCGCGGCCTGCACCGCGGCCTGGAGTTCGGGCAGCTGGCTCCAGGCGAGGGCGATCTCGTACCGGGTCTGCTGGCCGGTGTCGTCGCGGGAGACCAGGACGCGGCCCTCGGTGCCGCTGCCGGGTGCCGCGTCGAGCGGGCCGAGCGGGGTCGGCAGGTCGGCGTTGGTCGGGTAGTAGGTCTGGTAGTTGGTGCCGGGGGCGAGCTGGCGGTGCAGCTCGGAGACGTTGCCGGTGGCCAGCGTCGCGACGTACAGGTGGGAGATCGAGCGCAGGCACTTCTCGTAGTGCGGGTCGCCGGCGAGCAGGTCCTCGGTCTTGTCGGCGACGGCGTCGAAGGCGAGCTGGATGCTGTCGGCCTGGAACGGGAAGAGGTACGCGTTGTCGCCGAACGGCACGTGGGAGAGCTGGACGTCGTCCTCCACGATGGCCCTGACGTACAGGAACGACTGGTCCCAGGCGGCCTGGAAGGCGTACGACTTGGTGTCGCCGGCCGCGGTGGTGCTGGTCAGGGTCACCGGGATGACGCCGTTCCACTGGCTGGCGCTGCCGCCGACGGTGATGGAGCGGAAGGGCAGGTAGGCGACCTGGACGTCCTGGGTGCCGGTCTGGTGCGCCTCCGGGCGGCCGGCCACCGTGGCCTCGTAGCCGACGGGGTAGCGGTTGCTGTCGCTGACGGCGAACGCCTTGACCGGGAAGGACAGGGTGCGGGCCTGTCCGGGGGCGAGCCGGACCGACGGCGACACCGCGGGAGACAGCTGCCAGCCGGACGGCGGGGTGACGCGCAGTTGCGCGTCGAGGGGGTGCGGGGTGGTGTTCTCCACCCGCACCTCGATGGCGCTGGTCGCGTCGAGCGGCTTGACGAAGGACAGCGGGCTGATCCTCAGCGGCGTGTCGTAGGCGAAGCACGCGCCGCGGGTCAGCAGGGTCTTCAGCGCGGCGGGGGTCAGGTCGCTGTCGAAGTACAGCACCTCCCAGGGGCGGAGCGGCAGGGTGACCTCGGCGGAGCTGCCGTCGGCGAGCTGCCGGCCGAGGTAGTCGTACACGCGGACGCCGCGCGCGCCGTCCAGGGTGAGCGTGCCGGTGTGGCCGGCGCTCTGGTGCTCCTCGGTGCCGTCGTAGAGCTGGTCGGCGTAGAGCGCCGCGCGGCCCTTGCCGTCGGCGCCGCGGAACAGGAAGCCCCAGGTGGACTTCGCGTCCGGGTACAGCTCGCTCTCCAGCTTCGCGTCCTCCAGCAGGGAGGTCATCGCGGAGTAGGCCACGACCGCGGGCCGCGGGGTCTTGGTGGCGTAGTCGTAGATGTTGAACTCGACGCCGGAGTAGGTCTTGTCGTAGGACAGCGAGAACCAGAAGATCCGGATCGGCGAGTCCTCCTCGGCGCCGGCCAGCATGTGCAGCAGGTAGGTCGGCGCCACGGTGCGGGCCACGCCGTAGGGGGCCTGGGCGGCGGGGACGTCGGTGAAGCTGGTGCTCTCGGCGGTGCCCAGCTCGGTCTGCCACTGCCCGGCGCGGCCCTTGGTGCGCGACCCCTTGCGGTCCATCCGGATCTGGGTCTTGGTCATCGCGTACTGCGTCGGGTCGGGGTAGCCGTAGGCGTGGTTGACCGAGCCGTCGATGTAGCCGGTGTCCTTCGAGCCCTGCGCGTAGACGATGTCGCGGTTGTAGGTGACCGAGCCGCCGCCGATGAGGTTGACGTCCGGGAAGTCCGGCTTGACGCGGTCCCAGATCAGCTTGCACATGTCGCGGTAGTCCTGGGCGTCGCCGGTCTTCCACGCCCAGCCGTGCACCCACGGCTCGTTCCAGATCTCCCAGTTGGGGACCAGGTCCTGGAGCGGGGCGATGGCGTGGTAGACCATCTCGGCGTGCGCGGCCAGGTCCTTGGGGCGGTTCTGGTAGACCAGCAGCGGCTTGCCGTTGGCGTCGGGCTGCACGTTCCAGGACATGTTGTAGTTGATGAAGCCGAGCGGCTCGATGCCGTGGTCGTGCCAGTCGGCGATCTCCGCGCGGGCGGCGTCGATCTGGTCCTGCTGCCAGAACACGCCCGGCGCCGGGCAGACGGTGTCGGGCTGGACGGCGATGACGCCGCGGGTCCACTTCACCCCGATGCGCTGGGCGATCTGCCGGGTCAGGGCGGTGTCGGACTCCGCCCGGATGCCCAGGCCGAACGCCGAGCCGGGGCGGCGGCCCTCGACGGGGGGACGGATGACGCCGAACCCGACGGTCTGGCCGAGGAGTTGGGTGCCGGAGGCGGCGGTGACGGTGGCGGTGACCGCGTAGTAGTCCGGGCCGAAGGAGCCCAGCGGGATGGTGGTGGTGCTCTGCGTGCCGGCGGCGGCGGTGAAGCCGGCGGTGCCGGTGGCCACCGGGTCGCCGCCGCGCGGGGCCACCGACCAGGCGATCGAACCGCTCAGCGCGGTCGCCGGGTTGAACACGACGAGCAGGGCGGGCGCCGCCTCTGCGGCGCCGCCGGAAAGCGGGTAGAGCCCGGTCGGGTCGGAGAAGGCCAGGGCCACCGCGGGGGCCGCGGCGGCCTGCGCCGCGGTGCCCTCGGGGGTGGCGGCGCTCGTGGCCGGGGCGGCGGCGAGGTCCAGGGCCCCGGCGGTCGCGGCGCCCACCGCGGCCGCGGCGCCGAAGCCGACGACCGTGCGGCGGCTGACCTGCCCGGGGGCGTGCGCGGCCGGCTCGGTGCGGTCGGATCTGTCGTGGTTGTCGGTCACGTGGGTTCTCTCCAGTCTTCGGCTCTTCGGCTCTTCGGCTCTTCGGCTCTTCGGCTCTTCGGCTCTTCGGAACGGGAGCGGGTGTCGGGTCACGCCGGCCTGACGACGCACAGGCCGGCGGGCGGAACGGCGATGGCGGCGGGCCCCGGGCCCAGGGTGCGCAGGCGCGAGCCCGCCGGGCGGCCGCAGGCGTCGAAGGTGTCGAGCCGTACGGCGGTGGCCGCTCCTTCGACGTCCAGCACCACGCGGTCGGCGGCGGTGGAGTTGACCAGGGCGGTCTCGGTGCGTCCGGCCAGCGGCAGGCGGGCGTGGGTGTGTTCGGCGAAGAAGGCCGCCACGGCCCGCTGCCCCAGCTGCGCGGTGACGGTCGGGTGGAGATGGTCCGGGCGCCCGGCGTCGATCAGGCCGCCGGTGAGGACATCGCGGTGACTGCGCCAGAAGTCCAGCCAGAACACGGTCGCCGCGTGCTGGTCGGCGGGCAGGCCGGCCAGCGCGACGGACAGCTGCGGGGTGGCGAACAGCGCGGAGTGCAGCTGGCGTGCGGCGGTCTGCGGGGTGGCGGAGCGGTCCCACATCAGCATGTCCGAGTGGACGGCGCCCGAGGTGGCGAGCAGGCCCAGGTCGAGGGTGCGGACCCGGTTGGCGGTGGCGTCGCCCGGGCAGTCGGCGGCCCGCAGCAGGTTGCCGAAGGCGAGCATGCCGGGCCCGGTGTACGGCTGGCGCAGCTCCACCAGCAGGTCGTCGCCGCGCAGCGCGCGCAGCCGGTCGCGGACGTCGGCCAGCAGCAGCCGCAGTCCCTCGCCGACATCGGCGACGTCACCGGCACCGCCGGCACTGCCGGCATCGCCGCCGTCACCGCCGCCGGACGGGGTGCTCCCGGGCGCGGTGGCGGCACCGGTGCCGCACTCGGCGGAGGCACCACCTCCGGCACCGGTGCCGTCATCGCGCCCGGCGGCGCCGGTCCCGCCGACCGGGTCCAGGTCCGCGTAGGCCGCCGCGAGGTCGAGGAAGTCGATCTTCAGCCCGTCCAGGCGGTGGCGGCGGACCAGCTCGACGCAGGCGTCCGCGGCGACCTCGCGGGCCGCCGCGAGCCGCGGGTCCAGCACCCGGCAGCCCAGCCGCGGGATGGCGTGCGGCGCCAGGTGCGCGAACTTCCGGTGGGCGGCGGTGCGTTCGCCGACGATGAGCGGCGCGATCCACGCCATGTACCGCAGCCCCAGGCCCTGCACGGTCCGCACATGGGCCGCGAAGTCCGGGAACTTCGCCGGGTCCGGCGTCCAGTCGCCGCTGCCGGAGTAGCCGGTGCCCTTCGCGTGCAGCTGCCATCCGTCGTCCAGCAGCAGCACCCCGCAGCCCGCCGCGGCGGCGAGCTTCGCCTCGGCCTCCACGTCCGCGGCGCCCACGTCCCGGTGCATCGCGTACCAGGTGGAGTACGCCGGCTCCCGGCCCGCGGGCGGTACGGGCAGGGCGTCCGGCACCGCGAGGGCCGCGCCCAGCGCGCGGACCGCGGCGGCGACCGGCGACCCGGCCGGCTGGAGCACCACCCGGCAGCTCTCACCGGCCCGCAGCTCCACCGCCAGCCAGGCCCCGAACCGGGCGGTGTCCTCGGCGAGGCCGAATCGGACCCGCGTGGTGGCGGCGGGCCGGTCGGCGCCGAAGGCCAGCAGCGCCCGCCCGGCCGTGTCGTACAGGCAGCCCAGCGGCGCGGACTCGGCGGGCCCGACGGTGCGCCAGCGGCTCGCCCAGTCCGCGGTCAGATGGCGGTCCCAGCCGGCCGACGGGTGCCAGTAGCCGGCGGCGTCGCCGAGCGGGACGTCCAGCCGGAGTACGGCCGTGGTGTCCGCGGCAGCGGACAGCCGCAGCTGCCGCGCGCCGGCCGGGCCGGGCTCGACGGCCAGGCGCGCGCCCTCGGTCAGCAGGCCGGCCTGCGCGCCCAGCACCGCCGCCGCGTGGCGGGCGTCGGCCCACAGGCGGGCGGGTTCGGCGAAGCCGGGTACGGCCGTCTCGGCCATCACTGCTCCTTCTCAGGTCGGGTGGCGGGTCGGGGGGTGCGGTATGCGGGTGCTGCGGTGTGCGGGTGCTGCGGGAAACATGCGGCGAACAGGCGGGATAACCTTGTCCCGCGCCGAGCCGCTCGGTGAGCGTGCGGGGCGGTACGAAGTGGCCAGGTCCAACGCCGACGAGGGGCACATGACCGCACGTCAGGGGCAAAAGGCCGGGTACGGGAACCAAGAGGCGGCCGCTCTTCCGCGGTCGTGCTGAACCATAGCCCGCCGAGACAACGTTGCCTATAGGTTTCGCGCCAGTAGCCGGGAATTACTTCGACGCCCCCGGGGACGAAGGCCGCATCACGGCGTGCACGACCCCATCACGCCTGTACATCACGCCTGTTGACGGCGCATTCGGCCGCGACAGCCCACGGGAATCCGGCCACCCGGCGGCCGTGCGTGACCAACGCGGGCCAACGTTGTCTCAGCTATGAGGGGCGTCGCGCAGCCCGGCCCGGCACAGGCCGTCGAGTCCGCACCAGCCGCCCCACGGGCAGCGCTTCAGTCCGTGAAGTAGTCCGGGTACTGCTCGCGCAGCGCGGGCGCGTAGCGGTGTCCGCGGCCGATGTGCGCCCGCAGCACCTCCTGCCCGCCGGCGGCGTCCCCCGCTTCGAGCGCGTCGATCACGGCCGTGTGCTCCCCGATCAGCTCGCGCACGTTCGACGTCTCCGGCTGGGCGAGCCGGCGCAGCCGGTCGAGCTGGACCTTCATCGGCTGCATCACGCTCCAGGCGCCGCGGTAGCCGCTGATCACGAAGATCTGCTCGTGCAGGGCCTCGTCGGCGTCGAAGAAGCCGGTCAGGTCGCCGTTCGCGTGGCAGCGGACCTGCGCGGCCAGCAGTTCCCGGCAGGCGGCCACGTCGCGGTCGGGCCGGCCGCAGGCCACCGCGAAGGCGGCCAGTTCCAGGCTCTCCCGGACGAACCGGGCCTCCTCGACCTCGCGCAGGCTGATCCGCCCGACCGTCGTGCCGACCTGCGGGACGACCGAGACCAGCCCGCCGTCCGCCAGCCGGGCCAGGGCCTCGCGCAGCGGCGTGCGGCTGACCTGGAGGCTGGCGGACAGGTCGGTCTCGGAGAGCGAGGCCCCCGGCGGGATGCGCAGGTTGCGGATCGCCGACAGCAGCTCCTCGTAGACCCGGTCGGACGCGCGGACCCGGCCGCGGGCGATGGGCCGAAGGGGGCCGGCACCCGGCCGGGTGTCCGCGGAGGAACTGCTCACCGATCGATCCTTCTGGGTAGGCGCCTGCCGGAAGTCCGGCAGGGCCCAGGATAGGCGGGACGCGGGCCGGGTCCGGCCCGCGTCCCGCCGGGGCGGTCGGTGCGCGGTCAGGGCTTGGCGCCGCCGCCGGAGCGGCGGCCGTTGCCGCCCGGGCCGCGGGTGGTGACGGTCCAGTCGGAGAAGTCGTACACGACGGACTGGCTGCCGACCCTGGCGGTGAACTTCGTGCCCTGCCGGTCCTGCTGGAGCCAGGGGGTGTCGAAGAGCTTGAACGCGTCGTACCGGATCGGCTTGCCGTCCACCAGGTGGGTCGCGCCGGGGGCCTGGGCGGGGTCGTCGAAGGTGAGGTCGAGGTCGTGGCCGCTCAGGCTGTGGTAGACCAGCCGCGGTTCGGCGTCGCCGATGTGGCTGGTGTCCAGCCGGGTCCGGGTGGTCAGTGCCGTCGCGAAGGCGTCGAGGCTGGCGTAGGTGGAGGTGTCGCCGGTCTCCAGCACCCAGCCGTTGGTGTCGGCCTGGCTGCGCAGGATGTCGTAGCTGTAGCTGAGGGTCGTCGTCGGGTGGATCTGGGTGGTGGTCTTCACCTTGTTCGACGGGTCGTTGGGCGTCTGGTGGTACCAGGTCGCCGGCTGGGCCGTCCGGAACGCGAAGTACATGGTGCCGGTGTCGACGACGGTCCAGCCGTCGACCTGGCGGCGCTCCTTGATGGCCCCGGTGTCGGGGAAGAGCGCGTTGAGGTAGTTCTCGGTGCTGTCACCGGAGGACTTGTAGACGCCGAGCGCGGTCGGGCCGTCCTGCATGACGCGCTGCTCGGCCGGGTCGTCGTAGTTGCCGACCGGCGCGTTGCCCTGGTCGATCGAGACCCGGAAGAGCGGGTCCGCCGCGTCGGACTGCCAGCGCAGGTCCAGCGGCTGGTCCTCCAGCCAGTTATCGGTCCTGCGGTACTGCACCTCGGTGGCCAGGCCCCAGGTCGGCCGGACGTAGCTGGTGCGGTAGATGTCCGTCGGGTCGCCGCTGGAGTTCTGGAGGTTGGTCTTGTAGGCGGTGTAGGACTTGTCGGTCATCCGGCCGATCCGCACCGCGAGGGCGGGCGGCTGGTACGCGGTGCCGGACCAGGCGAGCAGGCCGACGTACTCCAGGTCGGGGCGGTAGGCGTCGGGCGCCGGGTTGTCCGACTCCCCCACGCCCTCCTGCGCGCGGTGCTCCCCGAAGTACGTCCAGGCCAGCGCGGTGTGGTCGGCCGGGCGCCAGGTCGGGTCGCCCACGGACGCCAGGTCGCCCTTGGCCCGGCTCTCGGAGGAGACCAGGTAGCCGTCGTCCCAGTCGTTGGCCCACTCGAACCACATGACGTCCATGGCCATCTTGACCTCGGTGCGCAGCTCCTGGTCGGTGGACCACTGGTAGATCGCGTTGAGGCCGAAGTACGTCATGATTGTGTACTCGGGGCTCTCGTACTCCGCCCAGCCGTCCTTGACCGCCTGCTGGACCATCTCCTCGATGTTGGCCTTGCTCTCGGCCATCAGCGCGGCACCGGAGGTGCCGTCGGTGTCGGCGACGCCGGGCAGGTACTGGCCGACGAGGTAGCCGGTGACATAGGTGCTCATCCGCAGGTTCTCGGTCTGCGGCAGCTTCTTGTAGCTGTACTGGCCGAAGTAGGTGGCCACGTCCTGGAGCATCGCGGCGCTGTACTGGTCGCCCGCCATGAGGTAGGCGTACATCCGCGACAGCCACTTGTACTCTTCGTAGTCGTAGCCCTTGTAGAGGGTGTCGAGCTTGGTGAGGGCGGCGGTCGTGTTCTCGTGGTCGACGAGTTGCGCGGTGTACTGCGCGACGTTGATCGGCCCGTCCTCCTCCTTCATGGCCTTCGTCTTGTCCCACAGCCACTGGGAGCGGGTCTGCTGGGTGCCCGGGTAGGGCGCGGGGTCGTCGGGCACGTACGCGGAGGTCGTGGCGTGCAGCGGGGCGCTCATGGCGCTGACGTGGCCGAAGGCGTCCTTCGCCCGGACGGTGAAGTCGTAGCCGGTGCCCGGCATCAGGCCGCCGACGACCGCGGTGGTGGTCGAGCCGCTGACGGAGGCGACCTGGTAGCCGTCGCGGAAGACGTCGTAGCCGGTGACGCCGGTGTCGTCGGTGGACGGGCTCCACCCCAGCGGGACGCTGTTCTGCCCGGGGGTGCCGGCGATCAGGGACGTGGGGGCGGTCGGCGGCGCGGTGTCGGTGACGGAGCCGGCGTCGTACACGTCGAGGTTGTCCACGGCGACGGCCTCGTCGGTGCCGCCGGTGTCGACGCGGACCTGGAAGCCGAGTTCGACGGTGGAGACCAGCCGGGTGCCGCCGTTGGGCACGATGGTGAAGCGGTACTGCGGTATGTCGGTGTCCGAGACCGGCTGGAGGGCGCCGGAGGTGTTCTGGTAGGCGGCGGTGGTGGTGAGGCTGACCGGCGGCACGGGGAACTGCGGCACCGTGGCGTTGTCGAAGTTGCCGAAGGAGACGCGGGCGTAGATGTCCTTGGCGACGGGCTTGTCGCTGGCCTGGGTGCGGGCGAGGTCGAAGGTCAGCACGAACTGCTCGGCGGGGCTGCCGGCCGGTTCGCTGTAGACGGCGTTGATCCGGTCCTTGAGCGAGCCGGTGGAGAAGCGGTGGTAGAAGTAGCTGGCGAGGTTGGTGCCGTCGGACGCGTCGCTCAGCTGGAGGGCGTTGTCGCCGCCCACGCTGACGATCTGCTGGCTGCCGCCGGTGGTGGTGCTGCCCTGGGTCAGGGGGCTGGTGCCGCTGTCCATCGTGGTGTCCATGTCCGCCGCGAGGAGGTTGGCGGGCGGGTCGGCGGCGGCTGCGGCGACGCCCTGGCAGGGTGCCGCGAGAAGCACCGTGACGCACACGGACGCCGCGGTTGCGTACAGGACCTTCATGGATCGTCCTTCCATGACGCCGGCCGGTCGGCCGGCCGGCTATTTGACGGCTCCCGCGGTCAGGCCCTTGCTCCAGAAGGCCTGTAGGGAGACGAACATCGCGATGACGGGGATGACCGAGAGCATGGCTCCGGTGACGACGGTGGTGTAGCCGATGGGGTAGCCCTGCATCTGGCGCCAGCCGACCAGGCCGACGGTGACCGGTTGCAGCGAGCTGTCGGCGAGCATCAGCGAGGGCAGCAGGAAGTTCGTCCAGATGGCGACGAACTGGAAGAGGAAGACGGTGACCATGGCGGGTGCCATGATCCTCATCCCCATGGTGAAGATGCGCAGTTCCCCCGCGCCGTCGATCCGGCCGGCCTCGATGAGCGCGTCCGGGACGGACGAGGCGGCGTAGATGCGGCTGAGGTAGACGCCGAACGGGCTGACGATGCTGGGGATGAACACCGACCAGAAGGTGTTGACGATCCCGGTGTGGCTGAACAGCAGGTAGAGCGGGACGGCCAGGACGGGGGCGGGCAGCAGCACCGCGGCCAGCACGGTGCCGAAGACCGCCTCGCGGCCGGGGAAGGGGAACTTCGCCAGCGCGTAGCCGCACATGGCGGCCAGCAGGGTGGCGACGATGCCGCCGCCGACGGCGTACAGCAGCGAGTTGAGCAGCCAGCGGGAGTAGATGCCGCCCTGCGCGCGGAAGAGCGTCTGGACGTTGTCCCACAGCGCGAAGTGGTGGCCGAACCAGAAGCCGTCGCCGGCGAAGAGTTCGCCGCTGTCCTTGGTGGCGGAGACGACCAGCCACCACACCGGCAGCAGGAAGTAGAGGGCGAAGAGCGTCATGACGCCGAGGGTGACCAGCCGCGTGGTGGGGTTGATCGTCGTCAGCGGGCTGCCGGTGCGGCGCCGGCGCGGGGGTGCGGCGGGGGCGGCGGCCTCGGCGGTGCCGGCGGGGTCGACGGGCGGGCGCAGGGTGCTGGTCATGAGTCCGTCCTTCGGGCCGAGGCACGGAAGACGGCGACCGACAGCACGCAGATCAGTGCGCCGAGCACCACCGACTGCGTTGCCGCGTAGGTGAAGTTGTTCGAGGACACCGAGCGCAGGGTGGCCATGATGGGCGTGTAGGTGGAGGACAGGTTGGGCGCCACCGACTTCATGGTGGCCGGCTCGTTGTAGAGCTGGAACGTGCCGATGATCGAGAAGACCAGCGTCATCAGCAGGGCGGGGCGGATCTGGGGCACCTTGATCAGCAGTGCGGCCTTCCAGCCGGTGCAGCCGTCCACCGCGGCGGCTTCCATCGTCTCCGGCGGGATGGCCTGGAGGGCGGCGTAGATCAGGATGGTGTTGTAGCCGGTCCAGGCCCAGGTGAGGATGTTGGCGATGGCGAAGGGCAGCGCGGTGTCGGTGACGAAGCCGACGTGGATGCCGGCGGAGTCCAGCAGCCGTACGACCGGGCTGAGCGAGGGCGCGTACAGGAAGGACCAGACCAGGCCGGCGATGACGCCGGGCAGGCCGTAGGGCACGAAGTACGCGACGCGGAACAGGCGCCCGGTCCTGACCACCGCGGAGTCGAGCAGCAGCGCGAGCACCAGGGCCAGGGCCAGCATCGCGGGCACCTGGATGACGCCGATGAAGGCGACGCGCGCGAGGGAGTGCAGGAAGTCCGTGTCGTGCAGGACGCGGGTGTAGTTGTCGGCGCCGGCGAAGACCGTCCTGGCGCCGGTGAGCCCGAGGCCGGAGCGCTTCTCGGTGAACAGGCTCTGCTCCAGGGCGTATCCGGTGGGGATGAGGTAGATGACGGCGAAGAGCGCGAGGAAGGGCAGGACGAAGGGCGCGGCTCGGCGGAGTTCGCGAAGTCGGCGCCGGCGGTCGGTGGCGGCGGACGTCACGGTGGACACGGTCACCTTCTCTGGGGCTCTGCTGCGGGTCACTTGCTGACGGAGAAGCCCTGCGACTTCAGGGCGCTGACGGTGCTTCGCTGGGCGCCGTCGAGGGCGTCCTGGTAGGTGCCCTTCCTGGTGTGGACCTTGCCGAGGCCGTCGCCGAGGCTGGTGGCGGAGGTGGCCATGATCGGGCCCCACGTCCAGTTGTCGTCGACCTTGGCCGCCTCGGTGCGGAAGAGCTGGTAGATGCGCCGGCCGCCGTAGTAGCTCTGGGGCGCGTCGAGCGCGGGGCTGGCCAGTCCGGACTTGGAGGCGGGCAGGATCGCCGCGGCGGAGATCAGGTTGGACACCGAGCCGCTGTCGGTCGACATCCACAGCGCGAAGTCGGTGGCCTCCTTGGGGTGGGCGCAGTCCTTCGTCACGGCGGTGGCCGAGCCGCCGGAGTTGCCGACCGCGTCGGAGCCGGCCCAGCGGGGCATGGGCGCGACGGCCCACTTGCCGGCGGAGGCGGCGGCGTTGTCGCGGATGAGGGAGGCGGACCAGACGGGTCCGACCTCCGCCCAGACCGAGCCCTTGTTCCACGCGGAGTACAAGGTGGCGTCGAAGGCGGGGTAGGAGGTGAGCAGGCCCTTGTCGGTCAGGCCCTGCCAGTAGGCGGCGACCTTGCTGTTGGCGGGGCTGTCGAACGACACCGACCAGGCGTCGTGCTCGGCGCCGAACCAGGGCGCGCCGGCCTGCCAGGCGAACCCGGCGTACAAGTAAGGGTCGCTGGGCGCGTTCATGATGCGCGCGGCGGGGTCGGCGGCCTTGACCTTCGCCGCGGCGGTGGCGAAGTCGTCCCAGGTCTTCGGGACCGCGATGTGCGCCTTGGCGAAGAGGTCGGCGCGGTAGAACATCGCCATCGGCGCGGTGTCGACGGGGACGCCGTAGGCCTTGCCGTCGACACCCACGTTGTTCCAGACCCAGTCGGGGAACTGGGCGCGGTCCTGCTTGACGTAAGCGCTGACGTCCTTCAGGGCGCCGGCGGCCAGGAAGCTGGCGAAGGTCTCGTAGCCGATCTGCGCCAGGCAGGGCGCGTTGCCCGCCTTGGCGGCGGTGAGCATCTTGTCGTAGCCGCCGGCGCCGCCGTTGGTGATGGCCTGGTACTTCACGTGGACGTCCGGGTGCGCCTTGTTCCACAGCGCCACCGACTTGTCGTAGCCGGCGGCCCAGCCCCAGAAGGTGATCTCGGCGGGGCCCTTGCCGGCGGCGGACGATCCGCTGCCGCCGCCGCAGCCGGTGAGCATGACGGTGGTGGCAGCGAGGATCGCTGCGGCGGTGAGCCCGGCCCTGTGCTTGGTCATGACGTCGTCCCCTTGGTCTGCTCGTACGGCGCGGTGCACGGGTGCCGCCCGGCCGATGGCGAGGCATACTTGCATACAAGTACACTGGCATGCAAGGATTCGGACATGACCGCTCCCCCACCAGCGCGCATGCCGGAACAGGCGCCGTACGCAACCACCGGAGTGCTGACGCCGATCAGCCGGGACGGCCGGCGCACCCGCACCTCCGACCTCGTCCACGACGAGCTGGTGGCCGCGATCCGCACCCTGCGCCTGGCCCCCGGCTCCTCCCTGTCGGAGACGGAGATCGCCGAGCGCCTGCACGTCAGCCGCACCCCCGTGCGCGAGGCCATCGCCCGGCTCGCCGACGCCGGCCTCGTCCACGTGGTGCCGCAGGTCGGCACGCGGGTCGGGCTGATCCGGCTGTGGGACGTGGCGGAGGCGCGCTTCGTCCGCGAGAGCCTGGAGGTCTCCGCCTTCGAGGCCGCCTGCCGCAGTCCCGCGCTCGAGACCGGCACCCTGCGCGACCTGCTGGACCGGCAGGAGGACAGCTGCCGCGCCGGCGACCACGACGCGTTCTTCCAGGCCGACGAGGCCCTGCACGCTGAGGTGTTCGCCCTCAGCGGCTACCTGCGCGCCTGGCAGGCCGTGCAGCGGATGAAGCTGCAACTGGACCGGCTGCGGCGGCTGGCCCAGCCCGACACCGCCAGCATGCGCGACCTGATCGACGAGCACCGGCTGATCGTCGACGCGCTGTCGGCCCGCGACGTCGAGGGCGGGCGCCAGCTCATCAGCCGCCACGCCAGACGCGCGCTGGAGCGGGTGCCGAAGCTGTGCGCGCAGTACCCGGACTACTTCGCCGACTGACCGGGACGCTCCAGTCGGCGTCCGCCCCCGTGTCCCTCTTCGTGTCCCCTGCATCCTCTCCTTGCGTCCCCCTCGTCTCCCCTCCAACCGAACGGATCACCGTGAAGCACCTGCGGGTCGGCCGGGCATGACCATTCGACTCTCCCTCGGCCACATCGACACCTACGACGACCGGGTCGCCACCTTCGCGCACCAACTCGGCCTGACCGGCGTCCAGTTGCACACACCGGACCTGCTGCCCGGACGCGAGGGCTGCTGGAGCCTGGCAGAGCTGCGGGCACTGCGCGAGCGCTGCGACGCGGACGGCCTGGCGATCGACGGGCTGGAGAACGTGCCCCTGGCGCACTTCTGGAAGATCCAGCGGGGCCTGCCGGGCCGGGACGAGCAGATCGAGAACTTCCGCGCGACCCTGCGCAACATGGCCGCGGTCGGCATCGACCTGCTCGGCTACAACTTCCTCGCCACCTACGTGTGGCGCACCGACATGGCCGCGGCCGGGCGCGGCGGCGCCAAGGTGAGCGCCTTCGACCTGGCGCGGGCCCCGCAGGGCAACGCGCTGGCCGGCTACCGGCTCACCCCCGACGAGCCGGTGGCGGAGCCGATCACCGCCGAGGACATGTGGGCCCACCACCAGTACTTCCTGGACGCGGTGCTGCCGGTGGCCGAGGAGGTCGGGGTGCGGCTCGCGCTGCACCCGGACGACCCGCCGGTGGACGAGCCGCTGGGCGGGGTCGCCCGGATCTTCACCTCGCCCGCCGCCATCGCGCGGGCCCTCGCCCAAGCGGGCGGCAGCCCGTCCTGGGGGCTGAACCTGTGCCTGGGCACGGTCTCGGAGATGGCCGGGGAGGAGAGCGTCGACGCCGTCATCGACCTGCTCGGCCCGGCCATCTTCTACGTGCACTTCCGGGACGTGCGCGGCACCGTGCCGAGCTTCACCGAGTGCTTCCTCGGCGAGGGCAACCTCGACCCTGCGCGGGTGATCCGCCGCCTGGCGGCCGCCGGGTTCGACGGCTTCCTCATCGACGACCACGTCCCGGCGATGATCGGCGACCTCGACACCTGGGGCGACATCTCCTCGGCGGCGTACTGCAGCCGCGGCCGGGCCCACGCGATCGGCTACCTGCAAGGGGTGCTCAATGCCCTGGACCTCGACGGGCCGCCGCACCGGGCACCCGGCCGGGCGCAGAATCGATGACGCCGGCAACGGCGGGCGCTCGCGCGCGCTGAGCCCTGACCACGCGCGCGGGCGGGGCGGACGGCGCTTCGTCCGTCCGCCCCGCCCGTGCGCGTGGTGCGCGTCCGGCGGCCCGGTTCCTTCAGCCGCTCAGCGCGTCCCGGACCTTGTCCGTCATCGCGGCGAACGGCCCGGTCAGGGCGACCATCGCGGGGCGGCCGGCCGCGGACGGGTGCGGGTGCGTCGGTGCGAGCCGCTCCGCCCGCGCCAGCCGCTCCCCCATGGTGTGCCGGTGCTCGGCGGTGCACTCGCGCAGGATCGAGGGGAACTCCTCGCTCTCCTCGTGGTCGGCGTGCTCGCCCACCGCCCGTTCGAACTCCTCGATCGCCGCGTCGAACCCGGCGCTGTCGGGGTCCATCTGCTCCAGCCGCTTGAGCACCTCGGTGGCCTCGGCCTCCTCGGTGTTGCGGTGCTCGGCCTCCTGCTCGCCCGCGGTGCGCTTCGCGACCGGCCGGACGATCAGCTCCTCGGCGACTTCGTGGACCGCCAGCAGCGCGCGCAGCTCGTCGAACGCCTGCCGGCGCGCGTCGCCGCGGGTGCCGCGGACGGTGGCGAACAGGTCGCGGATACGGGCGTGCTGGGTGAGCAGCACCGCGACCACGTCGCCGTCGGGAAGGCGGGCCGCCGCGGTCCGTTCGATGGTGGCGGAACTCATGCTCGGCTCCCTCTCGGGTCGGACGTCGATCTTCGTACGCAGGGGCGCCTCACCCCTCACGGCCCCGCCAAACCCCTTCGGCCCCGGCGCGTCCCCGCTGCCCCACCCGTACCCGCGCCTCCGTGGGCCGCGGCGCGCCGGGCGGGACCGCTCGGGGGACCTCGGGCGGCGGGACGCTCGGCCCGGCCCGGTGCGGGGAACGGATGGCCGGGTGCGCGCCGCCGTCTGCCCACGCGGCCGCCGCACCGGTCCGAGCGGGCCGCCGCCTTGAGGAGAGGAAGCACCAGTGAAGGCACTGACCTGGCACGGCAAGCGCGATGTGCGCGTGGACACCGTTCCCGACCCGGTGATCCAGGACCCGACGGACATCGTGGTGAAGGTGACGACCACCGGCCTGTGCGGCTCGGACCTCCACCTGTACGAGGTGTTCGGACCGTTCATCGACCCCGGCGACATCCTCGGCCACGAGCCGATGGGCGTGGTGGAGGAGGTCGGCCCCGAGGTCACCGCGGTGCGGCCCGGCGACCGGGTCGTCGTCCCCTTCAACGTCTCCTGCGGGACCTGCTTCATGTGCGGGCGCGGCCTGCACTCCCAGTGCGAGACCACCCAGGTCCGCGAACACGGCAAGGGCGGCTCGCTCTTCGGCTACACCAAGCTCTACGGCCAGGTGCCGGGCGGCCAGGCGGAATACCTGCGGGTGCCCTTCGGCAACACCCTGCCCATCGCGGTTCCGCCCGGCCCGCCGGACGACCGGTTCGTCTACCTCTCGGACGTCCTGCCCACCGCCTGGCAGGCGGTGGAGTACGCCGCCGTGCCCGAGGGCGGCAGCGTGGCCGTGCTCGGCCTCGGCCCGATCGGCGACATGGCCGCGCGGATCGCCGCCCACCGCGGCGCCGGCCAGGTCATCGGCATCGACCTCGTGCCGGAGCGGCTGGCCCGCGCCCGGGCCCGCGGGGTCCACACCTTCGACCTGTCCGCGTACGGCGACAAGCTCACCGACGCCGTGTACGACGCCACCGACGGCCGCGGGCCCGACTGCGTCATCGACGCCGTCGGCATGGAGGCGCACGGCGCGCCGCTGGCCCAGGGCATGCAGCAGATGACCGCGCTGCTGCCGGACCCGCTGGCCGCGTGGCTGATGCAGCGCGTCGGCGTCGACCGCCTCTCCGCGCTGTACCTGGCCGTCGAGCTGGTGCGGCGCGGGGGCACCATCTCGCTGTCCGGGGTCTACGGCGGCATGGCCGACCCGCTCCCGCTGCTCACCCTGTTCGACAAGCAGGTCCAGTTGCGCATGGGCCAGGCCAACGTCCGGCGGTGGGTGGACGACCTCCTCCCGCTGCTGACCGACGCGGACCCGCTCGGTGTCGACGACTTCGCCACCCACCGGGTGCCGCTGGCGAAGGCGCCCGAGGCGTACGCGATGTTCCAGAAGAAGCGGGACGGCGCGGTCAAGGTGCTCTTCACCCCGTGACCGGGCGTCAGCGGCCTGCGGCGGGCGGGACCGACGAGTGCGGGGCCGCGTCCACGGCGGCGCGGACGAAGGCCCGTACGCGGGCGGTGGTGCGGGACTCCGCCCAGACCGGCCCCCGCAGGATCGGCGGGGCGTCGGTGATCGGCACATAGGCGATGCCGGGGTGCGGGAAGGAGCCGGGGGTGTGCTCGCCGACCGGCAGGACCCCGCGCCCGAGGGCCACCAGGGAGAGCATCTCGGAGAAGCTCTCCCCCTGCGGGCCCCGCGGCACCGGCCGCCCGCCCGGGGTGCGGCTCGGGGTGCGGTGCTCCTTGAACGACCGCGAGGTGGCCTGCGGGTACTGGATGACGGGGTGGTCGGCGAGGACCTCCAGCGATACGGCCGGCTCGCGGGCCAGCCGGTGCCCGGCCGCCACCGCGAGCACCTGGCGCTCCCGGATCAGCGCGGGGCCGGTGGCCATGCCGTCGAAGGGGAACGCGGCCAGCAGCACGTCGACGGTCCCGTCCGACAGGTGGGCTCGGGTGGTGGCCAAGCGTTCCTCGTGCACCCGCACCTCGCAGTCGGGGTGGCGCCGCTGGAAGAGCTCGACCCCGCGCAGCAGCACCGGCGCGGTGGTCGCGCCGAGGAAGGCGACGTGCAGCACGCCGGTCACCCCGCGGGCCGCCGCCACCGCCCGCTCCAGGGCGGCGTCCAGGCCGCGGACGATCGGCCGCAGGTCCGCGGCGAGCTGCTCGCCGATCGGGGTGAGCCGGACCGTGCGGCTGGTGCGCTCGAACAGCGGTGCGCCGACCCGCCGTTCGACCGCCTTGATGGTCCGGCTGATCCGGCCGGTGGTCAGCCCGAGCCGTTCGGCGGTCCGGCCGAAGTGGAGCTCCTCGGCCAGCACCAGGAAGGCCGCCGTCTCGTGGCGCTCCCACACGAGCCGCCTCCCGCTGATCGCCGACCGTTGTTCCTGGGGCAACGATCCTATGCCTCTTGGTGCTTGGTCCCGCCGGCCGGCCCCGCGAGGGTGGTGCCAGGCAGGCGGTCCGGGCCCCGGACCCCGCCGGTGAACGGAAAGAGGGAACGCCATGCGTGTCACCGGATTCGACCACCTGGTCCTCAACGTCGCCGACGTGGAACGCTCGTTGCGGTTCTACTGCGGCGCCCTCGGCCTCGCGCCGGTCCGCGTCGAGGAGTGGCGCGCCGGCCGCGCGCCGTTCCCGTCCGTCCGGGTGAGCGCGGACACCATCGTCGACCTGGTCGCCGGGGAGCGGGACGGCCGCAATGTCGACCACTTCTGCCTGGTCGTCGAACCGCTCGACTGGGACGAGGTGGTCGCATCCGGCGCGTGGGACGTGGTCGACGGCCCCGGCCCGCGCTTCGGCGCCCGCGGCACCGCCACCTCGCTCTACGTCCGCGACCCGGACGGCAACGTCATCGAGCTGCGCTGCTACTGATGCCGGGGGCGGCGCTCGTTGAACGCGTCGGCGGCGCGGTCGTTGAGGGCGCTGCCCCAGGCGCGCAGCCGGCGCAGCACCGGGTCGGCCGGCGCCGCATCCACGTCGCGGCCCTCCGCCAGGCCGGCTCCGGACGCGCCGTCCGTCCCGCCCGAGGGGAGGGCGCGGGCGGCGAGCGCCGTCAGACGGACGGTGAGCGCCGGGGCCACGCCGTGGGCGAGGCCCGCCGCCTTGGCCGCGGGCGTCAGCACCAGCCGGGTCCGGCGCGCCTCGACGGCCCGGACGATGCGGTGCGCGGCGCGCTCGGCGTCCATCGACAGCAGCGGGGTGCCGGCCAGCGCCGAGAACCACCCGAACTCCGCGGCCCGGTCGCCGCCGAACTCCGCGGCCAGGTGGGAGCCGGTGCGCATCAGCCCCGGGTGCACCGCCGTCACGCTCACCTGCCGCTCCTCGGCCCGCAGCCCCTCCGCGAGCGCGGCCACCGCGGACTTCGCGCAGGCGTACGGCACCAGGTGCGGCGGGGTGACGAGGCCGCCGACCGAGCCGATCAGCGCGAGCCGGCCGCCGCCGGGGCTGCGGCGCAGGTAGGGCAGGGACTCCAGGGCGGTGTGCACGGCGCCCATGAACATCGTCTCCAGCGCCGAGCGGAACTCGTCGGCGCCGATCGCGTCGATCGGGGCGACCTGGATGATGCCGGCGTTGGCGAGGACCACGTCGATCCCTCCGTGGGCGCCGGCCGCCTCCCGCATCAGCGCGCGCACCGCGTCGCGGTCGGTGACGTCGCACACCTGGGTCCGTACGCGGGCGTGTCTCGCGGCGCCGGCGTCCAGGTGGGCGGCGGCCGCGTCGAGTTCGGCGGCGTCGCGGGCGGCGACCGTCACGTCGCAGCCGAGGTCGACCAGCCGCCGGGCCATGAGCAGGCCGAGGCCGCGGGAGCCTCCGGTGACCACCGCGGACCGGCCGGCGAGGGCGGAGTCCGCGCGGGTGCGGGTATCGGCCATGTCCCTACCTCCTACGGCAGCGGGTGCCGGTGCGGGCGGACAGGTTCCCGACCCGGCGCAGGGTCCCCGGGTACCCGCAGGGGCGGCCCTCTACCGCGGGGCGCGCCCGGAAAGTGCGCGGCCGGGCCGGGCGGCAGGGGTCAGGTCGCGTCGCCGCCGGAGTGGGCGCCGGGGTCGGGGTCGGGTGCGCCGCCTGTGGCGGGGTGCGTGTCCAGGGCGAACACGGCGAGCAGGTCGTCCACGGTGGGGCCGGAGTCGGCCGGGTGGCGCAGCAGGGTGCCCTGCGGGATCTCGTAGTGGTTGGAGCGCCCTATACGGGTGTGCTGGAGGTATCCGTCGCCCTCCAGGTCCGCGATGATCTTCTGCACCGCGCGCTCGGTCAGCAGGCAGCGGGCCGCGATGTCCCGCACCCGCACTCCGGGGTCGCGGGCGATGGTGGCGAGCACCCGGGCGTGGTTGGTCAGGAAGGTCCAGGTGGGACGGGAGTCGGTTGGTTCGGGCACGGTCTCACCTTACGGCGGCTGATTCATGTCGCTCAAGTCACGAACTCGATTTCGTGTATTTCTTGACGTGCTCGAAGCGGACGGGCAAGCTCTGGGTACAAGCCTGCGAAGCATTAGGAGGTAGGTCGTTGACCGTCATCGAGCCCACGCCGACCCTCGGCGGCAGCGCGCGGGCGCACAGGGGCGGGACGTCACCGAGGACATCCTCGTACCAGGACTTCGACTCGGGCCTGGCCGTCCGTACCGTCGAGAGCGCCGGCCACACCCGGGCCGCGGTCGCCGGCGAACTCGACCTGGCCACCGCCCCGACCGCGGGCGACATCCTGACGGACTGCCTCGTCCTCTCCCCCGCCGGGCTGGACGTCGATCTGGGCGACGTCGCGTTCTTCGACTGCGCGGGCCTGAACATGCTGCTGCGGCTGCGGGCGCGGGCGCTGGACCTCGGGGTCGAACTGGCGATCTCCGCGCTCTCGCCGAGCGTCGCGCGGGTGCTCGACCTGTCCGGCACCCGCGAGCTGTTCGCCTCCCCCACCAGGACCTGCGAGGCCCGGGTGGTCCGCCCGGCCCGGCCCGCCTGACCGTCTCAGCCGCCACAGCCGCCCCGCCCGGCGCCGCGCATGATCCGCGGTGCCGGGGGCACCCGACCGGCAGGCTCCGCGCGCCCCGCACGGGGCCGCGGACGCGGGGGCGTACGGCGAAGGAGGGCCAGCCGCGATGAAGCCGTCCGACGACCGGCAGCCGTCACCGGCGGCGGGGCGCCATGAGAGCGAGGAGGAGCGCGCCGACCGCAGGTGGGGCGATCTCCTCCAGGAGCTGCGCGTCGCCCAGACCGGGGTGCAGATCCTCTTCGGCTTCCTGCTCACGGTGGTCTTCCAGCAGCGATTCACCACCCTGTCCGCCACCGACCGGCACATCTACGTGGCGACCGTCGTGCTCGGCGCCGCCACCACCGGGGCGCTCGTCGGACCGGTCGCCATGCACCGGCTGCTCACCGGCCGCCGGCTCAAACCGGAGACCGTCGTCCTCGCGTCGCGGCTGACCCTGCTGGGGCTGTGCCTGCTGCTGTGCACCATGGCGTCGTCGCTGCTGCTGGTGCTGCGCGTCGCCGTGCACGACCCGACGGCGGCCTGGCTCGTCGGCGCCCTGGTCGCATGGTTCGTGCTGTGCTGGATCGTGCTGCCGCTGTGGGCCAGGCGCCGCAACGAGCGCCACGAGCCCGGCGAGCGCCGCGAGCGCCACCAGCACGACGAGCACCGCGACCGCTGACCGCGCCGGGGCGGACCCGCCCCCCGCGAGCCGGCCCCCGGCCCGGGCCGCCATCAGGAGGAATCCGGGCCGGCCGGCGGTTCGCCCGCCGCGGGTGGGGCACCCGGACAGGTCGGCGCCGTCGGCGCCACTCCCCTGACCCGACCGCAAGGAGCCGCAGTGAGCAGCAAGGACACCCCGCGCGACAACATCCCCGGCGCACCGGGCGTGGAGCCGCCGCCGGTGGACGAACCGACGCGGCCGCGGGACCCGCTGCCGCCCAAGGCGGACCAGCGCGGCCCGGCGACCGGCAGCCCCACCGGGCAGCCGACGGGCGCCGACCCGGCGACGGCCGCGCAGGCCGGCGCCTACCTCACCACGGCCCAGGGCGCGCGGCTGTACGACACCGACCACTCGCTGAAGGCCGGTCCGCGCGGGCCGGTCCTGCTCCAGGACCACCATCTGCGGGAGAAGATCACCCACTTCGACCACGAGCGCATCCCCGAGCGCGTCGTGCACGCCCGCGGTGCCGCGGCCCACGGCGTCTTCGAGTCGTACGGCACCGCCGCCCGCATCTCCCGCGCCGCCTTCCTCGCCGAGGGCGTCCGCACACCGGTGTTCGTGCGGTTCTCGACGGTCCTCGGCTCGCGCGGCTCGGCCGACACGGTGCGCGACACCCGCGGCTTCGCCACGAAGTTCTACACCTCCGAGGGCGTCTTCGACCTGGTCGGCAACAACATCCCGGTGTTCTTCATCCAGGACGCGATCAAGTTCCCGGACGTGATCCACGCCGGCAAGCCGCACCCGGACCGGGAGATCCCGCAGGCGCAGAGCGCCCATGACACGTTCTGGGACTTCGTCACCCTGCACACCGAGGCGACCTTCCACACCCTCTGGAACATGTCCGACCGCGGCATCCCGCGGTCCTTCCGGATGATGGAGGGCTTCGGTGTCCACACCTTCCGGCTGGTGGACGCCGAGGGCGGCACCACGCTGGTGAAGTTCCACTGGAAGCCGAAGCTGGGCGTCCACTCGCTGGTGTGGGAGGAGGCGCAGATCGCCGCCGGCGTCGACCCCGACTTCCACCGGCGGGACCTGGCCGACGCGATCGAGGCCGGCGCGCACCCGCAGTGGGAGCTGGGCGTGCAGACCTTCCCCGACACCGAGGACCAGATGTTCGAGGGCATCGACCTGCTGGACCCGACGAAGATCGTGCCGGAGGAGATCGCGCCGGTCCAGCCGGTGGGCCTGATGACGCTGGACGCGAACCCGTCCAACTACTTCGCGGAGACCGAGCAGGTCGCCTTCCACGTCGGCAACCTCGTGCCCGGGGTGGACGTCACCAACGACGCCCTGATGCAGGGCCGGCTCTTCTCCTACGTCGACACGCAGATCACCCGGCTGGGCGGCCCCAACTTCCCGCAGCTGCCGATCAATCGCACGCACGCGCCGGTCAACGACATGCTCCGCGACGGCATGCACCAGACCGCGGTGCACCGCGGCGTCGCCCCCTACCGGCCCAACTCCCTCGACGGCGGCTGCCCGTTCACGGCCGGCGCGGACACCGGCGCCTACATCGAGGCGCCCGTCGAGGTCCCCGCCTCGCGCAAGGTCCGCGACGCGGCGGCCTCCTTCGACGACCACTTCAGCCAGGCGCGGCTGTTCTGGCGCAGCATGACGCCCCCGGAGCGGGAGCACATCGCCGCCGCCTACACCTTCGAGCTCGGCAAGTGCTACGAGAACGCGGTCAAGGAGCGCGGGCTGCGGGTGCTGGCGAACATCGACGGCGAGCTGTGCCGGACGGTCGCCGCCGGTCTCGGGCTGCCCGTGCCGGAGCCCACGGTGCCGCTGGCCGACCCCGAGCCGAGCCCGGCGCTGTCCCAGCTGGGCGGGCGCTGGCCGACCGACGGGCGGGTGATCGGGATCGTCGTGGCCGACGCGGGGCAGGACGTGGCCGACGTGCGACAGGCCGTGCTGGCGGCGGACATGGTGCCGCTGGTGGTCGCGCCGACGGGCGGGCCGGGCGTGCAGCGCACCTTCGCGACGGCCCGGTCCATCGAGTTCGACGCGCTGCTGCTGGCCGCGGCTCCGGGGCCGGCCGCCGACGCGGCGCCGGCCCGCGACGCGAAGGCCGACCCGGAGGCGGCGGCCGTCACCGACATCGACCCGCGGGTCCTGCTGCTGGTCACCGAGGCGTACCGGCACGGCAAGCCGCTCGGCGCCTTCGGCGAGGGCAGCGACGTGCTGGCGGCCGTGGGGCTCGCGGCCGGCGGCGCGGGGGTGGTCGCACGGGACACCGGGACCGACGCCCTCGGGCAGCTCGCGGGCCTGCTCGCCGAACACCGCGTCTGGGACCGCTTCCCGCCGCTGCTGGGCGGCTCGCCGGCCTGACCCGGGCAGGGCCCGCCGCCGCTTCCGCGCGCCCGGGTGGGCGCCCCGCGGAAGCGGGGCGGGCCGGGGGGTCAGGAGCCGGGGGTCAGGAGCCGGCGGGCGCCGGGCCGTCGCCGGGGGCGGCGGTCCGCAGCCGCACCCACACGCGGCCGTCCGTGACCCGCGTGTCGAAGCAGGGCTGCGGGGCGGTGGCCGGGCCGGTGACGTTCCACCCGTCCGACAGCCGGAAGGTGCTGCCGTGCCACGGGCACCGTACGCAGCCGTCGGTGATCTCGCCCTCCGACAGCGGCCCGCCGAGGTGGCTGCACCGGTCGGCGAGCGCGGACAGCGTGCCGTCGGCGTCGCGCAGCACCAGCACCGCGACCTCGCCGACGAGGCAGCGCACCGGGCGGCCGTCGGGGAAGTCCGCGACCGGGCCGACGTCGTGCCAGCCGGGCGGGGTGATCCGGGGCGTGGCCTCGCTGTGGTTGGCGCCGGCCGCCTGGTGGTAGGCCAGGTGGCCGCCCAGGGCGCCGCTGGCCGCCACCGCGGCCAGGCCGAACAGGGCCGTCTTCCGCCCGCGGTGGCCGATCAGGCGGGAGGCCAGCGACATGGTGTAGCAGGAGGTCGCCACCACGTTCAGCAGCGCGTGGCCGAGTCCCACCCGGGCCTGCTCGTCCTCCAGTTCGGCCCAGTCGGCCAGCCCGGCGGCCGCCGCGGGGACCGCGCCGGCCAGGCCGACCGCGATCAGCAGCCCGGCCTGCCGCCGGCCGCCGGGGGTCCAGTCCAGCACCGCGGACGACAGCCAGGCGCCCACCGGCACCTGGACGAGCAGGGGGTGGACCGGGTGGCCGAGGAAACGCCCGTGCAGCAGGTCTCGGACGTCGCCCAGCGCAACGGCGTGCACGCCGCCCCGCAGCGCCCCGATCGCGCCGTCCAGCGCCGTGGTGCGTTCCAGCCTGCTGACGGCGTCGGCGATCCGGCCGGGTCTGGCCCGGTCCGGTGCCCATCGCAGCAGCGGCTGTGCCATGACCGTCGTCGCGCTCCAGCGTGTCATGCCCCCGAGTCTGGGGGCCGGGCCGCGGTCCCGCCCGGCGGCGGGCGGACCTGCCCGCGCGCGTGCCGGCGCCCGCGCGCACCCGCCGCCCGCGCGGGTGCCGGTGTGCGCGCGGGCTGCCGGGGTACGCGGCCCCGCAACGGAGCCGGACGCTTTCCGCCCGCCCGCACCGCCCCCGTTCGGGTGACGTACGGCGCGGCGCGGGACGGCGCGGGAGTACGGCTCCGGGGTGCTTCGAGAATGCACGAGGCGGGCATCGAAGGCGGGAGGCGGCGGGCATGGGGCGGACGGCGGTGGCCGAGGTCGCCGCGTGGTGGGTGCTGCTCGCCGCGCTGGACGTGGTGCTGATCAGCTCGGTCAATCCGGTCGAACTGCTGGTGGCCGCCGGTGCCGCGCTGGCCGGCGCGCTGGCGGCGCACCGGCTGCGGCGGGCGGTGGGCATCGGGCGGCCGCACGGCCGCGGCGCCCTGCGCGCGCTGGCGGCGCTGCCCTGGTCGCTGCTGCGCGGGAGCGCGGCGCTGGCCGGGGCGGTCGTGCGGGGCGGGCGGCGTCCGGGCGGTGTCCGCCGGGTCGTGCTGCGCCCGGGTACCGGCGCGGGCGGCGCGGGGCTGCTGCTGGCCGCCTCCGCGGACACCTGCGTGCTCACGATCGACGAAGACGGCGCAGACGGCGCAGACGGCACGGACGGCACGTCGGCGGCCGGGGGCGCTCGGCAGGGCGCCGCGGTCCGCGTGCACGCCCTGCGCCGCGCGCCCGGCGCGGTGGAGCGTGCCCTCACCGGTCCGGACGGCCCGCGGTGAACGCGTGGACGGCCGCGGCCCTGGTGCTGCTCGCCGGCGCGGTGCCCGCGTGCCTGTGGGTGGCCGCCGCGGGCTCCGCGGTACGGCGGCTGGTGGCGCTGTCGCTGCTGTCCACCGTGGTGGGCGCGGTGTTCCTGCTGCTGCCGCAGGGGTACGGCCGGTCCTCGTACCAGGACCTGGCGCTGGTGCTGGCGGTGCTGTCGCCGGCCGGGACGCTGGTGTTCACCCGCTTCGTGGTGGCCGGCGGGAGCGAGGGGGCCGTTGAGGAGCAGCAGCGTGCCGGCGACTGAGTGCGCGGCGCTCACGGGGCCTGCCCGGGGGCGCGGATGACGGCCGGTCATGTGGCGGCCCTGGTGCTGCTGTGGGCGGGCGTGGGCTGCGTGCTGCTGTCGGCGGCGGCCCTGGTGCGGCTGGACGGGACGCCCGCGCGCCTGCACGCGCTGGCCGTCGCGTCGTGCCTGGGGGTGCCGCTGATCGCGCTGGCGGTCGCGGTGGAGCAGGGCCCAGGCCGCGCGGCGGTCAAGACGCTCTTCATCGGCCTGGTCTTCGCCGCGGGCGGCACGGCCGCCACGATCGCGGTCGGCAAGGCCGCGTGGGAGTCCGGCGAGGTCGGGGCAGGCGAGGGGCACGGGAGCGGGGACGGCAGCGGGGAAGAGGAGGAGCAACGGTGGACACGGCCCTGATCGGTGTGGCGCTCGGCTTCGTGGTGGTGGCCGCCACGCTGGCGGTGCTGTGCCGCGAACCGGTGCGGCAGGCGGTGCTGCTCGGTGTCCTCGGGCTGGCGCTGGCGCTGCTCTTCACGGTGCTCCAGGCACCGGACGTGGCGCTGTCGCAGGTGGCGGTGGGCACCGTACTGACGCCGCTGCTCATCCTGCTGACGGTGCGCAAGGTGCGACGGCGCTCGCTGTCCGGGCCGGAGCATCCCGCCGGGGGCGGCGATCCGGAGGGACCCGGCGGCGGGGGCGGGTCGTGAACGCCCGTGCGCGGCTGCTGCTGTTCGCGCTGTCCGCGGCGGTGCTCGGAGTCTGCTTCGCCGTCTCCTGCCGCGAACTGCCGCGGTTCGGCGGCGCCGCGCACCCCTACGGCACCCGCGCCGTGGCCGCGGCCCTGCGCCACCGCACCGCGAACGTCGTCTCGTCGGTCAACTTCGACCTGCGCGGCTTCGACACCCTCGGCGAGGAGTCGATCCTCTTCGGCACGGTGCTCGGCGCGACGCTGCTGCTGCGCCTGGCCCGCGACGAGCGCCAGCACCCCGCCGCCTCGGAGCACGTCCTGCCCACCACCCGGCTGCTGGGCGCGGTGCTGCTGCCGGTGACCGTGCTGGTCGGGGTGTACGTCGTGGCGCACGGCCAGCTCAGCCCCGGCGGCGGCTTCCAGGGCGGGGTCGTGCTGGCCACCGCGCTCCATCTGGGCTATGTCGCGGCCGACTACCGGGTGCTGCGGCGACTGCGGCCGCTGGTCGTCCTGGACATGGCCGACTGTCTGGCGGCGGCGTCGTTCACCGCGATGGGCGTCGCGGGCCTCGCGGCGGGCGGCGCGTTCCTGGAGAACGTCCTCCCGCTGGGCACGTTCAACCAGATCACCTCGGGGGGCATGGTGCCGCTGTTCAACGCGGCCGTCGGCGTGGAGGTCGCGTCGGGGCTGATCGTGCTCGTCGCGCACTTCCTCGACCAGGCCGTCGAGGTCACCGGCAGCACCGAGCAGAAGGAGGACGCCTGATGGGCGTGTGGGCGTACCTGGCCGCGGGATGGATTCTGCTGGTGGCCCTCTACGGGCTGGTGACCAGCAGGAACCTGATCCACGCGATCGGCTGCCTGGCGGTCGCGCAGTCCTCGACGTACGTCCTGCTGCTCACCGTCGGCTACCGCGACCACGGCACCGCGCCGGTCTTCTCCGACCTGCGGCCCGGCTCGCGGCCGGTGGTGGACCCGGTGGTGCAGGCGCTCGCGCTGACCGACATCGTCGTGGGCGCGACCGTCACCGCCCTGCTGCTCGCGCTGACGATCCAGTTGCGCAAGCGGCACGGCACCGTCGACCCGCAGGCGCTGACCGCCTTGAAGGGCTGACCCGGTGACGGACGCGGTCCTGCTGCCGGCGGCGGTGGCGATCCCGCTGCTCAGCGCGCCGCTGCTGGCGGTGGCCGGCCGGGTGCTGCCGCGGAAGGGCTGCGACGTGCTGGCCACCGCCGCGGCCGCGGCCGACGTGGTCTGCCTGGCGCTGCTGTGGTCGCACCTGCACGGCGTCGCGGTGGCGCGCCTGGCCGGGTGGCCGGTGCGCATCGGCGTGGTGCTCGCCGCGGACCGGGTCGGCGCGGGCCTGGCGCTGCTCGCCGCGTGCCTGGTGCTGGCGGTGCTCGCCTACTCCTGGCGGTACTTCGACGAGCCGAGCGGCGAGCGCGCGGGCCTGTTCCCGGCGATGGTGCTGACCTTCCAGGCCGGCATGGTCGGCTTCGCGCTGACCGGGGACCTGTTCAACGCCTTCGTGTGGTTCGAGCTGATGGGCGCGGCCGGGTACGCCCTGACCGGCTACCGCATCGAGGACCCGCGCCCGCTCCAGGGCGCCCTCACCTTCGGGATCGTCAACTCCCTGGCCGCGTACTGCTCGCTGCTGGGCATCGGGCTGCTCTACGCGCGCACCGGCGAGCTGGACCTCGCGGCGCTGGGGCCCGCGCTGGCCGGCCACCGCGCCGACCTGCTCACCGTGACGGGCTTCGTGCTGGTCGTCACCGCCATGCTGGTCAAGGGGGCGGTGGTGCCGTTCCACTTCTGGCTGCCCGACGCGCACGCCGTCGCGCCCACCCCGGTGTGCATGCTGCTGTCGGGCGTGATGGTCGAGCTGGGCGTGTACGGCGTCGGCCGGGTGTACTGGACGGTCTTCTCCGGCCCGGGCGGCGTCCCGCACGAGGTGTTCCGCCACACCTTCACCGCGCTGGGGGTGCTCACCGCGCTTGTCGGCGCGGTGATGTGCTGGCAGCAGCGGCACCTCAAACGGATGCTCGCGTACTCGACGGTGGGTCATGTCGGGCTGTTCGTGGTGGGGATCGCGCTGCTCGGGCCCGACGGGGCGGCCGGCACCGCGGTGTACGTGGCCGCGCACGGCTGCGTGAAGGCGGCGCTGTTCGGCCTGACCGGTGTGCTGCTGGACCGCTACGGCTCCGTCGACGAGCACGGGCTGCACGGCCGGGGGCGCGCGCTGCGGCTGCCGGGCGTGCTGTTCGTGCTCGGCGCGCTGGCGCTGGCGGGGCTGCCGCCGTTCGGCACCGGGCTCGGCAAGGCCCTCGGCGAGGCCGCCGCGGGCCGTACGCAGGCGTGGCTGCCGGCGGTGTACGTGCTCACGTCCGCGCTCACCGGCGGGGCGGTGCTGCGGGCGGCGGTGCGGATCTTCTGGGGCGCGGGCGCGGTGCCGGCGCAGCGGCCCGGCGAGGAGGAGACCAGCGGCGAGGGCGAGGAGCCGGAGGTCCGGACGCCGGGGCGGTCGCTGCCGCCGATGATGACGGCCGTGCCCGCGGTGCTGCTCGCCCTGTGCGCGGCCGTGGGGTGCGTGCCCGCGGTGGGGCGCGCGATCGCCGGCGGCGCCGGGGTCTACACCGACCCGGCCGCCTACCGGGCCGCGGTGCTGGGCGGGGCCGCCCCGGCGGTCGCGCACGTCGCGTCGGCGTGGACGGGTGAGGGGCTGCTGCTGGGATTCGTGTCGGCCGCGGGGGCGGCCCTCCTGGCGTGGCTGGCGGTGCGGCGGCCGGTGCGGCTGCCCTTCCACCGGGCGGTGCGCCACGCGGTGACCGGGCTGCGGCGGCTGCACTCGGGGCATCTGGGCGACTATGTCGCCTGGTTGACCTTCGGGGTGGCCGCGCTGTGCGTGCTGATCGCCGCGCAGACCTGACGGCCGGGCCGGCCGGAGGTCACAGGGGACGGCGCAGGGCCGAGCGGCCCGACCGCCAGGCGTCCAGCAGGTGGGCGGCGAGCCGGTCCTCCAGCAGGACGGTGGCGTCGGCGCCGAACGCGACGTCGGCGCCGAGGTGGGGTTCCTCGGCCAGCAGCCCGCCGACGACCTCGTGCCGGACGACCTGCTCGTGGACGGCGTCGGCCGCCACGTGCTCGGTGTAGAAGCGCTCCGCGGCGGGCCCGGCGCCGGTGCGGCGCATGGCGGCGGCCAGCCGGCGGGAGCCGGGCGAGGAGGTGACCTCGACGCAGCCGAAGTGGCCGACGAGCGCGCCGCGCAGGTCCCGCCGCAGGCCGAACAGGGTCATCAGGTTCACGGTGGCGAGGGCGACCGCGGGCGCGGCCTCGGTGTAGCGCCCGTAGGCGGTGTCGAGGCCGAGGTCGGCCATCAGGTCGGCGAAGAGCTGGGCGTGCACGTCCTCGGCCCGGCCGGCGCCGAACTCGTCGTACTCGATGGCGACCATGCCGGCCTTCGCCCGCCCGTGCAGCCGAGGGATGACCCAGGCGTGCGGGTCGGCCTCCTTGAGGTGGTAGAGCGAGCGCAGCGCCGCGTACTCGCGCAGCTGGCCCAGGTCGCCGTCGTGTTCGAGGTGGTGGGTGACGCTGCCGGCGGGGTCGGCGGGCTCGACCAGCAGGTCCGCGAACGCCTCGTCCGGGGTGCGGGCGGGCACGTCGGTGTGCAGGGCCCGCAGGAAGGTCTGCTCCAGGGCGGCCCGCAGCGGGGCGAGCAGCGGCGACCACTCCATGTCGTCGGGGACCTCGTCGAAGCCGCGGTAGTGCAGCTCGTACAGGACGTACAGGGCCAGTTGGAGGTCGTCGCCGTACGGGTCCCCGGTGGTGTGGGCGCGCAGCACGTCCCGCTGCTGCGGTGGCCGGGCGGTGGTCAGCGCCGTGGCGACGGCGTCGGACAGCGGGCCGCGGGCCTGCGGCAGCCGGGGGGCGGTCAGGGTGCCGGCGGGTTCAGGTGTCCGCACGGGACGGGCCTCCTTCGGGCGGGTCGGCGGGGCGGCGGGCGTCCGGCTCGGGCCGCGGCGGCGCGGGCGGGCGCCTGCGGCGCCGGTGGCTGGTGTCGCACCAGGGCGGGGTGCGGGTGCGGCGGCAGGTGCAGATCGCGACCACGAAGCGGTCGCTGACGGCCACGGTCCCGTCGTCCCGCACCACTTCGACCGGGCCCTCCACGAGGATCGGCCCGTCCGGGTCCACCCGGACCCGGACCGGACGCCGGTCGCCGCCGGCCGCACCGGCCGGGCGGGGGGCGTCGTGCCCGGGCTCCCGCGGGTCAGGTTCGCTCGGCACGGACGACCACCAGCTCCTCGTACTCGTCGGCCGGTCCGACCAGGCCCTGGGCCCGCAGCCACGGCAGGCGGCGGCTGAGCACGGGGCCGACCCGGACGTGGTCGCGGGCCACGACCTCCGCGGCGAGGCCGCCGGCCCGCAGCCGGTGCAGGCTGGCCTCCACGCCGCACAGCCCGGAGTGAACCATCAGCAGCACGCCCGCAGGCCGCAGCAGTTCGGGGGCGCGGGCGCAGACCCGGTCCACCACGTGCCGCCCGTCGCGCCCGGCGTCCCAGGCGCGCGCGGCCCCGCCGGAGGGCGGCAGGTCCTCGGGTGCGGGCACGTAGGGCGGGTTGGTGACGACCACGTCGTAGGTGCGGCCGTGCTGCTTCCCGGCGAGGTCGCCGCGGCGCACCCGGACGCGCTGCCGCTGCCGCGCCGCGTTGGCCCGCGCGGCCAGCACCGCCCGCCACGAGATGTCGGTGGCCGAGACCCGGGCGCCCATCCGCGCGGCCAGCACCGCAAGTGCGCCGCTGCCGGTGCCGATGTCGAGCAGGTCCGCGCCGTCCAGCGGTCTTTCGGCCCGCAGCGCCCGGCCCAGCAGCCGGGTGTCCTCCTGGGGGGCGTACACGCCCGGCAGGGTCCACGGCCCGCGGGGGCGGCGGAAGGCGAGGGAAGCGGTCTGGGCAGCCACGGGGGACCTCCGGGGGTCGGGTGCGATGCGGGCGTGGGCGCTTGCGGTCAGGCGCTGCCCGGTGGTCGCCGGCCCGGCGGGGCCGCGAGCAGGCTGCCGTCGAGAGCGGACAGCAGGTCCCTGGGGCTGTCGTAGACCGCTTCCGCGCCCGCGTCGGTCAGTTCGGCGCGGGAGAAGCCGCCGCCGGTGAGCACCGCGAGGCACCGCACGCCGGCCGCGCGCGCGGCCTGCGCGTCCCACACCGCGTCCCCGACGAACACGGCCCGCTCGGCGGGCACCCCCGCCTTGTCCAGCGCCTCCCGGACCAGGTCGGGGGCGGGTTTGCTGGCCTGCACGTCGTCGGCGGTGGTGGCGGCGAAGAGCACGTCGTCCACGCCGAGCGCGTCGGTCATCACCTTCGCCTCGCCGCTCTTGGCGGAGGAGGCCAGCACCGCCCGCCAGCCGCGCGCGGCGCAGGCGCGCACCAGGTCGGCGGCGCCGTCCAGCGGGGCGAGGCGCGACCAGTACTGCGCGTACAGCGCGTCGTGGGCGGCGCTCAGCGCGCTGTCCTCGTCGTGGTCGCGGTCCTCGCCGAGGAGCGCGTCCAGCAGGTGGTCGCTGCCCATGCCGACGCAGCGCTGGATACGGGCGCCGCGGACGGTGTGGCCGCCCTGGCGCAGCGCCTCCCACCAGCAGACGGTGTGCAGGTGCACGGTGTCCATCAAGGTGCCGTCCACGTCGAAGAGCACGGCCGCGGCCTCGCCGCCGCGCTGGTCGGTGCTCTCGGTGCCGCTCATCGGGTGTCCTCCGGTTTCCGGGTCCGCCTGGGTGCGGGTCGAAGCGGGTGCGGGGTAGGGGGATGCGGGGCCGGGGGTCCGGCTCAGCTCGGGGGGTAGGGCCGCACGCGCAGCGCGCGGGCCAGGTGCGCGGTGTTGGCCGCGAGCGTCTTCGTGGTGGCGGCGACCGCGTCGGGCGGCTTGTCCAGGTCCTGGTAGTCGGTGCCGTGCATGGCCTCGCCGACCCAGTAGGTCGCCGCGCCCGCGGCCAGGGAGAACCCGACGTCGTTCAGGCCCTGGAAGAGGTCCGCGGTCACCTTGTGCGCGCCGTCCTCGTTGCCGACCACGCACACCGCGGCGGCCTTGCCGTAGGTCAGCTGCCGGCCCTCGTCGTCGGTCTCCGACAGCTCGCCGTCCAGCCGCTCCAGTACGCGCTGCGCGACGCTGCACGGGTGCCCCAGCCAGATCGGCGTGGACAGCACCAGGACGTCGGCGGCGAGCATCTTCTCCCGGATCGCGGGCCACGCGTCGCCCTCCCCCATGTCCACCGCGACACCGGGCCGTACGTCGTGGTCCGCGATCCGGACCGCCTCGCCGGCGACGCCGTGCTCGCGCAGCGCCTCCAGGGTCTGCTCGGCCAGCAGCTGGGAGCTGGAGGGGGCCGGGGACGGGTTGAGGGTGCATACCAGGGCCAATGCCGTCAAAGCTGCGTCGTCCATGTCCGGTCGGATACCCCGCTGACGGAAATGACACGTGCCCGGGGCCGATCGATCGCCCGGGCGCCGCCCGCCGGTCGCCCAGCGCACGACCGCGGTGACGTGGCGTGACGTACGGCACCGGCTTCGACGAGGCGCCGCCGGCCGGGTCTCACCACGCGAGGTCGGCCGCCCGGACCAGCCGCGCGCCCATGTTGCGCTCCATCATCCGCAGCGCGGGCCGCGCCAGGTCGTGCTGGATGTGCGCCACCGCGTCGCGCACCACCGTCACGTCGAAGTGGCGGATGTGCGCGTCGAGGGCGGAGTAGAGCACGCACTGCTCGGTCACCTGGCCGCACAGCACCACGTGCCCGACACCGGTCTGCTGGAGCAGGTACTCCAGCGGGGTCTGGTAGAAGATCGAGTGGCGGGCCTTGACCACGAACAGCGAGTCGGCGTCGGGCAGCACCGGTTCGACCAGGTCGGGGTGGGCTCCGCCGAGCGCGGTCGCCACGAGTTCGTCGTGGTGCGAACGCCAGCGGCCGAAGTTGTCGTTGACGTAGACGACGTCCACGCCGGCCTCCCGGGCCGAGGCCAGGGCGCGCCGCACGCCCGGCAGGGCCTCGCGCACGGAGCGGACCAGCAGTTCCGCGTCGGGGTGGTCGTAGGTGTTGATCATGTCGATGACCACGAGTGCGGACTGCCGTTCGGTGCTCACCCTGGCATGGTCGCCCGCCGCGCCGGCGTCCGCGACCGCGGCGCGGCCCGGGGCCGCCGGGAGGCCGGGCCGCCGGTCACGTCCCGGCCTCCTGAGCCGGGCGGGCGTCCTCGAAGCCGTGCCGGGTGACCAGGGCGAGCAGCGCGGGCATGCCGCCGTCGCGCTCGGCGGCGCGCTGCCGGTCGGCGCCGGTCCCCTCGGCGAGGAACCGCTCGACGCCCGCGGTGACGCGCTCGGTGTCCCCGGACTCCGCGAGCGCGGCGCCGGTGTGGTCGAGCAGGGCGCGCACCACGTCGGCGGCGTCGGCCTGGGTGCCGGAGCGGGGGTCCACCAGCGTGCCGGACAGGCCGTGCCGCGCGGCGTGCCACTCGGCGGCGTGCATGATGCTGGCGGGCGGGTCGAGCGCCCGCTCGGCGTGCTGCGCCTCGCGGATCGCGGTGACCACCAGGGCGCGGGCCAGGCCCGCGAGGGTCACGGCGTCGGCCACGTCCACCTGCACGTCGGGGGCGCGCACCTCGAGCGTGGGATACCGCTCCGACAGCCGGGCGAGCCAGTACAGCTGCTTGCGGTCGGGGGCGACCCCGGTGGCCATCAGCGCCTCGACGCGCTCCTCGTAGTCGTCGGCATCGGTGACGAAGGGCGGCGACCCGCTCACCGGCCAGCGGCCGAAGACGACGGTGCGCCAGCTGCCGAAGCCGGTGTCCTGGCCCTGCCAGAACGGGGAGTTGGCGCCCAGGGCGAGCAGGACGGGCAGCCAGGGCCGGACCCGCCCGAGTGCGGACGCGCCCACCGATCGGCTCGGCACGGCGACATGGATGTGCATCCCGCAGATGAGCTGCTCGTCCACCAGCCGGCGGGCCTCGGCGTGCATCTTCTGGTAGCGCCGTTCGCGGGTCACCGGGACGTCCTGCCGGCTGGGCACCGGCAGTCCCCCGGTGGCGGCCGGCCGGCACCCCTCGGTCGCTGCGGCGGACGCGACCGCCCGCCGCAGCCGGGTGAGGTGCTCGCCGACCTCTTCCAGGCTGCCGCACACCGGAGTGGCGATCTCCACCTGCGCCTGGAGCAGTTCGCGGTCGACCTCGTCGCGCCCCAGCCCGGAGCCGATCCGCGCGGCGTCGTGCACGCGCTGGGCGCAGGGGCAGGGCAGGTGGGAGCGGGTGTCCAGGAGGAGGTACTCCTCCTCGACGCCCAGGGTGACGCCGGTCGTGTCCATGGCCCTTCGCCTACCCGCCGTGCGCGCGGCCATGACCGCGGCGCGGGACAGTGTCAGCCGGACCGGTACTCCTCGGCGCGGGCGGTGTGCAGGGACATCCCGTGGCCGGGGGCGCCGGAGGCACCCGGGGCGACCACGCCCCCGGTGGGGTCGCAGCCTCCGGAAAAAAGCGTGTTCTCGATCCTGACGTGGTCGTGGAACCACTCCAGGTGCCGCAGGTTCGGGACGGCCGCGGCCGCGTGGGCGTGCAGGTGGGGCGCGCAGTGGCCGGAGATCTGGAGGCCGTGCGCCTCGGCGAGGGCCGCGACGCGCAGCCATACGGTGATGCCGCCGCAGCGCGTGACGTCCGCCTGGAGGCAGTCCACCGCGTCGGCGGCGAGCATCTGCCGGAAGTACGGCAGCGTGTAGCCGTACTCGCCGGCGGTGACGTCGGGCAGGACGGCGGCGCGGACCTGCGCGAGGCCGGCCAGGTCGTCGGAGGAGACGGGTTCCTCGAACCAGGTGACGCCCTCCGCGTCGAGGTGCCGGGCCAGCCGGACCGCCTGCTTGCGGCCGTAGGCGCCGTTGGCGTCGACGTAGAGCTCGGTGCGGTCGCCGACGGCGTACCGGGCGCGGCTGACGCGGGCGCGGTCGCGCTCGGGCTCGCTCCCCCAGGACTCCCCGATCTTGATCTTCACGCGGGTGAAGCCCAGGTCGCCGGTCCAGCCGCGCAGTTGGCGGTCCTGGTCGCGGTCGGTGTAGGTGGTGAAGCCGCCGCTGCCGTAGACCGGGACCTCGGTGCGGGCCGCGCCGAGCAGGTGGACCAGCGGCAGGCCGAGCAGGCGGGCCTTGAGGTCCCACAGGGCGAGGTCCACCGCGGAGACCGCGTGGCCGGCGATGCCGGGGCGGGCGGCGTTGCGCACCGCCCGGGTCATCGCCTCGTTGGCCGCGGGCACGTCCCAGGCGGAGCGGCCGGTGACGACGCCGGCGAGGTGGTCGCGGATCACCGCGGCCGCGGCGGGCGAGCCGTAGGTCCAGCCGAGGCCCTGGGCGCCGCCGGCCCGCACGGTCGCGGTCACGACGGTGGTCGCGTCCCAGGCGAGGGTCCCGTCGGCCTCCGGCAGCTCGGTGGGGACGGTGTAGACCGCGCTGTCCACCGCGTCCACGGCCGGCGGGTCGCCGGGCGCGGGCCCGCCGGCCGCTCCGGGGTCCGGCGGGACCGGCGGGACCGGCGGGATGCTCACGCCCCGGCCCCGGGGCGGTCCTCACGGTGGCGGTGGCCGGGCAGCATCTCCTGCACCTTCGCCTTGAAGCCCTGCTTGACCACGTCGGCGCGGTCGGGGTCGCCCTGGAGCACGGCGGACGCGGCGGCCTCGATCTGGTCGAGGGAGGCGTGCGGCGGGATCGGCGGCACCGCGGGGTCGGTGCGGAAGTCGATGACGTACGGCCGGTCGGCGGCCAGGGCCCGCTGCCAGGCCCCGCGCACCCCGCCGGGTTCCTCGACGCGCTCGCCGCCGAGGCCGATCGACCGGGCGAAGTCGGCGTAGGGGACGTCGGGCAGCGCCTGCGAGGGCACGAACTGCGGCGCGCCCTCCATGGCGCGCATCTCCCAGGTGACCTGGTTGAGGTCCTGGTTGTTGAGGACCGCGACGACCAGCCGCGGGTCGCGCCACTGGTGGTGGTACTTAGCGGCGGTGATCAGCTCGGCCATGCCGTTCATCTGCATGGCGCCGTCGCCGACGACGGCCAGCGCGGGCCGGTCGGGGTGGGCGAACTTCGCGCCGATCACGTACGGCACGCCCGGGCCCATCGTCGCCAGGGTGCCGGACAGCGAGCCGCGCATGGCGCCGCGCATCCGCAGGTGCCGGGCGTACCAGTTGGCGGCCGACCCGGAGTCCGCGGCGAGCATGATGTCCTCGGGCAGCAGCTCGTCGAGGGCGTGCACGACGTACTCGGGGTTGATCGGGTCGGCGTCGACCGCGGCGCGGCGCTGCATCACCTCCCACCAGCGGGCGGTGTCCTTCTCGATCTTCTTCCGCCACGCGCCGTGCTTCTTCGCCTCCAGCAGCGGGATCAGCGCCTTGAGGGTCTGCGCGGAGTCGCCGACGAGGTTGACCTCGAAGGGGTAGCGCAGCCCGACCATGAACGGGTCGATGTCGATCTGCACCGCGCGGGCCTGGTCGAGGTCGGGCAGGAACTGGGTGTAGGGGAAGCTGGAGCCGATCACCAGCAGGGTGTCGCAGCCCTGCATCATCTCGTAGGAGGGGCGGGTGCCCAGCAGGCCGATCGAGCCGGTGACGTAGGGCAGTTCGTCGGACAGGGCGTCCTTGCCGAGCAGGGCCTTGGCGACGCCGGCGCCGAGCAGGTCGGCGATCTGCTCGACCTCGGCGCGTGCGCCGCGCGCGCCCTGGCCGATCAGGAGGGCGACCTTCTCGCCGGCGTTGAGCACGTCGGCGGCGTGGTGGAGGTCGGCGGGCGCCGGGGTGGGCGCGTAGGAGGAGACGCCCAGGCTCGAGGGCACCATCTTGAACGCGTGCGTCGGCGGGGAGTAGTCGAGTTCCTGGACGTCGGCGGGGATGACGACCGCGGTGACGGTGCGGCGGGCGTACGCGGTGCGCATCGCGCGGTCGATGACGTTCGGCAGCTGCTCGGGGACGGTGACCATCTCGCAGAACTCGGACGCGACGTCCTTGTAGAGGCTGAGCAGGTCCACCTCCTGCTGGTAGGAGCCGCCCATGGCGCTGCGGTTGGTCTGCCCGACGATCGCGACGACGGGCACGTGGTCGAGCTTCGCGTCGTACAGGCCGTTGAGCAGGTGGATCGCGCCGGGTCCCGAGGTGGCCGCGCAGACCCCGACCTTGCCGGAGAACTTCGCGTAGCCGACGGCTTCGAAGGCGGCCATCTCCTCGTGCCGGGCCTGGACGAACTCCGGTTTGTCCTCGGCCCGGCCCCAGGCGGCGAGCAGGCCGTTGATGCCGTCGCCGGCGTAGGCGAAGACCTGCTCCACGTCCCATTCGCGCAGGCGCTGGAGTACGTAGTCGGACACCTTGATCGACACGGGGTACGTCCTTTCTGTGCAGGGGAGGTTCGGGGGGGTGCGGCGGCTAGTGCCGCAGTCGGCGGGTGAGCGCGTAGCAGGCGGCGCCCGCGGAGACCGCCGCGCCGGCGGCCACCAGCCGGGAGACGGCGGAAGGGGGCGGCGTGGGGCGCGCGGCGGCCTTCTCCGGGTGGTCGGCGGGCGCGGGCCCGTCGAGGGCGAGGGCGAGCACCTCGGCGAGGTGCAGCGCGCCGCGGCCGGTGCCGCCCTGCTCGATCTGGGTGCGGCAGCTGAAGCCGTCGGCGAGCACCAGGGCGCTGGGGGCCGCCTCGCGGACCGCGGGCAGCACGCCCGACTCGGCGATGTCCATGGACAGCTGGTGGTGGCCGGCTTCGAAGCCGAAGTTCCCGGCCAGTCCGCAGCAGCCCTCGTCGAGGACGTCGGCGTGGATGCCGGCGCGGCGCATCAGCTCGCGGTCCGCGTCGAACTTGGTGACGGCGTGCTGGTGGCAGTGGGTCTGCACGGTGGCGGCCCGGTTCAGCACCGGCGGCCGCCAGCCGTCCGGGGCGCGCTGGAGCAGCAGTTCGGCGAAGGTGTGGAACTGCCCGGCGAGGCGTTTGACGTCCTCGTCCTTTGGCATCAGCTCGGGCAGGTCGGAGCGGAAGACGGCGGTGCAGGACGGTTCGAGGCCGACGATCGGGGTGCCGGCCTCCAGCCACGGCCGCAGGGTGGTGAGCGTACGGCGCAGCACCTTCGCGGCGGTGTCGAGCTGACCGGTGGAGATCCAGGTCAGCCCGCAGCAGACCGCGTCGGTGGGGACCGCGACCTGGAACCCGGCGTCCGTGAGGACCTTGACGGCGGAGCGGGCGACCGACGGGTGGAAGTAGGTGCTGAAGGTGTCGGGCCACAGCACCACCGTCCGGGGGTCCGCGGGGTCGGGTTCGGGCGCGCCGCGCCGGCGCCACCACTGGACGAAGGACTCCTCGGCGAAGACCGGCGCGTCGCGCTGCGGTGCCACGCCGGCGAGCTTCTTGCCGAGCGTGGAGATGCCCGGGGCCCGCAGCAGCGTGTTGACCGCGCCGGGCGCGACCCGGGACAGCCGCGCCCACAGCGGCAGCCAGCCCAGCGCGTAGTGCGCCGCCGGCCGCAGCCGCCCCTGGTAGTGGTGGGAGAGGAACTCGGCCTTGTACGTGGCCATGTCGACGCCGGTGGGGCAGTCGGACTTGCAGCCCTTGCAGGCCAGGCAGAGGTCGAGCGCGTCGCGGACCTCGGTGGAGCGCCAGCCGTCGGTGACGGGCGAGTCGGCGTGGCCGCCCATCATCTCGAACAGCAGCCGCGCCCGGCCCCGGGTGGAGTGCTCCTCCTCCCCCGTGGCCCGGTAGCTGGGGCACATCACGCCGCCTTCGTGGCTGCGGCAGTTGCCGATGCCGACGCAGCGCATGACCGCGCGCCGGAAGGAGTGCTCGTCGTCGGGGAAGCCGAAGCGCGTGTCGGCCTCGTCGCGGGGGCGCCAGTCCGCGCCGAGCCGCAGGTGGGAGTCGAGCCGGTTGGGTGCGACGACCTTGCCGGGGTTCATCCGGTCGCCGGGGTCGAAGAGCGCCTTGAGCTCGCCGAAGGCGCCCACCAGCCGCTCGCCGAACATCCGAGTCAGCAGCTCGCCGCGGGCCTGCCCGTCGCCGTGCTCGCCGGAGAGCGATCCGCCGTAGGAGACGACGAGGTCGGCGGCGTGCTCCAGGAACGACCGGAAGGTGGCGACGCCCTCGGCGGTGCGCAGCTGGAAGGGGATGCGGGTGTGCACGCAGCCCTGCCCGAAGTGGCCGTAGAGCGAGGGGTGGTCGTAGCCGAAGTCCGTGAAGAGCTTCTTCAGGTCGCGCAGGTAGGCGCCGAGCTGCTGCGGCGGGACGGCGGAGTCCTCCCAGCCCTCCCAGGTCTCGCGGCCGTCCGGCGGGCGGGCGGTGACGCCGAGGCCGGCCTCGCGGGCCTTGAGCATCTGCTCCTCGCGGTCGGGGTCGTCGGAGAACGCGACGGTGCCGTCCCGCTCGTCGCGGCCCAGGGCCCGCAGCAGGTCGTGGGACTGGCGGTCCACCTCCTCCTGCGTGTCGCCGGAGAACTGCACCAGCAGCCAGCTGCTGCCTTCGGGGAAGGAGGAGAGCGACTCCAGGTAGGCGCCCTCCTCGTGCATGAGCTGCGCCATGCGGTCGTCGAGGGCCTCGATCTGGGTGGGCCGGCAGTGCTCCAGCAGGCGCGGTACGTCGTCGGCGGCCGCGCAGATGTCGGGGTAGCCGAGCACCAGCATCGCCTGCGCGGCCGGCACCGGCACCAGGTCGAGCTCGGCGTGCAGCACCGTGACCAGGGTGCCCTCGCTGCCGACCAGGGCGCGGGCGACGTGGAAGCCGTTCTCCGGCAGCAGGTCGGGGAGGTTGTAGCCGGACACCCGGCGGGGCAGTTCGGGGTAGCCGCGCCGGATGTCGGCCAGGTGCCGGTCGCTGAGGTCCCGCAGGCCCCGGTACAGCTCGGCGCGGCGGCCCCCGGCGGCGGTGATCTCGTCGTACTGCTCGGTGGAGGTGGCGCCGACCCAGGTGCGGGTGCCGTCGTAGGTGAGGATCTCCAGCCGGCGGACGCTGTCGGCGGTCTTGCCGTACGCCTGCGCGGAGGCCCCGCAGGAGTTGTTGCCGATCATGCCGCCGAGCGCGCAGTGGCTGTGGGTGGACGGTTTCGGCCCGAACATCAGGTGGTGCGGGGCCAGTTGGCGGTTGAGCTCGTCCAGGACGATGCCGGGTTCGACCACACAGGTACGCGCCTCGGGATCGACGGAGACGAGCTGGTGGCAGTACTTCGTCCAGTCCACGACCACCGCGGTGTTGGTGCACTGCCCGCCCAGGCTCGTGCCGCCGCCGCGGGACAGCAGCGGGGCCCCGAAGCGCGCGCACACCGCCACCGCGGCGGCGCCGGCGTCCACCGTGCGGGGCACCACCACGCCGATCGGCACCTGGCGGTAGTTCGACCCGTCGGTCACGTAGGCGCCGCGACTGCCCGCGTCGAACCGGACCTCGCCGTCCACGGCCTCCCGCAGTGCGGCTTCCAGGGCCTCGACGTCCAGTTCGCGGGCTTCGCCGTCCTCGATCGCGCTCATACGTGCGTTTCCCTCCGGATACGGGGATACGGGGGCCAGGGGACCTACGGGGGCGGCCGGTGCGGCGCCGGTCACCGGTCCGGTCGACCGGTGGTGCGTCGACAGGGGGTACTCAGCGGCCCAGCGCCCGGCTCAGCTCGGCCTTGTTCATGTGCGAGCGGCCCTTGATGTTCCGCTGCTTCGCCTCGTTGTAGAGCTGGTCCCTGGTCGGGCCCTGCGCGCCGGAGTGCGAGCGCTGGCCGCCGCGCCGGGAGGAGGACATGTCCCGGGTGGAGGTGCGGCTGGCGGTCCGGGACTCCCCGGACCGCGCCCGCTCCTTGTTCACCGTGCGGGCGGCGATCTCCTCCGCGCGCCGGGGCGACTCCCCGCGGTCGCGGGCGCTGTCCTTGATGTGCTCGTACTGGCGTTCCCGCTTGGCGTTGGAACCTCGGGGCATCGCTCTCACCTTCCGTCACGTCTCGGTGTTCCGATCCGGCGCGGGCGCCCCACCCCCCGACTGCCGACCCGCGACACGTTGTCGGGTGCCCGGCCGGGCGCCGCGCATTCCTCGCCCGGCGGACCGGAATTCCCTTGCGCACCGCGGGTACCCGAGAAGTGGCCGGTCAGCGGGTGGGCGGCAGGCGCACCCGCGAAGGAGAGAAGGGGCCGCACATGGCGGACACGGACCGCACACCGGGCGTCGCGGGCGCTCCCGGCCCGGCGTTCGCCCCGCATGTCCTGCGCGACTACGCGCTGCTCGCGGACGGGGAGCGCGGCGCGCTGGTCGGCCCGCACGGGGACATCGCCTGGATGTGCGCACCGCGCTGGGACTCCGACGCGGTGTTCTCGGGCCTGATCGGCGGCGGAGGGACCTACACGGTGACCCCGCGCGACCCCCGGCACGTGTGGGGCGGCTCCTACGAACGCGACAGCCTGATCTGGCGCAGCCGGTGGCTGACCTGCGACGGGCCGCTGGAGTGCCGGGAGGCCCTGGCGTTCCCGGGCGCGCCGGACCGCGTGGTGCTGCTGCGCCGGGTGCTGGCCGTCGGCGGCCCGGCGCGGGTGCGGGTGCTGCTCGCGCCGCGGGCGGGCTTCGGCAGCCACCGCGACGAGGACGTGCGGCTGCGGGACGGCGTGTGGAGCGGCCGCAGCGGGCCGCTGCACTGGCGGTGGAGCGGCGCGGGCCAGGCGCGGGTGCGGCCGGCGGGGCCGGAGCGGTCCCTGCTCGCGGCACCGGATCAGGACCAGCACCAAGACCAGGACCAGGACCAGGACCAGAGTCAGGACCAGGGTCGCGTTCCGGGTGCGGACGGCGGCGGGCAGCTGCTGGCGGTGGATCTGACGGTCCCCGCCGGCGGCCGCCACGACCTCGTCCTGGAACTGTCCGAGCAGCCCCTGACCGGGCCCCCGGTCGACCCCGAGCGGGCCTGGCACGCCACCGAGGAGGGCTGGGCCCGCGCCCGGCCGGCACTGCCCCGGGTGCTCGCGGCCCGCGACGCCCGCCACGCCCACTCGGTGCTGCGCGGCCTGACCAGCGGCAGCGGGGGCATGGTGGCCGCCGCCACGATGAGCCTGCCCGAGCGTGCCGACTCCGGGCGCAGCTACGACTACCGGTACGCGTGGATTCGCGACCAGAGCTACGCCGGGATCGCCGCGGCCGCGGTCGGCGCCACGGACCTGCTGGACCGCGCCACCGCCTTCGTCACGCACCGGCTGCTGGCCGACGGGCCGCGGCTGGCACCCGCCTACACCGTCACCGGCGGCGCGGTGCCCGCCGAGCACCGGCTCGGCCTGCCCGGCTACCCCGGCGGCACCGACAAGGTCGGCAACTGGGTGAACGGGCAGTTCCAGCTCGACGCGTTCGGCGAGGCGCTGAGCCTGCTGGCCGCCGCCGCCCGCCACGACCGGCTGGACCGCGACGGGCGGCGGGCGCTGGGCGTCGCCGTCGACGCGGTCGAGCAGCGCTGGTCGTCCCCGGACGCGGGGATCTGGGAGCTGGAGGACCGGCACTGGACGCACTCCCGGCTGGCGTGTGTCGCGGGCCTGCGGGCGGTGGCAGCGCTGCCCGGCGACGGGGCCGGGGCGGGGGCCGGGGCGGGCCTGGGCCCGGACGGCGCCCGCTGCTCGGCGCTGGCCGACGCGATCCTTTCCGACACCACCGCCACCCACCTGCACGCGGACGGCTTCTGGCAGCGCAGCCCCAAGGACGGCACCGTCGACGCCGCGCTGCTGCTGCCGGCCGTGCGCGGCGCCCTGCCCGCCGCCGACCCGCGTACGCGCGCCACGCTGGCCGAGGTGCACCGGCGCCTGGTCGACGACGGCTACGTGTACCGCTTCCGGCACGACAGCCGGCCGCTCGGCGAGGCGGAGGGCGCGTTCCTGCTGTGCGGGTTCGTGATGGCGCTGGCCGAGCACCAGCAGGGGCGCACCGTCAGCGCCCGGCACTTCTTCGAACGCAACCGGGCCGCCTGCGGGTCGCCGGGCCTGTTCGCCGAGGAGTACGACGTCGCGCAGCGGCAGCTGCGCGGCAACCTGCCGCAGGCGTTCGTCCACGCGCTGCTGCTGGAGTGCGCGGGGCGGCTGGCCGGGGACTCCCCGGCAGCGCGGTGACGCCCGCAAGCGCAAGGACCGCAAGCCGAGAAGGGAACCGTCGAACCATGGCACAGAACGTAGTGATCACCGGAGCCAGTGCCGGCATCGGCCGCGCCACCGCGCGGGAGTTCGGCCGCCGCGGTGCGAACGTCGTGCTGCTCGCCCGCGGGCAGGAGGGGCTGCGCGGCGCGGCGCGGGACGTCGAGGAGGCCGGGGGGCGGGCGCTGGCCGTCCCGGTCGACGTGGCCGACCACGCGGCGGTGCGGGCCGCCGCCGAGCAGGCGGAGCAGCGCTTCGGGCCCATCGACGTGTGGGTCAACGTCGCCTTCGCGTCGGTGTTCGCGCCGTTCACCGAGATCGGCCCGGAGGAGTACCGGCGCGTGACCGAGGTGGCGTACCTGGGCTTCGTGCACGGCACGATGGTGGCGCTGGAGCGGATGAAGCCGCGCGACCGCGGCACCGTCGTGCAGGTCGGCTCGGCGCTGGGCGGCCGCAGCATCCCGCTCCAGTCGGCGTACTGCGGTGCCAAGCACGCCGTGAACGGCTTCACCGAGTCGGTGCGGTGCGAGCTGCTGCACGAGCGCAGCAACGTGCGGATCACCGTGGTGCAGATGCCCGCGGTCAACACGCCGCAGTTCTCCTGGGTGCGCTCCCGCCTGCCGCGCCACCCGCAGCCGGTGCCGCCGATCTACCAGCCCGAACTGGCCGCCCGCGCCGTCGCGTTCGCCGCCGAGCATCCGCGCCGCAAGCAGTACTGGGCGGGGGCCAGCACCGCGGCCACGCTGCTGGCGCAGAAGTTCGCCGCGCCGCTGCTGGACCGCTATCTCGCCCGCACCGGCTACGACTCCCAGCAGACCGGCCGCAGGGAGGCGCCGGGCCGGCCGGACAACCTGTGGCAGCCGCTGGACGCCGGTCCGGGCGAGGACCACGGCGCGCACGGCACCTTCGGCGACCGCGCGCACGGCCGGAGCCCGCAGATGTGGCTGTCCCGGCACGCGCTGCCGGTCTCCGCGGTGTCGGTGCCGGCGCTGGGCGCGGCGGCCGCCCTGTTCCGGCACCGGCTGCACACGCACGGCGTCCGGTGACCGCGCGGGCGGTCACCGGACGGGGCTGCGGGGGGCTCAGTTGCTGCGGATCGCGAAGACGACGCCCACGAGGAAGACGGCGGCGATGATCGCGTACCAGATGATGTCGTCCTGGACGGAGCTGCTCAGGGCCAGATCCCACGCGTGACCAGCCATGGCGGTGACCTTTCACCGGATATGTTCGGATAAGTTCGGATAGAGCCATTTTACGCTTCGCCTTCCCGGCGCCGTTGCTCCGGCACCGATATCGTGGAGGGGAGAATGCGCAATTCGGGCCATCCGGGCGGTTCGCCACGGAGGAAGAGGTGCGGCTCATGGGCACCGGGACGCGCGCGGGGGCGCTGGGTGAGCTGCTCGCGGCCAGTCAGCTGATGACGCTGGAGCAGGTTCCCGGCGCGGTCGCGGCGTACGCGGCGCGGGCCGGCTGGCCCGACGTGCTGATCTACGTGAGCGACCTGGAGCAGGAGCAGCTGCACCTGCTCACGGGCCGTGACGCGGACGGCGGCGGCGCGGACAGCGGCAGCGGCGCCGGGGCGGCCGGAAGCGCACCGGCGGACGTCCAGATCGAGGGCACGGTGGCCGGCCGCGCCTTCCAGCTCGGCCAGGTGCTGCCCGCCTCGGCGTCGTCGCGGGGCCAGTGGTGGGTGCCGCTGCTGGACGGCAGCGAACGCCTGGGCGTGCTGAGGGTCGGCCGGCCCGGGGCGGCGGTGGAGATCGGCACGGACGTCGGCCGGCTCGCCGTCCTGATCTCGCTGCTGCTGGTCAGCAAGCGCGGCACCAGCGACTGGTACGGACGGCTGGTACGGCGGCGGCGGATGGAGGTCGCCGCGGAGATGGAGTGGCGCCTCATGCCGCCGCGGACCTTCGCCGCCGACCGGGTGCTGATCAGCGCGATCATGGAGCCGGCCTACGAGATCAGCGGGGACGCCTTCGACTACGCCGTGTCCGGCGACACCGTGCACCTGTCGGTCTTCGACGCGATGGGCCACGACACCGCCGCCGGCCTGACCGCGAACCTCGCGGTCGCCACGTGCCGCAAGTACCGCCGCCAGGGCGCCGACCTGGGGCAGATCGCGGACCGGATCGAGCAGACGCTCAGCGAGCAGTTCGACTGCAACCGCTTCACCACCGGCATCCTGGCCGACCTGGACATGGACACCGGCCGGCTGGCGTGGACCAGCCGCGGCCACCACCCGCCGGTGGTCATCCGCGGCCGCCGCACCATCGTGTCCCTCGCCTGCCCGCCGGCCGGGCCGATGGGTACCGGCCTCGGCCTGCCCACCACCATCTGCGAGGACCAGCTCGAACCGGGCGACCGGCTGCTGTTCTTCACCGACGGCGTCACCGAGGCGCGCAACCGCGACGGGCAGGAGTTCGGCCTCGACCGGCTGACCGACTTCCTCATCCGCCACCACGCCGACGACCTGCCGGTGCCTGAGACGCTGCGGCGGCTCGTCCGGCACCACCTCGACTACCACGACGGCCTGCTGCGCGACGACGCCACCGTCATGCTGCTCGAATGGCACGGCCCGACGCCGTACCACCCCTCGGCTCTCCAGGAGCGGGTCGGCCTGCCCCCGTCGATCGCGCCGTCCGGCCCGCAGGCCGCCGCGTGGTCCGGGCGGTCGCACCTCGGCGACGGAGCCTGAGCGCGGGCACCCGCCTCGGCGCGGTGTGCGCCGACGCCGGTGCCCGCCGCCTCACGGGTTCAGCAGGGGAAGGTGCCGCTGTAGAGGGCGTGGCCGGAGGAGGAGGTGCCGGCGCCGAAGCCGTAGATGCCGTCGTCGCTCCAGACCGCCTCGCGCGAGCCGGCGGTGCAGGTGGAGGTGGGGGCCAGCGCGAAGCCCTCCAGGTTGTCGACGGGCATGACGGTCGGGTTGGTGTAGGCCACGTCGGGGACGATCGCGCCGGACGCGTCGACCTTCAGGAAGGTGTGGGTCTCCCCGCAGGTGTTGTCGCAGGTCGCGACGATCCGCTGGGTGCCCGCGTCGTAGGTCACGTCCATCACGGACGGCTCGCCGGTGGCGATCGTGCCGAAGGTGGTGAAGGTGCCGTCGGAGTTCAGGCCGTAGACGTGCAGGGTGCCGTCCCACTCCAGGCCGGCGAAGAACAGGCCGGAGCCGTGCAGCGGGTAGTCGGCCGGGTCGTAGGCGGCGCCGGTGCGCGGGTCGACCCAGCCGCTCGCGGTCAGCCAGCTGTCCGGGACGTAGCCGACGCCCTCGAAGCCGAGGTTGGCGTCGTCCTTGCTGCCGGTGTCCAGCTGCGGGAACTGCGCGGTCATGTCCCACTGGTGGACGGGGGTGAGGGTGGAGCCGGTCGCGGTGGGGTCGAACTCCATGACGGTGTCCTTCGGGACGCTGTTGTCCGCGTTGTCCCGCTCGGAGGTGACATACACATGGCCGTTCGCGCCGACGGTCAGCCCCTCGGAGTCCGGCTCGCCGGTGCCGCCGGCGAAGCGGATCTCCTTGCCGGTCGCGCTCCACGACGGGTCGGGAACCCACTTGCCGCCGCTCTTGACCAGCTTGTACAGCCAGTTCTTGTTCTTCGCCGCCCACAGCACGGAGGGGTTCGACGGGTCGAACGCCAGCCCGCTCACGTCCCGCCCCTCGGGCCCGGTGGACGTGGTGAACGCGCACACGTTGTCGGCGATCGTGACGTCCTGGCCGCCGGGCCACGCCAGGGTGCCCGCCGGGGTCGAGCCGGTGCCGGAGGGCGCCTCGGGGGTGCAGCCGCTGGTCAGCGAGCCGCCGCCGCCCAGCAGTTGGCCGCCGCCGGTGCCGCCCCCGCTGCCGCCGCCCGCGCAGGAGTTGGCGGCGCCGGGCGTGGCGGTGGCGGACGTCTGGAAGAGGCCGGTGCCATCGGCGCAGCGCTGGTCCGACGGCTTGGCGCCGTCCGTCGCCCAGGTGACCGAGTCCACGGTGGTGCCGCCGGCGTCGCGCAGGAAGACCGAGTCGTTGTCGCCCAGACCCAGGGTGGAGTCGAAGGTGGCGTAGCCCCCGGCGGGAATGCTGGTGGCGCTCGGCGAGGAGGCGGAGATCTTCGCGGCGGTGTGGCCGGTGTCGCTGTCGACGTAGGTCCACGACCCGACGGCGACCGCGCTGGTCCCGCCGTTGTACAGCTCCACGGTGTCCGAGCCGCTGGAGGTGACCTCATTGATGCGCACCTGGCTCGCCGCCGGCAGCGCCGGCGGGCAGCCCGCCGCGTTCGCGCTGCCGAAGGTGGCCGCGGAGGTCTCGGGCACCCAGGTCCCGCTGCCGTCGCCGCCGCACCGCGCCATCGCGGGCTTCGCCCCGCCGGTGGCCCAGTCGACGCGGTCGACGACGGTGCCGCCGGAGGTGGTGACCACCACGCTGTCGGCGTCGCCGAGGCCCTTGGGCGAGTCGAAGGTGACGAAGCCGCCGGCCGGGATCGTGCTCGCCGACGGGGTGAACTTCTGCGCGGAGAAGGTGTTGTCGGCCACCTGCCAGCCGCTGATGCTCACCGCGGCCGCGCCGGCGTTGTACAGCTCCACCGTGTCGCTGCCCGCCGAGGTGACTTCGTTGATCCGTACGTTCTGGTAGCCGGCCGGGTCCGCGGCCGCCGCCGACTGCGCGGCGAGCACCCCGGTGACGAGCAGTCCTGAAAGCGTCAGAGCCGTGGCGCACACCGAAGCGACGCCGGCCCGCGAGCGTGAAGTAGACACGGGGAGCAATGGTGACGCGTCGACGTTGCGTCAGTCTGTACGGCGGTTGAACGCTGCGGCGTGCGACGGCCGCGCCCGCGTCACAGCCGCACCACGATCAGCGCGATGTCGTCCGGGCCGCCGTCCGCGACGCCCAGGCCCGCCAGCAGCTCGTCCGCCAGGTCGTCGGGGCCCAGGCCGGTGCTGCGGGCGAGGATGTCGGTCAGGCGCCCCAGGCCGACGTCGATGTCCTCGCCGCGGCGCTCGATCAGGCCGTCGGTGTACAGCACGAGGGTGTCGCCGGGGGCGTAGCCCACGCTGGCCTGCGGGCGCGGCATGCCGTCGACGCTCAGGCCCAGCGGCGGGTCGGTGGCCTGGTCCAGCAGCTCCGAGGTGCCGTCGCGGCGGCACAGCACCGGGGGCGGGTGGCCCGCGCTGGTGTACGTGATGCGCCGGGCCCGGGTGTCGATGACGGCCTTGGCGGCGGTCGTGGCCAGGGCGCCTTCGAAGGTGCGCGCGTACACCCCGAGGACGTCCATCGCCCGGCCCGGCTCGGGGATGGCCCGCACCGCCGCGGACAGCGCGCTGCGCAGCATGCCCATCACGGCGGCGGCCTCCAGGCCGTGGCCGACGACGTCGCCGACGGCCACGGTGAAGGTGTCCTCGGTCAGGTCCACCACGTCGTACCAGTCGCCGCAGACGTTCAGCGAGCGGACGGCCGGCATGTAGCGCAGCGCGATCTCGCGGTGCCCGGCGAGGTCCGGGGAGTGCAGCATGGCCCGCTGGAGGGTCAGCGCGGTGCGGCGCTCGCGGTCGTGGGCCACGCGCAGTTCGTCGTTGAACCGCTGGAGCTCCTGGGCCCGGTCGAACAGCTCGGACTGCGTCGCGGACTCGGTGGCCGCGCGGCCGGCCACGGGGTCCACGGTCTGCGCGTGGCGGAGCACGAAGTCGGTGAGGTCCTCCACGCGGTGGATGATCCACGCCACCTCGCCGTCGGGCCCGAGCACGGGGGTGTTGATCGGGGACCACCAGCGGGCGCGGAAGATGTCCGGCCGGCCGGGCGCGGGGATGTCGTACTGCTGGACGGCCATGGTGTCGGACCGCTTGGAGCGCAGCACCCGCTCGAGTGAGGCGCGCAGGTTGCTGACGCCGTCGGCCAGCGGGTCGTCGGGGTTGTCGGGGTGGACCTGGAAGATGTTGCGGCCGACGAGTTCCTGCCGGGTGCGGCCGGTGGCCCGCAGGTAGGCGTCGTTGGCGTCGGCCACGACGAAGTCGGGGGCGAGCAGCAGGCTGGGGCTCACCAGGGCGGCGAAGACCGCCCGGTAGTCGATCCGCGGTGGTGCGGGCACGGTGCTGCGTTCCCTTTCGGTCGTACGGCTGCTGCGCTGATACGACTATGCGCCCGGCGCGGTCCGCGTGCCGCTCGGCACGCCGGGCACCCCGGGGGCAGGCGGCGTCCCCGGGACCCGGGCGGCGCGGCCGGGCGGCGCGGCCGGGCGGCGCGGAGCGCTGCGCGGGTCTGGCGCCGGGATGTCACCGCACCGGCGCAGGACAGGCGCCGGACCGCCCTAAGCTTTCGGGCATGGACGTTCCCGCCGCGGCGCCGCGACCCGCCGAGCGCATGTCGACCGCCGACATCCGGGAGGCCAACGTGGCCGCCGTGTGCGGGGCGCTGCGCGACCACGGCGGGCTCACCCGCGCGCAGCTGGGGCGGCTGACCGGCCTGACCCGGCCGACGGTGATGGCGGTGGTGCGGCAGCTGGCCGCCGAGGGGCTGGTCGTGGAGGAGGGGCAGCTCAAGGCCGCCGCCGGCGGCGGGCGGCCGGGCACCCTGCTGCACTTCCGGCCCCGGGCGCGGGTGGTGTCGGCCGTCCGGCTGCGCAGCGCCCGTGTGGAGGTCACCCTCGCGGACATGGCGGGCAATGTCCTGGCGCACAGCCTCGCGCCGGCGGCGCCCGAGCCCGGTGACTGGCGGGAGCTGGTCGCATCGTTCGCCGAGCGCGTCACCGCGCTGCGCGACACGCACCCGGACCTGGGGCCGCTGGCCGCGGTGGCGCTCACCCTGCCCGGCTCGATCGACCGGGCCCGGGGCCGGTGGACGGTGGTCCGGTCGGAGGGCTGGTCGGACCTGCCGGCCGCCGACGAGCTCGCCGGGATGCTCGGTGTGCCGGTCGCCGTGGTGAACGTGGTGGCCGCCACGCTCATCGGCCGGCTCGCGCAGGAGCCGGCCGCCGCGGACTCCGCGGCGCTGGTCTACGTCGGCCACGGCGTCGGGAGCGCGGCGACGGTGGGCGGGCGGCTGATCGACGGCGCGACCGGCAGCGCCGGGGAACTCGGGCACTGCGTGCTGCCCGGCGTCGACGCGCTGTGCCGGTGCGGGCGGCGCGGCTGCGTGGAGAGCGTGGCCTCCGCGCCGCACCTGCGGGCCGAGTTCGAGCGGATCACCGGGCGGCCCGCGCCCCCGACGCTGGCCGGGATGGAGGCGTGCGGCGACGCGGCGGTGCTCGGCATGCTCGACCTGGCCGCGCACCGGCTGGCGCTGGCGGCGTCCTGGCAGGTGAACGTCGTCAACCCGGCCGTGGTCTACTTCGGCGGGAACGTCTTCACCGACGGCGGTACGCGCTTCTTCGAGCGATTCGCCGAGGAGCTGCGCGCGCTGGCCTACCGGCCCAACGCCGCCGGGCTCGCGGTGCGCCCGCTGTCCTCCGAGGCGACCGTGCGGGGCGCGATCCAGGTCGCCTCGGAGCTGCTGCCGTCCTTCCTCAGGCCGGCGCTGCGCGTCGTGTGCTGACCCCGGCCCGGGCCCCGGACCGGGACCCGGGCCGGGGCCGGCGCCGGCCGGCAGCGGTCACCCGGCGGCGGGCGGGAAGAAGGCGACCTTGGTCAGGAAGTCCCGCACCAGCAGGCGCCACGCGTACCAGGAGTGGCCGCCGTTGACGTAGTCGGGGGTGACCGGCACGCCCACCGCGGCCAGGGTGGCCACCTCGCTCGCGTGGTAGTAGTGGCTGGGGTCCTGCCAGCCGCCGCCGACCATGATGTTGGCGTCCTTCATCGCCGCGACCTGCGCCGCGCTGAGCGACCCCGCGTCCGGCAGGGTGAAGTCGCCGTTGATGCCGGGGCTCATGACGCCGTAGGAGCCGAAGTGGCCCGGGTGGTCGAAGAGGAAGGAGTTGGTGATCGAGGCGCCGTAGCCCAGGCCGCCGATGGCCCGCTGCGCGCTCGAGGTGGACACGCGGTAGTGCGCCTCGACGTAGGGGATCGCGGCGGTGAGCAGGTCGGCGTCGAAGGAGGCGTAGGAGTCGGCGGCGAAGCCCTGGGTGTCGGGCATGACGACGACCATCGGCTGGATCTCGCCGGTGCTGATCAGGTGGTCCAGGATGTTGCCGAGGGCGCCCTGGGTGCTCCAGTCCATCTCGTTGCTGCCGCCGCTGTTGAGGTAGACGGTCGGGTAGGGCTTCGCGCGCTTCGGGTCGTAGCCGGGCGGGGTGTAGACGGCGAGGTAGCTGCGGCCGGCCGGGGCGGTGGAGGCGGGCGCGGGGTAGCTGACGTCGCGCAGGGTGCCGTGCACGCGGGCGGGGCCCTGCCACGACAGGTCGGTGGCGGCGGACTTCGGGTCGGCGGGGACGTAGACCTGGCTGACGGACTCCGGTGAGCCGGTGGTGCGCCCGCCCTGCACGTTCCACGCCGGGTTGGCCGGGTCGGGGACCTCGGTGCAGCCGGTCTGGGTGCTGCTCGCGCAGTCCACGTAGAAGCCGTAGCTGAAGACGCCGGAGGGCAGCGGGGTGGTGTACGACCAGATGCCGGTGTGCCGGTCCTCGGTCATGGTGGTGACCGGCCAGTTGGCCGCGGAGGAGTTGGGCGAGCCGATCGGGATGTCACCGGGCCGCCACTGCGCGGGGGTCGTGCCGGGGGTCTGCACGACGCTGGTCGAGGTGCCCGCGAGCGCGGAGAGCCGGTAGGGGTCGGCGAAGTACCACTCCCCCTTGATCTGCACGCTGTGTGCGGTGGGCGCCTTGAAGTGGAAGGTGACCTGGTAGCCGGTCGGGCCGGTCCCGGTGTGCACCACCTTCGGCGCCAGCGGGCTGCCGGCGGCCGTGGCGGTCTGCCCGCCGTGCGGTGCGGCCGGGCCGGTCGCCGAGGCGTCCGGGGTGGCGCCGGTGGCCGACCAGGCGCCCAGGGCGCCCAGGCAGGCGAGCAGCGCCGCCGTCCGCCGTCCGTTTCCGCGCATGCGGCATCGTTCCTTTCCTGGGGTGACGCGAGGGGCGGGCGCGGCGGGCGCCGGTCGTACGGCGCCCACCGGCCCGAAGAGGGCGGTCGGTGGCGGGTGTTACGAGGAGCTGCCGTTGTAGCGGCGGTCGCCGCCGTAGACCGCGGTGAGGGTGCCGGTGGCGCCGTGCGGGAGGACCGCGGTGGCGGTGCCGCCGTGCAGGGGCACCGCCGCGCCGAGCGGCTTGCCGTCCAGCAGGAAGCGCACCGTGCCGGTCGGGATCGCGGGCTCGTCGGTCGCCGGGGTCACGGTGGCGGTGGCGCTGCGGCCGTGGGTGCGGACCGCGACGGTGGTGGCGCGGAAGTCGACCCGGGTGAGGGAGTCGCGCAGCGCCTGGCGCCAGTAGGCCCAGTTGTGGCCGCCGTCGGTGTTGTAGGAGGTGAAGGGCACGCCGTTGGCCGCCAGCAGCTGCTGCTCGGCGGTGGTGTTGCCCTGGGCGAGCCCGCCGAGGTCCTGCCGGGCGACGCCGATGTGCAGGCCGAGCAGCTGCTTCAGCTGCGGGTCGGCGGCCTGCTGCGCGGTGGGCAGGCCGCGCGGCGCGGACCAGACGCTGTAGGAGCCGAAGGTCGGGGTCCGGCCGTAGAGCAGGTCCTCGACGACGGTGGCGCCGCCCGACAGCCCGGCGAACGCCCGCCCGGCGGCGGTGGTCTGCACATGGAGGTGCTGCTGGACGTAGGGGATGACGTCGTCGGTCATCTCGTCGTCGGTGGGGTTGTTCGGCATGACGACGACCATGGGCTGGATCTCGCCGCCGGCGATCAGCTGGTCCATGATGTTCTTCAGGTCGCCCTGGGTGGACCAGTCCATCTCGTTGCCGCCACCGCCGTGCACCAGGTACAGGGTGGGGTACGCCTGCCGGCGGCGGGCGTCGTAGCCGGGCGGGGTGTAGACCGACAGGTAGTTCTCGCCGTCGGGGGCGGTGTGCCCGGGCGCGGGGTAGGTCAGGTGGGTGAGCGTGCCCTGGTCGGCGCGGGCGGCCGGGCCCTGCCAGGAGTAGTCCGCCTGCTGGAAGCGGCGGTCGAAGGGCACGTAGACCTGGCTGCTCGGCTCGGCCGAACCGGCGGTGCTCCACGGCGCGGCCGCGGGGTCGGCGGCCGGGGTGCAGCCGGTCAGAGCGGGCGCGGCGGCCGTGCAGTCGCGGTAGAAGGCGTAGTTGAAGACGCCGGAGGGCAGCGGGGTGGTGTACGACCAGACGCCGGTGCGGTCGTCCTTGGTCATCTGGGCGACCGGCCAGTTGGCGGCCGATCCCGCGTTGGGTGAGGCCAGCGGGAAGTCGCCGGGCTGCCAGTCGGCGCCGTAGCGGGGGCTGGAGTTGGCGGGGTCGGCGGCGATCTGCGCGGCGGAGGCGAAGGACCACTCCCCCTTGATGCGCTCGCTGGTGGCCGTGGGGTCGTAGACGCGGAAGGTGACGGAGTATCCGGTCGGGCCCTGGCCGGTGTGGACGACCTGGGGGCCGAGGTCGGCGGGTGCGGCGGGGCCGGGGCGGGCGGTGGCGGTGCGGGCCTGGGCGGCGGGGGCCGCGACCAGCAGGGCGGCCGCCGCGGCGGTGCCCGCCGTGAGCCAGCGGCGTCGTTGCCGTCTGACGGACATGTCGTTCGCTCCTTGCGTGCGGGGGGCGGATCGCGCCGGTCCCGGCAGGAACCGGGGCAAGCATGTCGCTGTCGGCGTGGAGCGAATCTAGAGTTACGTAATGACCTTGTCAATATTCTTGAGCGGGGCTGCCGGCGGGGCTGGCGACAACCTGGCTGCGCGACCGTGTGGAGTCGTGTTGAATTGGGCGTCACGACCCGCGTCAAAGAAAACATGTTCCAACGCCCTGGCAGGCCGCGCCCCGTCGCCGGCCGCCCCGAACCGCCCAAGGACACCCGTGAACGACGTCTTCTCCGGCACCCGCTACTCCGCCATGCCCTACCGGCGGCTGGGGCGCAGCGGGCTGCGGCTGCCGGCCGTGTCCCTCGGCCTGTGGCACAACTTCGGCACCAGCACCCCGCGGGCCACCTCCCGGGCGCTGCTGCGCGGCGCGTTCGACCTGGGCATCACCCACTTCGACCTGGCCAACAACTACGGGCCCGAGCCCGGCGCCGCCGAGTCGACCTTCGGCTGGGTGCTGGCCCGGGACTTCCGCGCGCACCGCGACGAACTGGTGGTGTCCACCAAGGCGGGCTTCGACATGTGGCCGGGCCCGTACGGCGACTGGGGCTCCCGCAAGTACCTGCTGGCCAGCCTCGACCAGAGCCTGGGGCGGATGGGCCTGGAGCACGTGGATGTCTTCTACCACCACCGCCCGGACCCGCAGACCCCGCTGGAGGAGACGATGGGGGCCCTGCACAGCGCGGTGCGGCAGGGCAAGGCCCGCTACGTCGGGGTCTCCAACTACCCGGCCGCGCTGACCCGGCAGGCCGCGGAGATCCTCGCCCGGCTGGGCACCCCGCTGCTGGTCCACCAGCCGCGCTACTCCATGGTCGACCGCTGGGTCGAGGACGGACTGCTGGACGTGCTGCGGGAGACCGGCACCGGCAGCGTCGTCTTCTCGCCGCTCGCCCAGGGGCTGCTCAGCGACCGCTACCTCAAGGGGGTGCCGCAGGACTCGCGCGCGGCCGGCAGCAGCCCCTTCCTGACCGCCGACGGGATCTCGCCGGAGATGCTGGCGCGGGTCCGCGCGCTCAACGAACTGGCCGCCGGGCGCGGCCAGTCGCTGGCGCAGATGGCCCTGGCGTGGGTGCTGCGGCACGAGGAGGTCACCTCGGCGCTGGTCGGCGCGAGCACCGTGGCGCAGTTGGAGGCCAACGTGCGGGCGGCGTCCGGCCCGGCCTTCACCGCGGACGAGCTCGCCGAGATCGACCGGGTCCTCGCGTAGGCGTACCGATCACGAGCGTCGTCCCGCCCCGAGGGCGGGGGCCGACGGGCCTGGTTCCCGCGCCCGTGCGGCTGCGGCAGGCCCCGGACCTCGGGTTTTTCCGCCTATCATGTGCGGTCGAGCGATCGAAGTGGGGAAGCGCGCCATGAGTGAAGCCGTGCAGCATCCGCCGTCCTGCTGTGCGCCCGGACGCGGCGAGGGGCCGACCGCCGGGCCGGGTAGCCACCGCGCGGGCGCACCCGACGGGCTCCTGTCGCTCGGCCCGACGGTGTCCGCGCCGCCCGCCGCACCCGCCGCACTCGGCGACGGCCCCGGCGGCTCCGTCCTGCTGCCGGGCGGCCGCTTCCTGATGGGCACCGAGGACGCCGAGGGGTTCGCCGCCGACGGGGAGGGCCCGGTGCGGCCGGTCACGCTGCGCCCGTTCCGGATCGACGCCTGCGCGGTGACGAACGAGCAGTTCGCGGCGTTCGTCGCCGCCACCGGCCACGTCACCGAGGCGGAACGGTTCGGCTGGTCGTACGTCTTCGCCGGCTTCCTGCCCGCGCACCTGCGCCGGGGCGCCGCCCGCCCGCAGCACACGCCGTGGTGGTGCGGGGTGCCGGGCGCCTGGTGGCGGGCGCCGCTCGGGCCGGGCAGCGGCCTTGCCGGCATCGGCGGGCACCCCGTGGTCCACGTGTCGTGGGCGGACGCGGCCGCGTACTGCCGGTGGGCCGGGGGGCGGCTGCCGACCGAGGCGGAGTGGGAGTACGCCGCGCGCGGCGGGCTGGAGCAGCGCCGCTACCCGTGGGGCGACGAGCTGACGCCCGGCGGCACGCACCGCTGCAACATCTGGCAGGGCCGCTTCCCCACGAAGAACACCGCCGAGGACGGCTACGCCGGCACCGCGCCCGCGGACGCCTTCGCGCCCAACGGGTACGGCCTGTACAACATGGCGGGCAACGTGTGGGAGTGGTGCGCCGACTGGTGGACCACCGACCACCCGGCCGGTGCGCGCAGCAACCCCGCCGGCCCGCCGCGCGGCACCGCCCGGGTGATGCGCGGGGGTTCGTACCTGTGCCACCACTCGTACTGCAACCGCTACCGGGTCGCCGCCCGCACCTCCAACACGCCCGACAGCACCACCGGCAACCTCGGCTTCCGCTGCGTCCGCGACGTGTGAACCGGGCTCCCGGACGGGTGGACCGGGCTCCCGATTGTGAACCCCCGTGAAGCCCGTGTAACCCGCGCGATAAGGATCGGCCGGTCGCAGGAGCCCTGATGTCACGTCATATACGGCGCTGAGCTGGGCCGTTGCATGGCGCCGACGCACCTGTGCAATGTCCGGTTCTTTTTTCCGGAGCATTGACGAAAAAATCCCGGGTCCGCATCCTGTCGGCATGCAGCAACAAGACGGCCTCCTGTCCCGGTTGCGGCGGGGCCACGAGCAACTGGTGCTGGACCTGCTGCGCACGCACGGCCCGCTCAGCCGCGGCGAGCTGGGAGCGCGCTGCGGGCTGTCCCGCACCACGCTGTACGACATCGTCGGCGCGCTGGTCGGCAACGGCGCCGTGGTGGCCGCCGCGCCCGAGGCCGGCCCCCGCAAGCGCGGCCGGCCGGTCGAGCGGCTCGCCCTCAACCCCGACGCCGGGCTCGCCATCGGCATCGACTTCGCCCGCCGCGCCGTCCACGTCGCGGCCGTCAACGTCGCCCACGAGGTGGTCGGTTCGGCCACCCGCCCGCACGGCCCGGACCTGGGCTGGGCCGAGCGCGCCGACCTCGCCGAGCACCTCATCCGCGGCCTCGCCGGGGACTCCCTGCGGCTGGACGCGCTCAGCGCGATCGGCGTGGGCGTGGTCGGCCCGGTGGTGGGCCCGCCGGTCACGGCGGCGGACGACGCCCTGTCCGGCGCCGGTCCCGCCGCACCAGCCGTCCCCGCCGGAGCCGGCACCACCGGGGACGGGTGGGACGCCGTCGCGCGCCTGGTGGGCGGACGCTTCGACGTACCGGTCTTCGTGGACAACAACACCCGGCTGGCCGCGCTCGCGGAGTCGACGTGGGGCGCGGCGGCGGGCGCGGGCGACGTGCTGTACCTGCGGCTGTCGCACGGTGTCGGGGGCGGGCTGATCGTGGGCGGGGCGCCGCACCGGGGCGCGTACGGGATGTCCGGGGAGTTCGGCCACATCACGGTCGTGCCGGACGGGGCGGCGTGCGAGTGCGGCGGCACCGGCTGCCTGGAGACGGTGGCGTCGGTGGGCGCGGTGCTGGAGGCGTACCGGGCGGCGGGCGGCCGGGCCGGGGACATCGCCGAGGTGACGGCGGCCGCGCGTGACGGCGAGGCAGTCGCGGTGGGCGTGCTCGCCGAGGTGGGGCGGCGGATCGGCACGGTGCTGGCCGCGGTGTGCAACGCGATCGGCCCGGGTGTGATCGTGGTCGGCGGTGAACTCGCCGCCGCCGGAAAGGCGTTGACCGGCCCGGTGGAGGACGCGCTGGCCGCCGGGCTGCTGCCGGTGGCCCGGGACCGGATCGACCTGCGCCCGGCGGCGCTCGGCGAGGTGGGCGCGGCGCTCGGCGGCATCGCGCTGGTGCTGCGGGACTCGCCGCAACTGCACGGCCACCCGGTCGCCCGGGCGGCGGGCGCGCACGGAGGTACCCGATGAGCCCGATGAGCGGCAACGAACGGAGCGAGGCGACGATGGACCTGGCGACGACCGAGCAGGACAGTGCGCTGTCCACGGGGGCGCCGACGGCGGGGAAGGACGCGGCCGGGCCGCGCCGGGCGGTGGACTGGCGGCGCGGCGCGCCGCGGCTGCTGCTCAACGTGGTCGCGGTGGCGGTCGGGGTGGGCGTGTGGGCGCTGCTGGCCGCGCGGGGCGTGCACGACGTGCCCGGCCCGGTGGCGGTCGCCCGCAGGGCCGGGCAGCTGCTGGGCGACGGCACCTTGGAGGGCGACATCGCCGCGAGTCTGCGGCGGGTGCTGACCGGCTTCCTGCTCGGCACCGTGCTGGCGGTCGTCATCGGCTTCCTGATGGGCTGGTACCCGGTGGCGCGCGGGCTGTTCGAGCCCTATGTGCAGTTCTTCCGCACGGTGCCGCCGCTGGCGCTGATCCCGCTGGCCGTGGTGCTCATGGGCATCGGCGAGACCCCGAAGATCTTCGTGATCTTCCTGGCGGCGTTCCTGTCCAGCGTGGTGGCGACCTTCCAGGGCGTGCTGGACGTGGACCGCACCCTCATCGACGCCGCCCGGGTGCTGGGCGCGCGCGACCGGACCATCTTCCTGAAGGTGGTCATCCCGGCGTCGGCGCCGTTCATCCTGGTCGGCATGCGGATCGGGCTGGGCGCGGCCTGGTCGACCCTGGTGGCCGCGGAGCTGATCGCCGCGCAGGAGGGCCTGGGCTTCCGGATGCAGCACGCCGAGACCTACTACGACCTCGACACGATCTTCGTGGGACTGATCACCATCGGCGTGCTGGGCCTGGTCATGGACCGGCTGCTGCTGCTCGCCGAGCGCCGTCTCACCGGTTGGCAGGAGCGACGATGACACCCAAGATCTCCTTCCGGGACGCCGTCAGGACGTACCCGGTCAAGGGCGGCACCTTCACCGCGCTGGGCGGGGTGTCGCTGGACATCGGCGAGCGGGAGTTCGTCACGGTGGTGGGGCCGTCCGGCTGCGGCAAGAGCACGTTGCTGGGGATGGCCGCCGGGCTGGTCGAGCCGACGTCGGGCGAGGTGTCCGTGGACGGCCGGCCGGTCACCGGGCCGGGCCCCGACCGCGGGGTGATCTTCCAGCAGTACGCGCTCTTCCCGTGGCTGACGGTGCGCCGCAACGTGGAGTTCGGGCTGAAGCTGTCCTCGATGCCGGCCCGGGAGCGCCGGGCGCGGGCGGACCACGCGATCGAGCTGGTCGGGCTGACGGACTTCGCGGACGCGCTGCCGAAGACGCTGTCGGGCGGCATGAAGCAGCGCTGCGCGATCGCCCGGGCGTACGCGGTGGACCCCGAGGTGCTGCTGATGGACGAGCCGTTCGGGGCGCTGGACGCGCTGACCCGGGTGCAGCTCCAGGACCAGCTGCTGGAGACCTGGAGCAAGGAGCGGCGCACCGTCATGTTCGTCACCCATGACGTGGAGGAGGCCGTCTACCTCGCCCAGCGGGTGGTGGTGATGGCGGCGAAGCCCGGACGGGTGCACACGGTGGTCGAGGTGGACCTGCCCTATCCCCGCACGGAGGAGATCCGGCTCTCCCCCGAGTTCGCCGCGCTGCGCAACCAGGTCTGGCAGTCGGTGTACCACCAGGGTCCGGCCGACCCGCCCCCGGCGGCGCATCCCGCACCGGACGCCCCGGCCGCCTGAGCCGGACCCCCGCTTCCTTTTCCGCACACCGCGCACCGCACGCCGTACCCGTAACCCCGTACCCCGTTTCCCGTACCACTTTCCCGAAAGGACCCCCGCCATGGCCCCGTTGAGCCGGCGCGGCTTCGTCACCGCACTGTCCGCATCCGCTCTGTCACTCACCGCTGCCGCCTGCTCTTCCAGCAGTTCGGGCGGTTCCGGTGGCGGCTCCAAGGTCCGCTTCGGCTACATCGGCGACTTCAACGGCTCCAGCCTGCTGGCGATAGCCGACGACCAGGGCCTGTGGAAGAAGCACGGCCTCAGCGCCGACGTGAAGGTCTTCACCAACGGCCCGATCCAGATCCAGGCGCTGGGCTCCGGCGACCTCGACTACGGCTACATCGGCCCGGGCGCGCTGTGGCTGCCCGCCAGCGGCAAGGCGAAGCTGATCGCCATCGACACGCTCACCTACGCCGACCGGGTCATCGCGCAGCCCGGCATCACCTCGATCGAGCAGCTGAGGGGCAAGAAGGTCGCGGTGACCGAGGGCACCTCGGGCGAGATGATCCTCGATCTGGCGCTGGCGAAGGCCGGGATGAAGATCTCCGACGTCAAGAAGGTGGCGATGGACCCGGCCACCATCGTGTCGGCGTTCTCCTCCGGGCAGATCGACGGCGCGGGCTTCTACTACCCGCTGATCGACACGATCAAGAAGCGCAAGCCGAAGCTGGTGGAGCTGGCCGCCGACCGGGACTTCCCCGACCACGCCTTCCCCACCGCCTTCGTCTCCGGCCCGAAGGCGGACGCCGCCCGTACCGCGAAGGTGGTCAAGGTGCTCCAGGAGGCGAACGACTGGCGGTCCGCCCACAAGGACGAGGCGATCAAGCTGTCCGCGAAGATGCTCCAGGTCACCGAGGCGCAGACCCGCGCGGACGCGGCCAACGTCGAACTGCTCACCACCGCGCAGCTGGTGGCGAAGACGAAGGACGGCACCGTGGACAAGTGGCTGAACGGCCTGGCCGACTTCTTCGTGAGCACCGGCCAGCTGAAGAAGGCCCCGGACCCGTCGTCGTACTACGACGGTGCCGCGTTCACGAAGGCGTCCGGCAAGTGAACATCCTGTTCCTGATGACCGACCAGCACCGGGTGGACACCCTGGGCGCGTACGGCAACCCGCACGTGGCCACCCCGCACCTGGACCGGCTGGCGGCCGGCGGCACCCGCTTCGACCGCTTCTACACCCCCACCGCGATCTGCACCCCGGCCCGGGCGAGCCTGCTCACCGGCCAGGCGCCCTTCCGGCACCGGCTGCTCGCCAACCACGAGCGCAACGTCGGCTACCTGGAGGACCTGCGCGAGGACGTCTTCACCTTCCCCGCGGCGCTGGCCGAGCGCGGCTACCAGCTGGGCCTGGTCGGCAAGTGGCACGGCGGCACCGAGCGCAACGCCGCGTCGTACGGCTTCGAGGGCCCGGACCTGGCCGGCTGGCACAACCCGGTCGACCACCCGGACTACCTGGCCTACCTCGCCGAGCGCGACCTGCCGCCGTACCGGATCTCGGACCTGGTGCGCGGCACCATGCCCAACGGCAACCCCGGCAACCTGCTGGCGGCGCGGCTGCACCAGCCGGTGGAGGCCACCTTCGAGTACTACCTCGCCACCCGGACCATCGAGCAGTTGGAGCGCTACGCGGCCACCGGGCGGCCGTTCTTCCAGGCCACGCACTTCTTCGGCCCGCACCTGCCCTATCTGCTGCCGGACGCCTACTTCGACCGGTACGACCCGGAGCTGGTGGAGCTGCCGCCCTCGATCGCCGAGACGTTCGAGGGCAAGCCGCCGGTGCAGCGCAACTACAGCGCGCACTGGACGTTCGACACGATGCCCATCGAGGTGACCCGCAAGCTCATCGCGGTGTACTGGGGCTATGTGACGCTCATCGACGAGCAGATCGGCCGTATCCTCACCCGGATCGAGGAGTTGGGCCTGGCCGACGACACCTCGGTGCTGTTCACCGCGGACCACGGCGAGTTCACCGGCGCGCACCGGCTGCACGACAAGGGCCCGGCGATGTACGAGGACATCTACCGCATCCCGGGGATCGTCCGGGTGCCGGGCGGGCCTCCGCAGGTGCGGCAGGAGTTCGCGACGCTCACCGACTGCACCGCGACCATCCTGGAGCTGGCGGGCTGCGATCCGTCGCCCGCGGTGGACAGTCGCAGCCTGCTGCCGCTGGTGCGGGGCGAAGCGCCGCCGTGGCGGCAGGAGTTGCTGGCGGAGTTCCACGGCCACCACTTCCCCTACCCGCAGCGGATGATCCGCGACGACCGCTACAAGCTCGTGGTCAACCCCGAGTCGGTCAACGAGCTGTACGACCTGGCGGCCGACCCGCACGAGCTGGCCAACCGCTACCCGCACCCCGAACTCGCCGATGTCCGGCGCCGCCTGATGCGCCGGCTGTACGGTCTGCTGCGCGAGCGCGGCGACAACTTCTACCACTGGATGACCCCGATGTACGACATCGGTACGTCCGACTACGACCCGACCCTGAGCGCCTTCGAACCGGAGACCACCGCGTAGCGCCGTAGGGACCTTTCCGCAGCGGGCGCACCGCCGCTCGTCCGGGTACGCCGCCACGGCACCGTCGTGGCGGCGTACGCGTTCCCGGGCGCGGCGGGCACGCGCGCGGGCGGGCACGGCGGGCGCGCGGGTGCCGACATGCCGCCGCAGCACAGGGTTCACAGACGCGGAGCAGGATGGTTCCCGGCTCCCGCCGTCCCCCGTCGAGCCCTGCTCCGGGATTCCCCAGGAAGCGAGACGCGCATGTCCCAGGAAGATCCGCCGCGCTCCGGCGACGGCGTGCCCACCGCCCCGAAGTCCCCGCACCCGGCGCCCTTCCCGGTGGTGGTGGCCGGCGCCGGGCCGACCGGGCTGCTGCTGGCCGGCGACCTCGCGGCGGCGGGGGTGCCGGTGGAGGTCCTCGAACGGCGCCCGGAGGGCGTCAGCAACCTCACCCGCGCCTTCGGGGTGCACGCCCGCACCCTCGAACTCCTCGACGCGCGCGGCCTGACCGACGAGCTGGTGCCCACCGGACAGGTCATCCGGGAGCTGCGGCTGTTCGGCGCGATCCCCTTCGACCTCGGCACGCTGGCCTCCCGCTACCCCTTCCTGCTGGTCACCCCGCAGTACGAGGTGGAGAAGCTGCTGCTGCGCCGGGCGCTGGAGCACGGCGCGGTGATCCGCTACGGCGCCGAGGTCACCGGCCTGGCGCAGGACGCCGACGGGGTGACCGTCTCGGTCCGCGAGGCCGCCGGCGGGGCGGGCGAGGTGCGCACCGTGCGGGCGTCGTACCTGGTGGGGGCGGACGGGGTGCGCAGCGCGGTGCGCGAGGCGCTGGGGCTGCCGTTCCCGGGGAAGGTCGTGATCCGCTCGGTGGCGCTGGCGGACGTGAAGTTCACCGAGCGGCCCGAGCTGGTGGTGCGCGTGCACGGCACGGGGGACGCGTTCGGCTTCATCGCGCCCTTCGGCGACGGCTGGTGGCGGGTGGGCGGCTGGGAGCGGTCCGGCCGCGGGGCGCCGGAGGACGCGCCGCTGGAGTTCGAGGAGCTGCGGTCGATCATCGAGCGGGCCTTCGGCAGCGACTTCGGCATGCACGACCCGCGCTGGCTGTCCCGGTTCCACAGCGACGAGCGGCAGGTGCCGCGCTACCGGGTCGGCCGGGTGCTGCTCGCCGGGGACGCCGCGCACCAGCACTCGCCGGCCGGCGGGCAGGGCATGAACACCGGTCTCCAGGACGCCGCCAACCTCGGCTGGAAGCTGGCGGCGGTGCTCGGCGGCTGGGCCGGCGACGCGCTGCTGGACAGCTACCACGACGAGCGGCACCCGGTCGGCCGGGCGGTGCTGCGCACCAGCGGGCTGAACCTGCGGCTGGCGATGGCGCACAACCCGTTCGAGGTGGCGCTGCGCACCGTGCGGAAGCTGGTCGTCACCCATGTGCGGCCGGTGACGCGGCAGGCGGTCGGCGAGATCACCGGGGTCGGCTACGCCTACCCGGCGCCGCGCGGCGCGCACCGCCTGGTGGGCCGGCGCGCCCCGGACCTGGCGCTGGAGCGGGGACGGCTGTACGAAGTCCTGCGCGGGGGGCGGTTCGTGCTGGTGCTCCCGGCGGCGGACGCGGCCGGTTCCGACGGCGGGGAACTGCCGGGGGCCGCCCGCCGCAAGGACCGGCTGGTGGTGGCGCGGTCGGCCGGCGGCGACCTCGCGCCGGGCGAGGCAGCCCTGGTGCGGCCGGACGGCTACTTCGCGTGGGCGGGGCCGGCCGGCCCGGGCGCGATCGAGGCGGGGATCTCACCCTGGGTGGGGTGAGGGTCCCGGGCCGCGCGGGGGACGTGCGGCAGCAAGGCGAAGGCCCGGGTCCGCCGCTGGAGGGCGGGCCCGGGCCTTCGTGCGGCCTCAGTGCGGCAGCGGGGAGAGCGTCGGCAGGTGCGCGAGGAAGCCGCCGTCGACGGGCAGCACCTGGCCGGTGATGAAGGACGCCGCCGGGGAGGCGAGGTAGGCCACCAGCTCGGCGACGTCCTGCGGGGTGCCCAGCCGCGGGATGAGGTTGGCGCTCTGGAACATCTCCTGGACCGGCAGCGGCATGTCGGCCTCCAGCGCCGGGGTGCGGATCAGCCCGGGCGCGACGGCGTTGCACCGCACGCCGTGCGCGCCGTACGCGGCGGCCACGAACCGGGTCAGGGCGACCAGCCCGCCCTTGGAGCTGCCGTAGGCGACCATCACCCGGTCGCCCGACAGCCCCTGCCCGCTGGTGATGTTGACGATCGAGCCGCCGCCGCGCCGGATCATCACCGGGACCGTGTGCTTGCACAGCAGCATCGGCCCGCGCAGGTTGACCGCCATCACCTGGTCCCACAGCTCGACCGGCATCGTCACCACGTCGCGGTCGGCGCGGATCGCCGAGGTCAGGGCGGCGTTGTTGTCCAGCACGTCGATGCCGCCGAAGGTGTCCACGGTGAAGTCCACCAGGTCGCGGACGCTGTCCTCGGCGGCGACGTCCACGGCGCGGCCGACCACGGACAGGCCCTTGGCGGCCAGTTCCGCGGCGGCCTTCGCCACGGCCTCCTCCTCGACGTCGGCGAGCACCACGTCGGCGCCCGCCGCGGCCAGCGCCTCCACGGTGGCGGCGCCGATGCCGCCCGCGCCGCCGGTGACCACGGCGACCTTCCCGGCCAGGGACCGCGCTTCGTTGCCCATGGGTGGACCACCTCTCATGTCGCGTGCGAGCCCGGGCGGCCGGCGGCCCCCGGTCGGAATCTCAACGCCTCGGTAGGTGCGTGCTTCTGACGGTGGGGCTGCTCGGTCCCGCGGTCCGGCTCAGCCGGCGCCCGTACGGCTCAGCCGGCGACGGGCGCCGACACCCCGAACAGCTCCGCGTAGCGGCCGACGAGCAGGTCGCCGCCCTTGTAGCGGACGGTCTCCTCCGGGCCGAGCACCAAGGGGCCGTCGGGGCCGGGTACCTGGGAGGCGCCGCCGGTGGCGCCCAGCGGCACCAGCACGGCGTCGCCGCCCGGCTCGTACGCGCGCTGCGGCGGCCGCCCGGCCGCCAGCGCGGTGATGTTGGCGGCGACGACGGCCGCGTGCTCGGAGGCGGCCTTGGACCGCTTGGGCTCCGGCACCGCGGTGACGTCGCCGATCGCGAAGACGTTCGCGGCGCCGGCCACCCGCAGGTGCGCGTCGACCTCCACGAAGCCGTCGTCGCGGCGCGCGGCGGCCAGGCTCCCGCCGAGCATGTCGCTGAGCGGGGAGACGCCGTAGCAGCGGAACCACAGGTCGGCCTCGACGGCGACGCCCGCGGCGGTGTGGACGGTGAACGGCTCGCGGACGCCGGACGGCACCTCGGGTTCGGCGGCCAGCGCGCTGCCGAGGACGAACTCCACGCCGCGCGCGGCCAGTTGCTCGCGCAGGGTGGCGCGCAGCTCGGGCAGGTAGCGGCCGCCGAGCACGTCGTCGGCGGGGTCGACGAGCACCACGCGCAGCCGCGGCCAGCGGTCGGTGATCTCCCCGGCGAGCTCCAGCCCGACCGGGCCGGCGCCCAGCAGCAGGACCCGCTCGGCGGCGGCCAGCGCGGCCCGGGTCGCGGCGTGCCGCTCGCGGGCGGCCGCGGCGTCGTCGGCCTCCTGCTTGGCGGGGTAGGGGTAGGCGGAGCCGGTGGCGAGCACCACGTAGTCCGCGTCCAGGCGCAGGCCGCCGGCGGTGGTGACGCCGCGCTCGTCGACCTCGACGGCGCGGTCGCGTACGTGCCGGCCGCGGCGCAGCAGCCCGTCGAAGCCGAAGTAGATGCGCTGCGACCAGTCCTCGTCCACCAGGCCGCGCAACGCGGCCACGGTGTGGACGAAGGCGTCCTTGGGGTCGACCAGCACCACGTCGAAGTCCGCGTCGAGCAGGTTGGCCAATGCCGCCCCGCCGTATCCGCCGCCGACGACGACAACCGTGTTTCCCATGCGATGTGCTCCTTGTCTGTGCCGCGCTCCGCCAGGGGGTGCGCCGGTGCGCCCGAGGGGCGGTGCAGGCGCGCGGTGCGGGCCGAATGCCGAACCACCGACGGAAAACAGACGATCCGTCGGACTCGGGTCGAGCCTAGCCAGCGCCTTAGGTAAAGTGCAATCTGCATGGCATTTTCGCGGAGTGGGCCGGACCGGTGCGCAAGCCCGCGCCGATCCGCCCGCCGAAACGCCCTGCTCCCGAAGTCCGCCCACCGGATTCCGCCCGAGCGGAACCGCTTGAGAACACCGGGGAAACACGTGCAGAAGGCTTATGTCCACAGCTACTTCGGCGGCCCGGAGGCCGAGCACTTCGCCGATCTGCCGATACCGGCGCCGGGGCCGGGGCAGTTGCTGCTCGCGGTGCGCGCGGCCGGGGTCAACCCGGTGGACTGGAAGCGCCGTTCGGGCCGCCGGCCGGCCGGTGCGCCCGAGGTGCTGCTGCCGGCCGTGATGGGCGGGGAGGCGGCGGGCGAGGTCGCCGCCCTCGGGCCGGGCGTGACCGGTTTCGCGGTCGGCGACGCGGTCCTGGGCGGGCCGTCGACCGGCGGGTACGCCCAGTACACCCTGCTGGCGGCCGACGCGGCGGTGCGCAAGCCCGCGGAGGTGTCCTGGACCGACGCCGCGGTGCTGCCGATCGCGGCGGCGACCGGCTACGGCGCGGTGCGCCGGCTGGCGCTGCCGCGGGGGGCGACGCTGCTGATCACCGGGGTCGGGGGCGGGGTCGGGGTGGCCGCCGCGCAGGTCGCGCGGCACCTCGGGCTGTCGGTGGTGGGCTCGGCCGCCGAAGGCAAGCGGGCGGCGGTCGAGGCGCTGGGAGTGGTGCACGTCGCCTCCGGCCCGGGGCTCGCCGCGCGGGTGCGGGCGGCGGCGCCCGCGGGGATCGACGGGGTGCTGGACCTGGTCGGCGGTCAGGTGCTCCATGAGGCGGCCGGGCTGCTCGCGGACCGGGAGCGGCTGGTCAGCGGCGCGGACCGGGCGGCGGTCGGCGCCCTGGGCGGCGCGCCGGTGGGCCCGGTGCGCGACCCCCGACTGCTGGGCGCCGTCGTGGAGTTGGTGCGCACCGGCGTGCTCGACCCGATGGTGACGCGGGTGGTGCCGTTCGCGCGGGCGGCGGAGGCGGTGCGCGCGGTGGAGGGCGGCCACACGCTGGGGAAGGTGGTGCTGGAAATGCCGCCGCCCGCGGGCCCGCCCGGGGTGGCCGCGCCATAGCCGCCGGGCGGAACGCAATCGCCTCCCGGGCCTTTTCGAGACCGCCGGCTCCGGCGGTTTCCGGGGGGTCGGCCCCGGCGGTTTGCGGGGTGCCGCGCGGGCGGGCGCGGCCGCGTATTCCGCCGCGGGCCGCCGGATCTTCCGGCGCGCCCGGAATTCCTGCCCGCCGTCGAATTCCGTCATGTTCGGACCTCCTTTCGCATGCTCATCCCGACGCCCCGCAGGAGGCTTCTCCCGGACATTCCTGCGGGATCTCCTGATTTCCCGACGCGGCCATTTCGAAGAGTTCGTCGAGGTCGTATTCGGCGCGCTGCGGGCTTCCGTAGCGGGTGATCTTCCCGCGGCTCGCCCATTTCCTGATGGTCGCCGGGGACACGCCCATGGCGAGTGCGGCGAGTTCGGTGGGCACGGTGCGCGCCGGGCGCCGGTCACCGCTCACCGGCCGGCACCCCCGCCCCCGCGGACCCCGGCCGGCCGGCGCCGGCCGGCGCGGGGCGCCGTCCGTCCGCGCCGCGCCGGCTGCGCTCGGCGAGCAGGAACCACTGGCGGGGCGGCACCCCGTGGCCATACTCGCAGCGCACCTGCCGGGCGACGGGCGCCTGGCCCGCGGCGGGCGCGGTGGCCGCGGCGGGCGCCCGCAGCGTCCCACCGCAGCCGGGCTGCGGGCAGGGGCCGAGCGGCGCCGCCTGCTCCGCGGCCGCACCCCGCCCGGCCGAGGCCAGCAACTCGGCCACCTCGTCGGCGAAGTCGGGCCCGGCCGGATGGCCCGCCAGCCACTCCAGATGGACCACCAGGTACCGCAGCAGCCCTCTGACCTCGGTGTCCGTGACGGCGGGCACCCCTCGTTCGTCGGCGACCAGGCGGGTCCAGGACAGCAGCAGGGCGCGGATCGCCGAGCGCACCGCCACCGCGTCGTCGTCCAGGACGATCCCGAACGACCGGCTGCCGCTGACGCGTTGGCGCAGTGACGCCGGGGTGCGGACGAGGGCGCGCTCGGTCTCCTCGTGCAGGGTGAGCACATGGCACAGGTCGGCGCGCAGCCGCTCCACGCACGGCCCGCACAGCGCGGGCCGGGACGGCGAGCCGTGTCCGGCGCTGCCGACCCCGCGACGGCAGCGCGCGCACTCGGCGGTGGCACGGCCGGCGGCGCCTCGGTCGCCGGCCTGGACGGTTCGAAGAAGCGGTGCGTGGGCCTCGGGGACGCGTAGGGGCCGGCGCATGGTGACACCCTTTCCGTCGGCGGCCGGTCCATCCGAATTCTGTCCGGTCGCAGAGATGGGATCGAATGGCCGTTCGCAGCTGGGTCGGCAGCACAGTAAGCAGCGCCGAGGCACGGCGTCAAGGAAAGCAGAGCCCGGTGCCGGGCGATCTCCGGGCGCAAATGTTGCGCCCAATTACGTGGGCGTGAAGCACATGTGAGGACGCCCGGCGGCGGGGCGGCGGAAGCGCGCCGCGATCACGCCGCAGCAGGTTTCCCGAGGCCCCTGATCGCGATTCAGATCTGCTATTGACAGCGTCCGAAGCGGGCTGTCACACTCATTTCACGGCGCAGCTGTGCCCACTTCGCGCCGCGTTACCGGCACGTGCGGGAGACCCCTGGCGGTCCCGCACCGACATGCCGTTCCCCCTCCCGGGACCCGGGCCCTGACCGATGGTGTTCCAGGCGCCCCGTCGTTCCCTCTCCCTCCCCTTCTCCGCCCCTGCCGCGGCCCATGACGCCCATGACGCCCATGGCAGCTGTGGCATCCGCGGCACCGGCGCCATCCGTGGCATCGCCGCTCCCCCGTCCCACCGTGTGGAACCAATGAGAGGAGGCACCCTCATGGACGCTGCCGTGATCGTGGTCGGCGCCGGCCCCACCGGGCTGATGACCGCGGGCGAACTGCGGCTGGCCGGCGCCGACGTCCTGCTGCTGGACCGGCTCGCCGAGCCCAGCGGCGAGTCCCGCGGGCTCGGCTTCACCCCGCGCACCATGGAGGTCCTGGACCAGCGCGGCCTGCTGCCGCGGTACGGACCGCTGGACACCAGCCCGCTGGGCCACTTCGGCGGCGTACCGGTGGACTTCGGCGTGCTCGACGGCGCGCACTTCAGCGTGCGGGGCGTGCCGCAGCACCGCACCGAGGCCGTACTCGGCGGCTGGATCGAGGAGTTGGGCGTCCGCGTGCTGCGCGGCACCGAGGTGGTGGGGCTCGCCGCCGACGGCGAGGAGGTCACCGTCACCGTGGACGGGCCCGCCGGCCGCCGTACGCTGCGCGCGTCGTGGCTGGTCGGGTGCGACGGCGGCCGCAGCACCGTGCGCAAGCTCGGCGGATTCGCCTTCGAGGGCACCGAGTCCACCATGGAGATGTTCCTCGCCGACATCGCGGACTGCGCGATCGCGCCGCGCCCGATCGGCGAGGCGCTGCCGGGCGGCATGGCGATGTCGGTGCCGATCGGCGCGGGCGCGCACCGCATCATCGTCTGCGAGCGCGGCGCCCGGCCGCGCCGCCGGCCGCAGGGCCTGGCGTACGGCGAAGTGGCCGCCGCCTGGCAGCGGTTGACCGGCCAGGACATCAGCGCGGCCACCCCGCTGTGGATCAGCGCGTTCGGCGACGCGGCGCGGCAGGCGACGCAGTACCGGCGCGGGCGGGTGCTGCTGGCGGGCGACGCGGCGCACATCCACCTGCCCGCGGGCGGCCAGGGCATGAACACCGGCGTGCAGGACGCCGTCAACCTCGGCTGGAAGCTGGGCGCGGTGGTGCGCGGCGACGCGCCGGAAAGCCTGCTGGACACCTATCACGACGAACGGCACGCGGTCGGGCGGCGGTTGCTGGTCAACACCCGGGCGCAGGGCCTGCTCTACCTCAGCGGCGCCGAGGTGCAGCCGCTGCGGGACGTGCTCGCCGGGCTGGTGGTCCACGACGCGGTGGGCCGCCACCTGGCGGGGATGGTCAGCGGCCTCGACATCCGCTACGACGTCGGGCCCGGCACCCACCCGCTGCTCGGGCGGCGGCTTCCTCAAGCGCGGCTGGCGACCGCCGCCGGGCCCGTGGACACCACCGCGCTGCTGCGCACCGGCCGGGGCCTGCTGCTGGACCTCGCCGACGACGCCGGGCTGCGCCGCCGGGCCGCGGCCTGGAGCGACCGGCTGACCGTCGTCACCGGCGCCCCGCAACCGGCGGACGACGCGGCCGGCAGCGGCGGCGCGCACCGTACCGGCGGGGGCGGGGTGCCGGCCGGCACCGGAGCCGTCCTGGTCCGCCCGGACGGCCACGTCGCGTGGACCTCTCCGGGCAGCGGCCTGGGCGTCGAGGAGAGCCTGGCCCGCTGGTTCGGCCCGGCCCGCCGCCCCGCGCCGGCCGCCGCGGCCTGACCGCCGAGCTCCCCCGGAGCACCCCCGTACACCCCGCACCTGCTCACATCCCCGCACTGCTGTACCCCAGGGCCCGACGGCGTGCCCCGCTCTCTTGTCACCACCCCCCGGAACGACCGAGAGAAGGACCGATGCACAGCACCCTGATCGTGGCGCGGATGGAACCCGGCCACGCCGCCGACGTCGGCGCGCTCTTCGCCGACTTCGACCGCACCGACCTGCCGCACCGGATGGGCACCCGGCGCCGCCAGCTGTTCTTCTACCGCGGCCTGTACTTCCACCTCCAGGACTTCGACGAGAACGACGGCGGCAGCCGGATCGAGGACGCGAAGACCGACCCGCGCTTCGTGCGGATCAGCGCCGACCTCAAGCCCTTCATCGGCGCCTACGACCCGGCCACCTGGCGCTCCCCGGCCGACGCGATGGCCACCCGCTTCTACTCCTGGGACGGCTCGGCATGAGCGGGCGGCGCGTGGTCATCACCGGCATCGGCGTCCTGGCCCCGGGCGGGGTGGGCGTCAAGGACTTCTGGGGCCTGCTCGCCGAGGGCCGCACCGCGACCCGCGGCATCACCTTCTTCGACCCGGCGCCGTTCCGGTCCCGGGTCGCCGCCGAGATCGACTTCTGCCCCGAGGCGCACGGCCTGGGCCCGCAGGAGATCCGGCGGATGGACCGCGCGGCCCAACTGGCGGTGGCCGCCACCCGCGAGGCGCTGGACGACAGCGGGCTGGACCTCGGCGCCCTCGACCCGCACCGGGTCGGCGTCACCGTCGGCAGCGCGGTCGGCGCGACCACCGGTCTCGACACGGAGTACCGCGTGGTCAGCGACGGCGGGCGGCTGGCGGAGGTCGACCACCGCTACGCCGTACCGCACCTGTACGACTACCTGGTGCCCAGCTCGTTCGCCGCGGAGGTCGCCTGGGCCGCGGGCGCCGAGGGGCCGTCGGCGGTGGTCTCCACCGGCTGCACCTCCGGCATCGACTCCGTCGGCCACGCGGTCGAGCTGATCCGCGAGGGCAGCGCCGACGTCATGGTCGCCGGGTCCTCCGACGCCCCCATCTCCCCCATCACCGTGGCCTGCTTCGACGCCATCAAGGCCACCACACCCCGCAACGACGACCCCGAGCACGCCTCGCGCCCCTTCGACGGCACCCGCAACGGCTTCGTGCTCGGCGAGGGCGCGGCCGTCTTCGTCCTGGAGGAGCTGGGCGCCGCGCGGCGCCGCGGCGCGCGGATCTACGCGGAGATCGCCGGCTACGCCTCCCGCTGCAACGCCTTCCACATGACCGGCCTGCGCCCGGACGGCGTGGAGCTGGCCGAGGCGATCCGGGTCGCCCTGGACGAGGCGCGGCTCGACCCGAGCGCCGTGGACTACGTCAACGCCCACGGCTCGGGCACCAAGCAGAACGACCGGCACGAGACCGCCGCGTTCAAGCGGAGCCTGGGCGCGCACGCCTACGAGGTGCCGGTCAGCTCCATCAAGTCGATGGTCGGGCACTCGCTCGGCGCGATCGGCTCGATCGAGATCGCCGCGTCGGCGCTGGCGATCCGCAACGACGTGGTGCCGCCGACCGCGAACCTCCACACCCGCGACCCGGAGTGCGACCTCGACTACGTGCCGCTCACCGCCCGCGAGCACCGCACCGACACCGTGCTGACCGTCGGCAGCGGCTTCGGCGGCTTCCAGTCGGCGATGGTGCTGGCCGCGCCGGAGCGGAGGGCGGCATGAGCGAGGCGCTGGTCACCGGGCTCGGCGTGGTCGCGCCGACCGGCCTGGGCACCAAGGAGTTCTGGTCGGCGACCGTCGAGGGCCGCAGCGGCATCGGCCCGATCACCCGTTTCGACGCGACGGGCTACCCCGCCCGGCTGGCCGGGGAGGTCACCGGCTTCACCGCCGAGGAGCACCTGCCGGGGCGGCTGATCCCGCAGACCGACCGTATGACGCGCCTCGCGCTGGTCGCCGCCGACTGGGCGCTGGACGACGCGGGCATCGACCCGGCCACCGACCACGCCGCGTTCGACATGGGCGTGGTCACCGCCAGCACCTCCGGCGGCTTCGAGTTCGGGCAGAACGAACTGCGCAAGTTGTGGAGCCAGGGCGGCCAGTATGTGAGCGCCTACCAGTCCTTCGCCTGGTTCTACGCCGTCAACAGCGGCCAGATCTCCATCCGCAACGGCATGAAGGGGCCCTCCGGCGTCATCGTCAGCGACCAGGCCGGCGGGCTCGACGCGCTCGCCCACACCCGCCGGCTCATCCGCAAGGGCACCCCGCTGATCGTCTCCGGCGGTGTGGACGCCGCACTGTGCCCGTGGGGCTGGGTGGCGCAGCTGGCCAGTGCCCGGCTCACCACCAGCGACGACCCGGACGGCGCCTATCTGCCCTTCGACGCGGCGGCCTCCGGCCATGTCCCCGGCGAGGGCGGTGCGATCCTGCTGGTCGAGGACGCGGCCACCGCGCGGGCGCGGGGGGTGGCGGGCTACGGCGTCGTCGCCGGCTACGGCGCCTCCTTCGACCCGCGGCCGGGCTCCGGCCGGGAGCCGGGGCTGCGGCACGCGATCGTGACCGCGCTGGCCGACGCGCGGGTGGCGCCGGACGAGGTCGACGTGGTCTTCGCCGACGCCGCCGGGCTGCCCGCGCTCGACCGGATCGAGGCCGACGCGCTGGCGGCGGTGTTCGGGCCGTCGGCCGTGCCGGTCACCGCGCCGAAGACCGCCACGGGCCGGCTCGGGTCGGGCGCCGCGCCGCTCGACCTGGCCGGGGCGCTGCTGGCGCTGCGGCACGGCGTCATCCCGCCGACCGTCCATGTCACCCCCGACCCGGGCTACCGGATCGACCTGGTCACCGGGGCCGCCCGCGAGGCGGCGCTGCGCACCGCGCTGGTCGTCGCCCGCGGCTACGGCGGCTTCAACTCCGCGGTCGTCGTTCGCGCCGCCGACCCTATCTGACGCCACGTCAGTTCGATCCGGCCCGGCGCCGCGTGCGCCCCGGACGGTAACCCGACCGCACCCCCACCGCCCCACCGGTCCGCTGCCGCGCGGGCCGCCGCACGTACCCACCCGTTCCCGCTGGGAGGACCCCATGGCGCACACCCCGTTCCGCCTCGACGACCTGCGCAGGATTCTGCGCGAGGGCGCGGGCGCCGACGAGACCGTCGACCTCGAGGGCGAGATCCTCGACACCGACTTCGGCGCGCTCGGCTACGAGTCGCTGGCCCTGCTGGAGACCGGCAGCCGGATCGAGCGCGAGTACGGCATCGCGCTCGGCGACGACGCGCTGGCCCCCGACACCACCCCCCGGGCGCTGCTGGCCGCGGTCAACGGCGAACTGGCCGCCGCGGCGCCGCAGCCGGCCGCCGAGGAGGAGCAACCAGACCCGGCCGCGGGGGACTTCGGCCGGGTCGCGGTCGTGACCGGCGGCACCAGCGGCATCGGGCTGGCCGTCGTCCGGCTGCTGGCCGAACAGGGCCACCGGGTCTTCCTCGGCGCGCGCACCGCCGAGTCGGTCGCCGCGACCGTCAAGGAACTGCGGGCCGAGGGGCTCGCGGTGGACGGCGCCGAGGTCGACGTGCGCGACCCGGAGTCGGTCCGGCCGTTCGTCGCGCAGGCGGTGGCCGCGTACGGGGGCGTGGACATCCTCGTCAACAACGCCGGGCGCTCCGGCGGCGGTGTCACCGCCGACCTCGCCGACGACCTCTGGTACGACGTGATCAACACCAACCTCAACAGCGTCTTCCTGGTCACCCGGGAGGTGCTGACCACCGGCGGGCTGCGCAACCGGCCCTGGGGACGCATCGTCAACATCGCGTCCACCGCGGGCAAGCAGGGCGTCGTGCTCGGGGCGCCGTACTCCGCGTCCAAGCACGGCGTCGTCGGCTTCACCAAGGCACTGGGCAACGAGCTGGCGCCCACCGGCATCACCGTCAACGCGGTCTGCCCGGGATACGTGGAGACGCCGATGGCGCAGCGGGTCCGGCAGGGATACGCCCAGGCGTGGGACGTCAGCGAGGGCGATGTGCTCACCCGCTTCCAGGCGAAGATCCCGCTCGGCCGCTACTCGACGCCGCAGGAGGTGGCGGGCCTGGTCGGCTACCTGGTGACGGACGCGGCCGGCTCGGTCACCTCCCAGGCGCTGAACGTCTGCGGCGGCCTGGGCAACTTCTGACGACCGCCCGGCACCTGCCGCCGCACCACCCCTCACCCCGTCCGGCCCTCCCGGGCCGCCTCACCACCTACGGAGGTCCCATGCCGCAGCGCGGCACGCACGAGACCGAACACACCATCACCGTCGCGGCCCCGGCCGCGACCGTCTACGACCTGCTCGCCGACGTCGAGCGCTGGCCGGTGATCTTCGCGCCGACCATCCACGTCGACCACCTGGAGCGCTCCGGCGGCCAGGAGCGCATCCGGATCTGGGCCACCGCGAACGGCGAGCCGAAGAGCTGGACCTCGCGCCGCACCCTGGACCCCGGCGCGCTGCGGATCGACTTCCGGCAGGAGGTCTCGACCCCGCCGGTGGCCCGGATGGGCGGCACCTGGATCGTGGAGCCGCAGGGCGCGGACGCCGCGCGGGTGCGGCTGCTGCACGACTACAGCGCGGTGGACGACAGCCCCGAGGGCCTGGCGTGGATCGACCAGGCGGTGGACCGCAACTCCCGCACCGAACTGGAGGGCCTGCGGGCGAACGTCGAACGCGCCCACCACGAGGCGGAGTTGACGTTCTCCTTCGAGGACGTGGTGCACGTCGACGGCACGGCGAAGGACGTCTACGACTTCGTCAACGACGCCGGCCAGTGGGAGAGCCGGCTGCCGCACGTCGCCCGGGTCCGGCTCACCGAGGACACCCCGGGCCTCCAGACGCTGGAGATGGACACCCGGGCGAAGGACGGCAGCACCCACACCACCAAGTCGCACCGGGTGTGCCTGGCGCCGCACCGGATCGCCTACAAGCAGGTCACGCTCCCGGCGCTGCTGGCGCTGCACACCGGGCTGTGGACCTTCACCGACGACGGGAACGGCGTCGCGGCGGCCTCCCGGCACACCGTCGTCCTCAGGCCCGACGCGATCGCCGGCGTGCTCGGCCCGGACGCGGACGTGGCCGCGGCACGCGACTACGTCCGCGGGGCGCTGAGCGCCAACAGTCGGGCCACGCTGGAGCTCGCCCGGGCCTACGCGGAAGGCGGGCGGTGACCATGGCCCCCACCCAACGCCCCGCCGCGCACGCCGCGTCCGCGCCGGAGGAGCCCGACCTGCACGCCGACGCCGTCGTGGTGGGCGCGGGACCGGTCGGCCTGCTGCTCGCCGCGGAACTGCGGCTGGGCGGCGCCGACGTACTGGTGCTGGAGCGGCTGGTGGAGCCCACCACCGAGTCGCGCGCCTCCACCCTCAACACACGCACCCTCGAACTCCTCGACAGCCGCGACCTGTTGACCGCCTTCGGCACCCTCCCGCACGAGCCGCGCGGCCACTTCGGCGGCATCCCGCTGGACCTGGCGGGCCCCGGCCCGTACGCCGGGCAGTGGAAGGTGCCGCAGACCACCACCGAAGCCCGTCTCGCCGCCCGGGCGGCCGACTCGGGCGTGCGCGTGCTGCGCGGCCATGACGTGTACGGCGTCACGCAGGGCCCCGGCCACGTCGACCTGCTCGCCCGCACCCCCGACGGCGCCACCACCCGGATACGGGCCCGCTACGCCGTCGCGGCCGACGGGCAGGACAGCACCGTGCGCGAGCTGCTGGGGGCGGACTTCCCCGGGCAGGGCGCCGAACGGGAGCTGCTGCGGGCGGACGTGGCGGGCATCGACATCCCCGACCGCCGCTTCGAACGGCTGGACCGCGGCCTCGCGATCGCCGCCCGGCGGGCGGACGGGGTGACCCGGGTGATGGTCCATGTCTTCGGCTCCCCGCCGTCGGCCGCCGGCTCCCCCGACGGCGCGGTCGGGTTCGCGACCGTCGCGGACGCCTGGAAACGCGTCACCGGCGAGGAGATCGGACACGGTACCGCGCTGTGGGCCGGCGCCTTCGACGACGCGGCCCGCCAGCTCGCCCGCTACCGCGAGGGCCGGGTGCTCTTCGCCGGGGACGCGGCCCACCGGCACCTGCCCGTCGGCGGGCAGGCCCTCAACCTGGGCCTCCAGGACGCCTTCAACCTCGGGTGGAAGCTCGCCGCGGCGCTGCGGGCGCAGGACGCGGGCTCACCCGCGTTCGCCGACGCCCTGCTGGACAGCTACCACGCGGAGCGGCACCCGGCCGGGCACCAGGTCCTCACCTCGGTCCGGGCCCAGGCCCTGCTGCTGCTCGGCGGGCCCGAAGTCGACCCGGTGCGGGCGGTGTTCGAGGAGCTGATCGCCCTGCCCCCGGCGCGGCGGCACCTCGCCGGCGAGGTCAGCGGCCTCGACACCCGCTACGACCTGGGCGGCGGCCACGCCCTGACCGGCGGCCTGCTCCCCCACGTCCCCCTGTCGGCGCCGTCCGCCACCACCACCGCCGCGCTGCTGCGCGACGGCCGCGGTGTGCTGCTCGACCTCACCGGCGACGCCGCCCACGGCGAACGGCTCGCCCGCGCCCTCGCGCCCTGGGCCGACCGCGTGCACCACGTCCGGGCGCGCCCCACCGGGCCGGACGCGCAGCGGCTCGCCGGGGTCGGCGCCGCACTGTTCCGCCCCGACGGCCATGTGGCCTGGGCCGCGGGCCCCGACCCCACCCCCGCCCGCAGCCTGGCCGCGACCCGCAGGGCGCTGCGCCGCTGGTTCGGCCCGCCGCCCCGCGGCCCGCGATGAGCGCGCCCGGCCTGCCGCGCGCCCACGGTGCCACCGCCGTCGCCGAACTGCTCGACCGGGCCGAGATCAGCGGCCTGCTCGACCGCTATCTGCTCGACTTCGACGACCTGGGCACGGTGGCGCGCGACGACACCTGGTACGGCACGCTCTTCACGCCGGACCTGGAGCTGGTGTTCCCGGTGGGCGGGCACCACGGGCTCGCCGGGCTCGCGCAGTTCCAGCGCGCGGCGAAGGCGAACTGGGCGCGCACCCACCACGCCAGCACCAACCATGTGGTCGAACTGGCCGGGGACGCGGCCGAGTTGACCGCCAAGCTGCTGGTGACCCACGTCCACCCGCCCGAGTCCGCCCGGGCGGACCTGCGCACCGGCAGCCGGGTCGCGGCCCGGGCGGTGCGCACCCCGGACGGATGGCGGCTGAGCGCCCTCGCCATCCACCTGGTCTGGAGCCGCGGCGACCTGCCGCCCCGCCCCGGCCGTCCGTAGAAACCCCCCGACATCAAAGCGCCGGACATCACCCCACACGCACCCACCACCCCGACACACCCACCACTCCGGCGGCCCCGCGCACCACCGTGCTCGCCACGCCCCGCGCGCCGACCGCCCCGCCGCCCCGGACCGTCCGGTCGTCAGTTGACGCCCTGCTCAGGCATGTGTCACGCTTTCCGGGCGGCTTCGCCCTGCCCGGAAACAGACGGTTCGTCAACCTCCTTCCGTGCAGCGCCTTTCAGGAGCCTTCTCTCCCGGCTCCGCCAGCCGCAGCCCGCTTCCGCACCCCGTACCCCGCCCCGTCGCGCCACCGTGTCCTCGCGTCCGCGCGAGACCGTTGCCGCGGGCCGGGCCGTGCGGCGGACACGGGCAACCCCCTTTCATGGAGGCTGTTCCGCCATGCCCGCTTCGCTTCCACCCCCCGTACGCATCCTCCAGCTGGCCACCGCCGGCTGGATGGCGCAGGCCGTCAGCGCCGCCGCCGAACTGGGCGTCGCCGACGCCCTCGCCGCCGGTCCCCGGACCGTCGAGGAGGTCGCCGAGGAGGTCGGCGCCCACGCGCCGACCCTCTACCGGCTGCTGCGCGCCTGCGCCGACATCGAGCTGTTCGAGGAGCGCCCGGACCGCGTCTTCGCGCTCACCGAGCTCGGCGACGCGCTGCGCACCGACTCGCCCGTCTCGCTGCGGGACTTCGCCGTCTGGACCGGCCTGCCCGCCGAGCGCGACACCTGGACCCGGCTGGCCGACAGCGTCCGCACCGGCGCCCCGGTCTTCGAGCGCGTGCACGGCACGTCCGTGTGGGACCACATCCGCGACCGCCCCGACGTGCTGGGCGTCTTCGACCGGGCGATGACGCAGACGTCCCGCCAGATCATCGGCTCGATCGTCGCCGCCTACGACTTCGGCGGCCTGCGCACGCTCGTCGACGTCGGCGGCGGGCGCGGCGCGCTGCTGTCGGCGGTCCTGGCAGCCAACCCGGGCCTGCGCGGGGTGCTCTACGACCAGCCGGAGGTCGTCGCCGAGTCCGGTCCGGTGTTCAAGGAGGCGGGCGTCGCCGAGCGCGCCACCGCGCAGGGCGGCAGCTTCTTCGACGCGGTGCCGCCGGGCGGCGACGCCTACCTGCTGTCGAACATCATCCACGACTGGGACGACGAGCCGTCGGTCCGGATTCTGTCCAAGGTGCGGGCGGTGCTGCCCGCGGACGGGCGGGTGCTGCTGGTGGAGGCGGTGCTGCCGACCGACCGGCCCGCGCTGAACGTCAAGCTGATGGACCTGGACATGCTCGTGCTGTGCGGCGGCCGGCAGCGCACCGAGGCGGAGTTCGCCGCGCTGCTCGCCGGCGCCGGGCTGCGGCTGACCCGGATCGTACCGGGCGGCCACTGCAGCGTCGTCGAGGCCGTCGCGGCCTGACCCGGACATCAACTGACCATTCGTCACCTTCCGCTTCACACAGTGGAGTTCGCAGCCCCTTCCGGGCTCCTCCGCCGTGTCCGCCGCTGCCTTCCGACCGGAGACCGCCATGCCTTTCCTCTCGCCCGACGACGGCTACCTGACCGTGCTCAACCTCTTCCGCACCGAGACCCAGCAGGGCCAGGACCGCCTGCTGGACGCGATGCGGGACATCATCGACCACGCCGACTACCCCGGCTGGATCTCCTCCACGCTGCACAGCGGCCAGGACGCGCGCGGCACCGCCAACTACATCCAGTGGCGCAGCCTCGAGGACCTCCAGGCCCGGTACGCCGGCGAGGGCTTCAAGCACCACACGGTGCCGCTGTTCAACGAACTCGCCACGTCCATCCGCCTGCTCCAGACCGAGGTGGTGGCCACACAGCTCCACCCGGGCCTGGCGAAGGCGGAGTTCTCCGCCGAGCGCGACGACTACACGGTGATCGTCGTCTTCGACGTCGACCCGGAGCACCAGAAGGACCTGGTCGACACGCTCGCCGAACCCGAGGAGTGGGTCCGCACCTACCCCGGGCACCGCTCGCACACGATCCTGCGCGGCCTGGACGGCAAGACCGTCGTCAACTACGCCCAGTGGGACAGCAAGGAGGCGTACGACGCCTTCCACCTGCTGCCGGAGGAGGAGCGCCCGGCGAGTGTGCGGCGCGGCCGGGAGCACGCCCGTTCGCTGGTGACCGGGCGGGACGCGAACACCTACACCGTCGTGCACAGCCGGTCCGCGGCCGGCTGACGGCGCACCGCCCGGCCGGACCCGCCGGACCGGCTCCACCGATCTGATCGCCCGACCCACCGCCCCCTTCACGAAAGGAGTGCGCGTCGATGACGCAGCGCACCACGTTGTTCGGATTCGCCCCCGGGACCGAGACCGCCCGCGCCGCCGAGATCGTCCGGCTCGGGGTCCAGGCCGACCGCTCCGGCCTCGACCTGTTCTCCACCTCGGACCATCCGTACTACGGGCAGCGGCTGGACGCCTACTCCACGCTGGGCTTCGTGCTCGGGGCCACCTCCGGCATCGCCGGGCTGGCGAACGTCACCAACCTGCCGAGCCGGCCCGCGCCGGTGCTCGCCCGGGCGGTCACCTCGCTGTCGGCGCTGTCGGGCGGGCGGATCGTGCTCGGCATCGGCGCGGGCGGCTTCTGGGACGAGATCGAGCGGTTCGGCCGGCCCCGGCTCGGCCCCGGCCAGGCGGTCCGGGCGCTCCAGGAGGCGATCACCCTGGTCCGCGCGCTGTCCGGCGGGGGTGAACCGGTCACGTTCCAGGGCGAGTTCAGCACCATCCGCGAGATCGAGCCGGCCGACGTGCCCACCCCGCAGATCTGGACCGGGTCGCTCGGCGAACGCTCCCTGGCGGTCACCGGGCGGCTGGCCGACGGCTGGATACCCGGCCACGCCTCGGACTGGGTGAGCCGGCGCTACCTCGACTCGCGTCCGCTGGTCGACCGGGCCGCGGCCGAGGCCGGGCGCGACCCGTCGGAGGTCGCCACCGTCTTCAACCTGCCGGGCCGGATCACGAGCGCCGCGCTGGACCGCACCCGGGACGCCGACGGCCGCTGGATCGGCGGCTCGGTACGGCAGTGGGTCGAGGAGCTGACCGGCGCCGTACTGGAGCACGGCGCCGCCGGGTTCATCCACTTCGCCACCGACGGCGGCCCGCTCGACGTCGCGCTCGGGCGGTGGGCGGAGGAGGTCGTGCCCGCCGTCCGGGAGAACCTCGCCAAGGCCTGACCACCCGCCACAGGACCGATCCCCTCCCCCCGCACAGCACCCCCCGCACCACCCCGCACCACCCTGACGGCCGGGCCGCACCCCAGCGGCCCGGCCGTCGCCCTCGCACCCACCAGGTACCTACGGGAGACCCGCATGTCCCGCCTCAGCCGCAGACCCGTCCCGCTCGCCGCCGCCACCGCGGCCGTACTCCTCGCCGCGGCCTGCGGCGGCGGATCGGGGTCGGGCGGCAGCACCACCTCCACCGGCAAGCCCGTCTCCGGCGGGTCCCTCACCTACGCGGTCGACACCGAACCGGTCTCCTGGGACATCGACGTCAGCCAGCAGGACATCACCGGCTCCATCCAGCGCAACGTCTTCGACTCACTCGTCTACCAGGACGACAAGGGGCAGTTCCACGCCTGGCTCGCCTCGTCCTGGAGCGTGTCGAAGGACCTGCGCACCTACACCTTCCACCTGCGCAAGGACGTCACCTTCACCGACGGCACGCCCTTCAACGCGCAGGCGGTGAAGACCAACTTCGACCGCATCGTGGACCCGGCCACCAAGTCCCAGTACGCCGCGGGGCTGCTCGGCCCGTACGCGGGCACGAAGGTCGTCGACCCGTACACCGTGCGGGTCTCCTTCACCAAGGCGTTCGCGCCCTTCCTCCAGGCCGCCAGCACCCCCTACCTCGGCTTCTACTCCCCCGCCGCGATCAAGAAGTACGGCTCCAAGCTCGGCGCGGGCGGCCCCGCCGACGTCGGCACCGGCCCGTTCGTCTTCTCCTCCTACACCAAGGGGCAGAGCGCCGTCCTGACCCGCAACCCGAAGTACGACTGGGCCCCGTCCACCGACGCCCACCAGGGCCCGGCCTACCTGGACAAGCTCACCTACCGCTTCCTGAGCCAGGACTCGGTCCGGGTCGGCGCGCTGCGCAGCGGACAGGTCCAGGTCGCCAAGTCCGTGCCCCCGACGGACGTGAAGACCCTCAAGCCGAGCGGCGGCCTCACGGTGATCTCCAAGCAGGCCCCCGGCGGCGTGTACAACCTGGTGCTCAACGCCTCCCGCGGGCCGTTCACCGACAAGCGGGTCCGCGAGGCGGTGCAGCGCGGCATCAATGTGGACGCCGACGTCAAGAGCGTCTACTTCGGCGCCTACCAGCGCGCCTGGAGCCCGCTGTCGCCCGCCACCGTCGGCTACGACTCCTCCCTGACCGGGACCTGGCCGTACGACCCGAAGCTCGCGGCGAAGCTGCTGGACCAGGCCGGCTGGACCGCGCGGGACTCCGCCGGCTACCGCACCAAGGACGGCAAGCGGCTGTCCCTCGAGTGGCCGCTGATGCCGCAGAACCTCGTCAGCCAGCAGCACGACATCCTCGGCCAGGCGGTGCAGGCGGACCTGAAGAAGCTCGGCATCGAGGTGAAACGGCCCCGGCAGGACGTCGGCACCTTCGTCAAGCAGCTCTTCGGCGGCAAGGACGACATCTCCGACTACAGCTGGTCGCGGGCCGACCCGGACGTGCTGCGGCTGTACTTCAACAGCGCCGAGACCCCCGCCAAGGGCGGCGCCAACGGCACCTTCATCAAGGACACCGACCTCGACACGTGGACCGAGCAGGGGCAGACCACCCTCGACCCGGCCGGCCGCGCCGCGTACTACACCAAGGTCCAGCAGCGCGCGGTCGACCTCGCGCTGGTGGTGCCGATGTACGTCGTCTCCTCGGTGTACGGCGCCTCCACCAAGGTGCACGGCATCACCGCCGACGCCAACACCTGGCTGGAGTTCCACGACGCCTGGCTCGGGAAGTGACGTGACGCCGACACACCTGCTGCGGGCGGTGGCCCGACGGGTGGCGGCGGCCGTGGCGGTGCTGCTGGGCGCCGCCACGGTCGCGTTCGCGGCCCTGCGGCTGATCCCGGGCGACCCGGTGACCACCATGCTCGGGCCCTTCAGCTCCGCCACGCCCGAGGTCCGCGCGCGCATCCGCGCCCAGTACGGGCTGGGCGACCCGGTCTGGCAGCAGTACCTGCGCTACCTCGGCCACCTGCTGCGCGGCGACCTCGGGGAGTCCTACCAGGTGCAGCGCCCGGTCGGCTCGCTGATCACCGGCCAGCTCGGCCCCACCGTCCAACTCGCCCTGTCCGCACTGGCGCTGGCGCTGCTGCTGGCGCTGCTGAGCGCGGTCGCGACCGCCGGGCGGCGCCCGGCGCTGCGCGGCGCCGCCTCGCTGCTGGAACTGCTCACCGTCTCCAGCCCCTCGTACTGGACCGGCATCCTGCTGCTGACGCTGTTCTCCTTCCACTGGCAGCTCTTCCCGGTCGCCGGGGCGCAGAACGGCACCGCGCTGGTGCTGCCCGCGCTGACCCTCGCGCTGCCGATGACCGGGGTGCTGGCGCAGGTGCTGCGGGAGGGGCTGGAGACCGCGCTGCACCAGCCGTTCGCCGTCACCGCCCGCTCGCGCGGCCTGAGCGGCACCGCGGTGCGGCTGCGGCACGCGCTGCGGCACGCCGCGCTGCCGCTGGTCACGCTCACCGGCTGGCTGGCCGGGTCGCTGCTGGGCGGCGCGGTGCTGGTGGAGACCGTCTTCGGGCGGCCGGGCATCGGCGCGCTCATCCTCCAGGCGACCACCAACAAGGACATGCCCCTGGTCATCGGCCTGGTGCTGCTGTCGGCGGCGGTGTTCGTCGTGCTCTCGACCCTGGTGGACCTGCTCTACCTGGTCATCGACCCCCGCCTCAGGACGGACCAGGTGACACCATGACCGCACCGCTGACCCTCGACGCCGCCGCGCCGCCGGCGGCCGCCGCGCCCGTACGGCGCCGGATCTCCGGCCGCGTGCTGCTGCTCCTGCCCGCGCTGGCCTTCCTCGCCCTGCTCGTGCTGGCCGCCGCAGCGCCGGGCGTGTTCGCCTCGGCGGCGCCCAACACCACCGATCCGCTCCAGGCGCTGCGCCCGCCCGGGTCCGGCCACTGGTTCGGCACCGACCAGCTCGGCCGGGACCTGTACACCCGGGTGGTGTACGGCACCCGGCTGTCCCTGCTGCTCGGGGCCGGCGCCACCGCGCTGTCGGTGCTGGCCGGCGCCGTCCTCGGCCTGGCCGCCGGGCTCGGCGGGCGGGTGGCCGACCAGGTGCTGATGCGCCTGGCCGACGTGCTGCTGGCGCTGCCGCCGATCCTGCTGGCGCTGCTGGCGGTCGCCGTCCTCGGCAGCGGCACCGTGAACGTGGCGCTCGCCATCGCGGCCGCGTTCGCACCCGGTTACGCGCGGATCGTGCGCGCCGAGACGCTCGTCGTACGCCGCTCCGGCTACGTCGAGGCCGCGACCACGCTGGGCCTGTCCCGGCCCGCGCTGGTGCTGCGGCATGTCGTGCCCAACGCGCTCGGGCCGCTGCTGGTGCTGGCCACGGTCGGCTTCGGCTCCTCGCTGATCGCCGCGTCCGGGCTGAGCTTCCTGGGCCTGGGGCCGCAGCCGCCCACCGCGGAGTGGGGCGCGATGCTCGACCAGGGCCGCGACTTCCTTCAGACCGCCTGGTGGCTGGGCGTCTTCCCGGGCGCGGCCATCACCCTGACCGCGCTGGTGGTCAACGTCGTGGGCCGCCAGGCCCAGGCCCGCTTCACCCGGAGGACCGGCCGATGAGCCCGCTGCTGACCGTCGACGGCCTGGACGTGTCCTTCGGCGCGCTGCGCGCCGTACGCGACGTCTCCTTCACCCTGGACGCCGGGGAGTGCCTGGCCGTGGTGGGCGAGTCCGGCTCCGGCAAGAGCGTCACCGCCCGCGCGCTGGTGGGCCTGGCCGGCGCCGGCGCGCGGGTGCGGGCCGGCACGCTGTCGTTCGACGGCCAGGACCTGACGTCCCTGCGCGAGCCGCAGTGGCGCGCGCTGCGCGGGCGGCGGGTCGGCCTGGTCCTCCAGGACGCGCTGTCCTCGCTGGACCCGCTGCGCACCGTGGGCGCGGAGATCGCCGAACCGCTGCGCGTGCACGGGGTGCTGCCCCGCGCCCGGCACGCCGACCGGGTCCGGGAACTCCTCGCCGACGTGGGCGTGCCCGAGCCGGAGCGCCGCGCCGCGCAGTACCCGCACCAGTTGTCGGGCGGGCTGCGGCAGCGCGCCCTGATCGCGTCCGCCCTGGCCGCGGGCCCCGACCTGCTCGTCGCCGACGAGCCGACCACCGCGCTGGACGTGTCGGTGCAGGCGCAGATCCTGGACCTGCTCGACCGGTTGCGGCGCGCGGGCACCGCGCTGCTGCTGATCAGCCACGACCTGTCGGTGGTGGCGCGGCTGGCCGACCGGGTCGCGGTGATGTACGGCGGGCGGGTGGTGGAGACCGGCAGCGGCCGGCGGGTGCTGGAGCGCCCCCGGCACCCCTACACGCGGGCGCTGCTGGACGCGGTGCCGGCGCTGCACCCCAAGGGCGCCCGGCTGTCGGCGCCGCCGGTGCCCCGCCCGCCGGCCGGTCCGGACGGCTGCCCGTACGCCCACCGGTGCGCGGCCGCCGACGACACCTGCCGTACGGCGCTGCCGCCGGCCGCCGAACCGGACACCGCGCTGTGCCACCACCCGCTGGACGGCGCCGCCTCGGCGACCTCGGTGACCTCGCGGGCGAAGCCGCCGCTGACCGTACGCCGCCGAGAGCCGCCCGCCGCCGCGCCGGGCGCCGCGCCGCTGCTGGAGGTCGACGCGGTCTCCAAGAGCTTCCGCGGCCCGGACGGGGCGGCCCACCAGGTGGTGCGGGAGGTGTCGCTGCGGCTGGACGCGGGTGAGGCGGTCGGCGTGGTCGGCGAGTCCGGGTCCGGGAAGACCACGGTGGCGCGGATCGCGCTGGGCCTGCTGGCGCCCGACGCCGGGCAGGTGCGGTTCGGGGGCCGCCCGTGGAGCGGGGTGCCCGAGCGGGAGCGGCGTGCGGCGCGGCCCCGTATCCAGACGGTGCAGCAGGACCCGCTCGGCTCCTTCGACCCGCGCTACGGCGTGGAGCGGGTGGTGGGTGAGGCGGTGGCCCGGGCCGGGGTGCGCGGCCGGGCCGAACGCCGGTCCCGGGCCGCGGAGTTGCTGGACCTGGTGGGGCTGCCGGCGGCCGTGCTGCGGCGCCGGCCGTCCGAACTGTCCGGCGGGCAGCGGCAGCGGGTGGCGATCGCCCGGGCGCTGGCCACCGCGCCGGACGTCGTGGTCTGCGACGAGCCGGTCTCGGCGCTGGACGTCTCCGTGCAGGCGCAGATTCTGGACCTGCTCGCCGACATCCGGGACGAGACGGGCGTGGCGCTGCTGTTCATCTCGCACGACCTCGCAGTGGTGCGGCACGTCAGCGACCGGGTGGCGGTCATGAAGGACGGGCGGGTGGTGGAGACCGGGCCGGTGGAGGAGGTGTTCGCGGCGCCGTCGCACCCGTACACGCGGGCGCTGCTGTCGGCGGCGGCACCGGGGGGCGCGGCGGCCGGGGAAGCGGCGGCCGAGGACGCCTCAGCCGGGGCGCCGGTGTCCCCGCTGCACGGCTCCGGTTCCGCCTGACCGCCGCGCCGCGGCGCCGCGGCGCCGCAGCTGAAAGGGCCCCGGGCCACAGGATGTTCCGCGGCCCAGGGCCCTTTTCTGCGTGCCCGCGGTCCGGGGGCGGTCAGGCGCCCGCGGCCTCCGGCTGCGCCGGGGTGTCGGCCGGGGCCGGGCGCGCCGGCGGCGGCACGAAGTCCTTCTGCCGGATCAGCAGCGCGCTGAGCACCGCCGAGACGATCGCCACGACCGCGCCGATCCACAGGATCAGGTTGAGCCCGCCGGTGAAGCCGTGGTGCTCGCTGCGGGTGGTGAACACGGTGCCGAGCACCGCGATCGCGGTGGCCAGGCCGACCTGCCGGGCGGTGGCGTTCACCCCGGAGGCGACCCCGGCCTGGGCCGGGGCGACCACGCCGACCGCGGTGGAGGCCAGCGGCACCGTGACCATGCCCGCGCCCAGCCCGGAGACGATCATCCCGGCGAGCAGGTGCGTCCACGTCGAGGACTCCGTCACCCCGGTCATCAGCGCGATGCCGACGGCTATGAGGACGAACCCGGCGCTGATCATCAGCCGCACCGGCACCGCGGAACTCAGCCGCCCGGCGGTGGTGGACGCCACGAACATCGCGCCGGTCAGCGCCAGCAGCCGCAGCCCGGCCTGCGCGGGCGTGTAGTGCAGGTCCTGCTGGAGGTAGAGCACGAGGTAGGTGATGAGCGCGTAGATCGAGGCGTTGAGGCCGAACGCGGCCACCAGCCCGCCGTTGAAGGTGGGTTTGCGGAACAGTGTCAGGTCCAGCATGGGGTGCGCGGTGCGCCGCTCCTGGACGCCGAACGCGGCCAGCAGCACCGCCGCGCCCGCCAGCGTGCCCCACACCTTCGCCTGCGACCAGCCGTCGGAGGCGTTGATCAGCCCGTACAGCAGCAGTGACAGGCCGCCGCTGAAGGCCACGAACCCGGCCCAGTCCGGCCGGGCGGCCGACGGGTTGCGGGACTCCTCCAGCTTCAGCAGGGTGATCGCCACCACGGCGACGCCGATCGGCACGTTGACCCAGAAGATCCAGTGCCAGCTCAGGCCGCTGGTGAGCGCGCCGCCCAGCACCGGGCCGACGGCGACCGCGATGCCGAGGATGCCGCCGTAGATGCCGAAGGCCAGGCCCCGTTCACGGCCCTGGAACGCCTGGCTGAGCAGCGCCAGCGAGGTCGCCCACACCACGGCGCCGCCGATGCCCTGGCCGGCCCGGGCCAGCGCCAGGAAGAGCGGGCCGGTGGCCAGGCCGCACAGCAGCGAGCCGATCGTGAAGACCGCGGTGCCCGCCGCGTACAGCCGCCGCCTGCCCCATAAGTCGGCGAGCGAGCCGCCGGTCAGCAGCCCGGCCGCCAGGGCCAGCGCGTAGGCGTCGATGACCCATTGCAGGTCGGACAGCGACGAGTGGAAGTCGTCACTGATGTCGGGCAGGGCCACGTTCACGATGGTGATGTCCAGGACGAGCATGAACACTCCGGCCACCACGGCCACGAGCGTCCACCATTTGCGTGCCATGCGGGATCTCTTCCTCTCGGATCAGGTCAGGTGGGGCCCGCCGGGCCGCGGCTTCGCGGCTCGGCGGGCCCGCGGGGCCGGGTCAGGCCCGGGCGAACTCGGCGCGCACCAGCGGGGCCACCTCGGCGGCGAAGCGCTCGCGGTCCTCCGCGTGGTCCAGGCCGAACAGCAGCGGGAAGGTGAACCCGGCGCGCACCACGGCCGCGAGCTGCTCGGCCACCTGCTGCGACGACCCGGCGACGACGCGCCCGCCGGCGGCGGGCCCGCCCAGGCGGATCTGCACGTTGCAGGCGCAGGTGAGGCTGTCCGGGTCGCGTCCGGCCGCGCGGGCGGCGGCCCGCACCCGGTCCCGCAGCGCCACCGCCTCGGTCAGGCTGAGGCGTTGCAGCGACGGCAGCCAGCCGTCCGCGAGGCGCCCGGTGACGGCCAGCGCCCGCGGTCCGTAGGTGCCCAGCCACACCGGGACGGGGTGCGCGGGGCGCGGCTCGATGCGGGCGTCCTGGACGGAGAAGTGCCGGCCGCGGAACGTCGTCCGGGGCTGCCGCCACAGGGCGCGGATGATCTGCACGGCCTCGTCGAGGGCCGCGACCTTCTCGCCCGGTGTGCGGGTGCTCAGCCCGAAGGCGGCGAACTCGGCCTCGTAGCCGCCGTTGCCCAGGCCCAGCACCAGCCGCCCGCCGGAGAGCCGGTCGAGGGACTCGGCCATCTTCGCCAGGACCGCGGGGGCGCGGTAGGGCAGTCCGAGTACGTCGGTGGCCAGGGTGATCCGGTCGGTCGCGGCGGCCAGGAAGCTCAGCGCGGTCCACGGCTCCCAGGTGGCGCGGTCGCTGTGCAGGTGGTCGCTGAGCGCGAACAGGTCGTAGCCGAGCTGTTCGGCGTGGCGTGCCTCGGCCACCAGCAGGTCGGGGTCGGGGCCGCGGTAGTGGGAGACGAGGCCGAAGCCGAGCTGCGTTCCTTCGACGGGGCTCATCGCGCGGCCTCCCCGGTCGCGGGCGCTCCGGTTCCGTCGGCCGCGAACGGCCGGGTGCCTTGCACCACCGGGCGGTCCGGGTCGGCCGACCACGCCGACCAGGAGCCGACGAAGAGCGCGGCGTCCGGCAGCCCGGCCAGTTCCACGGCGAGCAGGTTGTGGCAGGCGGTGACGCCCGAGCCGCAGTGGAACACCACCTCCTCGGCCGCGGTCAGGCCGAGTGCGGCGAACCGGGCGCGCAGTTCGGCGGGCGGGCGGAAGAGGCCGCCGGCGGTGAGGTTGTCCTGCCAGGGGGCGCTGAGCGCGCCGGGCAGGTGCCCGGTGCGGGTCTCCCCGGCGTGGGCGTCGGCGCCCGAGTAGCGGGCGGCGGCGCGGGAGTCCAGGAGCAGGGCGGTCGGCGTGCGGCCGGCCGCGGCCGCCTCGTCGGCGTCGCGCAGCAGGTGGGCCGGCCACGGAGTCACCTCGCGGGTCACCGGCGCCCGGGTCACCGGTCCGGTCTCCAGGGTGCCGTCCCACGCGGCCAGGCCGCCGTCGAGCAGGGCGGCCCGGCGGCCGGTGCGCCGCAGCAGCCACACCAGGCGCGCGGCGAACCCACCGCCCTGGTCGTCGTAGGCGACCACCACGCTGTCGTCGGCGATGCCGAGCCGGCCGAGCCGCGCGGCGAACTCCTCGGCCGCGGGCAGCGGGTGGCGGCCGCCGGCCGCGGTGCCGGGCGCGGCCAGATCGGTGTCGACGTCCACCCATACGGCGCCGGGGAGGTGCCCGGCGAGGTAGGCGTCGCGGCCGGAGCGGCCGTCGAGGTACCAGCGGACGTCGGCGAGTACGAGGGTGCCGTCCGAGGCGGTGTCCGGGGTGGCCGCTGTACGCTCCCGTACCCAGGCGGCCGGGACGACCGGCGGTATCTGCGGGGCTGTGGGCGCGGGTATGTGCGCGGGTATGCCGTCCGGGGTGCTCATACGGCGCCCCCGACCTGGGCGACCGAGGGGGCCTGGGCGGCCGGGGGTGCGGCGACGGTACCGCCGGTGGGGCGGTCCGCGCCGAGCCCCGCGACCTGCGGGATCACGTCGGAGGCCACCAGCTCCATGGCGCGGGCGACCTTGGCGTGCGGGATGCCGCCGATGTCGACGGACAGCAGGTGCAGGTCGTGGCCCCACAGGTCGTGGAGCCGGCCGAGCTTGTCGACCACCTCGGCGGGGCTGCCGCAGATCGCCGAGCCGGGGCCCACCAGGTCGTCGAAGTCGAAGGCGAGCGGTCGGGCGCCGACCGGCAGCTTCGCGCCGCGGAAGTAGTTGGCGTAGTACTCCCGCCACTGCTCGCGGGCCTGCGCGGTGGTGTCGGCGACGAAGACGTGGCTGGCGGCGCCGGTGCGCGCCTGCTCGGCCGGGCGGCCGGCCTTGGCCCACAGCTCGCGGTAGAGCGCGAACATCGGGGCGTGGGTCTGCGGCGGGCGGGCGGTGGTGCCGAAGACCATCGGCAGCCCGGTCTCGACCGCCAGGTGCACCGAGTCCGGCTTGGAGCCGCCGCTGACCCACACCGGCGGCCGCGCCTGGTGCAGCCGCGGCTGCACCCGCACCGCGTCCAGCGGCGGGCGGAAGGCGCCCTGCCAGGTCACCTCGGGCTCGTCCTCGGACCACAGGCGCAGCAGGAGTTCGAGGTTCTCCCGCTTGCGGTCGGCCTTGCTCTCCGGCGGCTGGGCGAAGACGGTGTAGGGGTCGGGGAAGAAGGACGCGCCCGCGATGAGCTGGAGCCGCCCGCCGGAGAGCTGGTCGAGCGTCGCGTAGTCCTCGGCGACCAGCACCGGGTCGCGGTTGGCGACCAGCGTGGTGCCGGTGGCCAGGGTGATGGTGGAGGTGCGGGCGGCTATCGCCGCGAGCACCACCGGGGGCGCCGATATGACGTCGCGCTCCCCGAAGTGGTGCTCCCCCACGGTGAACCAGGAGAAGCCGAGCCGCTCGGCGAGCACCGCGCTGCGGACCACCTCGTCGAGGCGCTCGGCCTGGGAGACGCGGTGCCCGGTGAAGGGGTCGCTGAGTAGGGTGCCGAAAGTGATGGTCCCGATATCCATGTGCACGGTCCTCTGGCGGGTTGACGGAAAGCCCTCAAAGTAAAGTACAACGTGCATGGTAAATTGGGCAACGGACGACGACCCGTATCGGAGGCTTCCCCTGAGTACCCCACCGACGGCCCCCGCCCGCAAGGCGGCACCGGAGCGCCCCGGCCCCGCCCGAACCGGCGGGCGGGCCGGCAAGCGCGACGCCATCACCCAGGGCGCCCGGACCGTCTTCGGCCGCGAGGGCTACAGCCGCACCAGCATCGAGGCGATCGCCGCCGAGGCCGGCGTGTCCACGCGCACCATCTACAACCACTTCGAGGGCAAGGACCAGCTCTTCTCCGACGTGGTCCACGACAGCGCCGGGCAGGTCGCGGACGCGTTCGTAGCGACCGTCGAGAAGCAGGTGACCGGCACCGACCCGCGCGCCGACCTGCTCGCGCTCGGCCGCGCCTTCGTCGGCCAGCGCACCCAGTTCCCCGAGCACTTCGCGATGATCCGGCAGATCAAGGCCGAGGTGCAGCACTTCCCCGCCGCCGTGATCGACGCCTGGCAGCAGGCCGGGCCGCAGCGCGTCCAGCGGGAGGTCGCCCGGCGGCTGGAGCAGCTCGCCGGCGCCGGGCTGCTGCGCATCCCCGAACCCGCCCGCGCCACCGTGCACTTCATCGCCCTGGTGACCTCGGAGATCACCATCCGCCCCCACGGCAGCCCGCCGCTGGGCGCGGCCGAGATCCGCGACTGCGTCACCCGCGCCGTCGACGCCTTCCTGCACGGCTACGGCACCGACCGCCCGTCCTGACCTCCGCTCCGCACTCCCCTCGCGCGGCCCTTCCCGTCAACTCCGGGCGGGGCCGCGGCCGTTGGCACCGGGCCCTGCCCCCGCGCCGGTGCGGGCCCTCCGCGCCCCGTGATCCGGCCGGCCGGGCGGGGCGGCGCGTTTGGTAGCGTGCGCGTGCCGTGGTGCACGGGAAACCGGTCGGAAGCCGGTGCGGCCCTCGCCACTGTAGTCGCGGAGTTCCGCGGCCCTGCGCCGACCGTCCCCACGACGGTCGGGGCCACTGGGCGGACCGGCAACGGACGCCTGGGAAGGCCGGCCGTGGAGCGTCGACGCGAAAGCCAGGAGACCGGCCACGGCGCGACATCTTCCACGAGGGTTTGGAGTACACGTGCCGAGCAGCGCCCTGCGCCCGTTCCGCCATATCAGCCGTCTCATACGCCCGGGCGCCCGGGCCCGCACCCGCCCGCTACGGCTGCCGGCCGCCGCCGCGGCCCTGCTGGCCACCGGGTGCCTGGCCGCCTGCACGGGGGCGCCCGCCGCGAGCGGCCCGGCGTCCTCCGCCACCGCGCGCAGCAGCATCGCCCCGGTCAGCGTGCGCAGTTGCGGCGTGGCCACCACCGTCGCCGCGCCCCCGAAGCGGCTGGTCACCCTCAACGAGGGCGCCACCGAGGTCGCCCTCGCGCTGGGCCTCCAGTCGCGGATGGCCGGCACCGCCTACCTCGACGACACGATCCCGGCGAAGTGGAAGGCCGCCTACGACTCCGTGCCGGTGCTCAGCAAGGAGTACCCGTCCAAGGAGAAGCTCCTCGCCGCGCGCCCCGACTTCCTCTACGCCTCCTACACCAGCGCCTTCACCGGCAAGGTCGCCGGCACCCGCGCCGAGCTGGCCGCCGAGCACATCGGCTCCTACCTGTCGCCCTTCGGCTGCGCGGACGCGAAGCAGGTGCCCACCGCGTCGTTCGAGGCGGTGTGGGGCGAACTCGCCGACATCGCCGCGGTCTTCGGGGTGCCGCAGCGGGCGGCCGCGATCGAGCGGCAGCAGAAGACGGCGCTGGCCGCACTGGCCGCCCAGGGCGCGGGCAAGGGCCTGGACGTGCTCTGGTACGACTCCGGCACCAAGTCCCCCTACGTCGGGGCCGGCCACGGCGGACCGCAGACCGTCCTGGACGCGGTCGGCGCGCACAACGTGTTCGGCACCCTGAAAGGCGGCTGGCAGAACGTGAGCTGGGAGCAGGTGGCCGCCGCCGACCCGGACGCCATCGTGCTCGCGGACGCGAGCTGGGACAGCGCCGCGGCCAAGATCTCCTATCTGGAGCACGACCCCGTGCTGAGCCGGCTCGCCGCGGTGCGCCGGCGCGCGTTCGTCGTCGTGCCGTTCTCGGAGTCGACGCCCGGCGTGCTCCTGGCGGACGGCGCGGCCCGGGTCGCGGCCGGTCTGGCCGCGCTGCCCGCCGCGTCGTGACGGCCGCGGACCGTACGCGTACGCGTACGCCCGACCGCGCCCGCGACCGTACGGCGGCCCGCTCGGCTGCGGTGCTGGCCGCGGCCGCGGTGGCGCTGCTGGCGGTGTGCCTGCTCGGCCTCGCGATCGGGTCGGTGCACGAGCCGCCGCGAGTGGTGGCCGACGTCCTGCTGCGGCGGCTGGGCCTGGGCGACCACCATGTGACGCTGCTGGACGACCAGATCGTCTGGCAGCTGCGGCTGCCGCGGGTGGTGGGTGCGGCGGCCACCGGCGCCGGGCTCGCGGTGTGCGGCGCGGTGCTCCAGACGCTCACCGGCAACGACCTCGCCGACCCCTACCTGCTGGGCATCTCCGACGGTGCCGCCGTCGGCGCGGTCACCGTACTGGTGCTCGGCGTCGGCGCGTCCGGCGCGGCGGCCGCCGGTGCGCTGCCGGTGGCCGCGTTCGCGGGGGCGCTGCTCGCGGCGGCGCTCGTCATGGCGCTGGCCGGTGCGGGGTCCTGGTCGCTGTCCGGGACCCGCACGGTCCTCGCCGGGGTCGCGGTGGGGCAGATGTGCGCAGCGTTCACCTCGTTCGTGGTGCTCGTCCTGGGCGACCGGGACGCCGCCCGCGGTGTCATGGAGTGGACGCTCGGCTCGGTGGCCGGGGTGCGGTGGCACACGGCGCTGTTCCTCGCGGCGGTCGCCGTCGCCGGAACGGCGGTGGCGCTCGCCGCGGCCCGGGACCTGGACGCCTTCGCCTTCGGCGAGACCGCGGCACGCTCCTTCGGCGTTCCGGTGGAACGGCTGCGGTGGCTCCTGGTCGGCACCTGCGCCCTGGTGACGGCCTGCCTGGTGGCCGAGACCGGCGTCATCGGCTTCGTCGGCCTCGTGGTCCCGCACGTCGTCCGCCTGCTGTGCGGCCCGGGGCACGCGGTCCTGCTGCCGGCCTCCGCGCTGCTCGGCGCGGCCCTCCTGGTCGGCAGCGACCTGCTCGCTCGGTCCGTCCTGCCCGACCAGGAGATCCCGGTCGGCGTGATCACCGCGGGGCTGGGCGCCCCCTTCTTCGCCGCCCTCCTCCGCCGCCGCACCCGCACCGCGGCCCCCGCGGGAGCCCGCCCATGACCGCGGCCCGGCGCCCCTCCCCCACCCGAGTCACCACGCGAGGCCGCACATGACCCCCACGCAACAGCCCCGCCCCCCGGACAGCGGGCCCCACACCGCCCCCGCACCGACACACCGCCCCGAACAGCCGCCACCCACAAACGCAGCCAAGCAGCCGAACCACCGCCCGACACCGCACCCTCACCGACCGCCGCCACCGCACCGAAACCACCACGCGAGGCCGCACATGACCGCCAGGCAGCAGCCCCACCCCGGGCAGGTATCCGCCACGGGCGGAGGGCGGCCGCCGAGCACCCCGCGCCACCACCCCGCCGAACCCCACCCGCGGGGCCGGGCGTGAGCGCCCGGGAGCCGGTGGTGCTGGGGTGCGCCGGGGTCGGGGTGCGGGTCGGGGACGCCGTGCTGCTGGAGGACGTCGCGCTCGACTTCGCCCCCGGCCGGCTGACCGGCCTGCTCGGGCCGAACGGCGCCGGGAAGACCACGCTGCTGCGGGTCCTGGCCGGGCTGGGGCGGCCCGGCCGGGGGCGGGTCGAGCTGGACGGGCAGGACCTGTACGCGCTGCCGGCCCGGCGCAGGGCGCGGCGGGTGGCGTTCATGGAGCAGCAGGCGGACACCGGCCTGCCCCTGACGGCCCAACAGGTGATCGAGCTGGGCCGGACCCCGCACCGCGGCCGGTGGCCGGTGCCGCCGGGCTCGGCCGCGGCGGCGCGGGAGCAGGCCGTACTGGCCGGGGCGGTGGCCGCCGCCGATGTCGGCGCCCTGCTCGACCGGAGCTGGTCGTCGCTGTCCGGGGGCGAGCGCCAGCGGGTCCAGCTCGCCCGGGCGCTGGCGCAGGAGCCCGATGTGCTCCTGCTGGACGAGCCGGCCAACCACCTGGACCTGCGGCACCAGTTGGCGTTCATGGAGACGGTCCGCGCTCTGGGCGTCACCGCGGTGGCCGCGCTGCACGACCTCGAACTCGCGGCCGCCTACTGCGCGGACATCGCCGTCCTGCACGGCGGCCGGCTGGTCGCGCACGGCCCGGTGGAGCAGGTGCTCACCGCGGAACTGGTCGGGCGCGTGTACGGGGTGGACGTGACCGTGGCGCGCCATCCGGTGCACGACCGCCCGCATGTGCGGTGGAACGGCGTACTGCGCGGGGCGGACGCGTCATGAGCCTGGTGCTGGTCGGCATGTCGGCGGTGGAGGCGGGCCGCCGGGCCGAACTGCTGGCCCTGGCCCGGCGCTCCGGCGCCACGATCGCCTTCCTCCAGCAGGGCGAGCCGTCGCTCACGGCCGAGTTGGCCCGGCTGGCGGACGCGCGGACCACGGAAGAGGGCACCGGCACCGGCGGCGCCCCCGTCGTCCTCGTCGGGGTCCGGCTGGGCGGCGGCGGGCCGGGGCCGTCCTGGCTGCGCCGGGTCGCCGCGTACTGGTGGCGGGAGCACGGCGGCCCGCGCCCGGAGGTGCGGGTGGGCGCGAAGCTCGCCGGGGACCTGGCGGAGGTCGCCGCGGCCGCGGCCACCGCGCGGCCGGTCACCGGCGCGGAGCCCGGCCTGACCTCGGCCGCCTGGGCGGAGGTGCCCGGCCACCGCCACCAGGTCCTGGTGTGCCGCGGCCCGCGCTGCACCGCGAAGGGCGCGGACGCGACCCTGCGCGCCCTGGTCGGGGGGCTCGGCGCGCACGGGCTCGGCGACGACGACGTGCTGGTGACGCAGACCGGCTGCCAGTTCCCCTGCAACCAGGCACCGGTGGTCAGCGTGCAGCCCGACGACGTCTGGTACGGCCGGGTGGACCCGGCGGCGGCCGCGGCGATCGTGGCCGCCCACCTCGCCGGCGGCCGCCCCGAGGCGGAGCACCGCCTGCCCCGGCACCGCGCCGGGCCGCCGTCCCACCCACCGGACTTTGCCGGGTGCTAAGTTTGCACAGCGCAAGGTTTTTGTTGCATCATGCAAACGTGCTGACGCCTGCCGACCTCCCGCCCGAGCGCCCCGCCTCCCCCACCTCCCCCGCCACCGCGGACGCCGCTCCGGACGCCGCTCTGGCCGCCACCGCGGGCGCTGTCCGCGTCGGACGCGGTCCGGCCGCCCTGCTGACGGCGCTGCGGGAGGCGAAGGGCGGGCTGCTGGTGCTGGCCCTGGCGGTCGGGTGCGGGGCGGGCGCGGGCGCGATCGCGTTCCGCTGGCTGATCGGGACCTTCACCCGCGCGCTGTCCGGCCACACCGACTACTCCGCCGCCGGCCGCGCCGCCAATCCGCACGTGCCCTGGCTCGGGCACTGGTTCGTGCTGCTCGCCCCGGTGCTGGCCGGCCTGGTCTACGGCCCGCTGGTGCAGCGCTTCGCCGGCGAGGCCCGCGGCCACGGCGTCCCCGAGGTGATGTACGCCGTCGCGCGCCGCGGCGGGCGGATCGCGCCGCAGGTCGCCGTGGTGAAGTCGCTGGCGTCCGCGCTGTGCATGGGCGGCGGCGGATCGGTCGGCCGCGAGGGCCCGATCGTGCAGATCGGCTCCGCGCTGGGCTCCACGCTCGGCCGCGCGGTGCGGGTCGCCGAGGACCGGATGCGGGTGCTGGTCGCCTGCGGCGCGGCCGGCGGCATCGCGGCCACCTTCAACGCACCGCTGGCCGGGGTGTTCTTCGCGATGGAGCTGATCCTGCGGGACTTCACCGCCGAGTCGTTCGGCATGGTCGTCCTGGCCTCGGTCACCGCGAGCGTCATCGGCCGCGCCGCGTTCGGCGACGAGCCGTTCCTGCACCTGCCCGCCTTCACCGTGACCCACCTCTCGCAGTACCTGCTCTTCGCCCTGCTCGGCGTACTGGCCGGCGCCGTCGGCGTCGCCTTCACCCGGGTCCTGTACCGGGTGGAGGACGCCTGCGACTGGGCCTGGCGCGGCCCGGAGTGGGCCCGCCCCGCGGTCGGCGGCCTCCTGCTCGGCGGCCTCCTGCTGCTCCTGCCCGAGATGTACGGCGTCGGCTACCCCGTCCTGGAGCGGGCCGTCGGCGGGAAGTACGCGATCGGGTTCCTGGTCGTCCTGCTGCTGGGCAAGATGCTCGCCACCAGCCTGACCATCGGCATCGGCGGCAGCGGCGGGGTCTTCGCGCCCTCGCTGTTCATGGGCGCCATGCTCGGCGCCGCCTACGGTGCCGCCGCCCACCACCTGCTGCCCGGCGGCGCCGGACCGGTCGGCGCCTACGGCCTGATCGGCATGGGCGCCGCCTTCGCCGGCGCGGCCCGCGCCCCGATCACCGCGGTGGTCATCATGTTCGAACTCACCGGCGAGTACACGATCATCCTGCCGCTCATGACCGCGATCGTGCTCGCCACCCTGACCAGCCGCGCCCTGTCCGCCGACACCATCTACACCCTCAAGCTGCGCCGCCGTGGCATCGACCTCGACCAGGCCCCGGGCGACACCGTGCTGGCCGGGATCACCGTGGGCGCCGTGATGGAAGCGGTCCCCCCGCCCCTGGACGGCGCCACCCCGCTCGCCGGCGCCGCCGAGGCGCTGGCCCGCTCCCCGCACGGCGTCCTGCCGGTGACCGCCGACGGCGCCTACCTCGGCACCGCCACCGCCCGTACCGCCGCCGAGACCCTTGCCGACGGCGCCCACGCGGACGCGACCGTGCGGTCCATCACCCACCTGCCGGCGCCCGTCACCGCCGCCACCGACCTGTCCACCGCCCTGGACGCCCTGGTCGGCTCCGAAGGCGCCGGGCTGCCGGTGCTCGACGACGACCGGGCGCACCTGACCGGCTGGATCACCCACCAGGCCGTCCTGCACGCGCTGCGCGGACCGTCGCGGAGCGCCGCCGCGGCCGCCGGCTGAGACGGGACGCCCCGTACGGCGTCCAGGACCCGCCGCGCAAGCCGCGCGCCGGCTCCGGAGCGCGGCCGTCGACGGTCAACCGGCCACCGGGGCGAGCAGTTCCGCCGGCAGGTCCGCGGCGTCGCGCGGAACGATGCAGAGCAGGTGCCCGGCCGGGTCCACGAAGACCTTGAACCGGTCGCCGCCCGGCTGGTGCTCGGACACCTCCGCGCCCAACTCCCGAAGGCGCTGTTCCGCGGCCGCCATGTCGGCCACCGCGAAGTCGAGATGCTGGCGGCGTGCGGCGGCGGGGTCCGGCCAGGCGGGCGCGGCCGGGTTCGCGGTCCGCTGGAAGTCGAGCCGGGCGCCGCCGGTGCCGGTGAGCGCGGCGAAGTCGTGCGCCTCGGTCGCCGCCACCTGCCCGCCGAGAAAACCCTGGTAGAACCGGGCCAGCCGGATCGGATCGGGGCAGTCGAGGGTGATCGCGAGGAGCCGGGCCGCAGGGTGCATGGGCCGAGTCTTCCACCGCCGGCCCGCCCGCGGCAGGCGCCCACGGCCCGTGCCCCGTCTTCTCCGCCGGCCGAGGGGGCCGGTGCCTGCCGGGGACACGGCCGGGGATGTAGAAAGGTGTCCATGGTCGCTTCCCCGTCCGTGCCGGACAACGACGCCGAGGCCATGGTCAGCGCGCTGCTGACCGCCTCGCGGCTCCTGGTCGCCGTTTCCGCCCGCTCGCTCGCGTCGGTCGAGGAGTCCTTGACGCTGCCGCAGTTCCGGATGCTCGTGGCCCTGCACAGCCGCGGACCGCTCAGCCTGTCCGCGCTGGCCGCGGAGTTGGACGTCCAGCCGTCCACCGCGATGCGGATGATCGACCGGCTGGTCGCCGTGGACATGGTCGAACGGGGCACGGTGCCCACCGACCGCCGCACCACGCTGATCTCCCTGACCGCCACCGGGCGCCGCACCGTCACGGAGGCGACCGAGCGCCGCCGCAAGGAGATCGCCCGGATCGTGGACGCGATGCCCGCCGTGCGGCGCCGCGAACTGCTGGGGGCGCTGCACGCCTTCACCGAGGCGGGCGCCGAGCCCGCCGCCAACTCTGCGAGCCTGCCCGCCTGGTGACCCGCCGGGCGCGCGCCGCCCGGCCACCCGCCCGCGCGCGCCGCCCGACCGACCCCCGCCGGAACCGCCGCGGCTACCGCCCGGCCAACCCTTTCAGCAGCCGGACGCGGCCGCCCGCACCTCCTCGAACGCCTGCCGGGCGAGCGTGTCGAAGTCGTCGCCGTCCGACGTGCGGCTCCAGCGGTCGAAGGCCATCGCGGAGGCGAGCGCGCCGAGTTCCGCGGCCACCCGCGCGGTCGTGTCGGGCACCCCGCGCCGCCTGAGCGCGTCGGCCACCGACGCCACGAGGGCGAGGTTCTTCAGCGCCTCGCGCTCCCGCAGTTCGGGGTGGGCGTCGATCACCGCCTGCCGGCGGGCGACGAACGCCCGGCGCTCGGGGGTGAAGACCTCCCGGCCGACCGCGTCCAGCGCGCGGCCGACCGCGTCCAGCGGCGCCGCGCTCTCCGGCGCCGCGGCGATCGCCGCCACCAGCAGCACATCGATCGAGCCGCCGCCGAAGAGCACTTCCCGCTTGTCCTGGAAGTGCCGGAAGAAGGTGCTCTTCCCCAGCCCCGCGCGCTGCGCGATGTCGATCACGGTGGTGTTGTCGTATCCCCGCTCGTCGAACAGCTCCAGTGCGGCGTGCGCGAGCCGTTCGGCGGCATTCGGTTCCCAGCGGGCCATGGGCCCAGTCTACGGGACTCGGTCCCGTCACTCGTGTACCGTAGGTGATGGAACCAAGTCCCATCACTCTCGGTGCAGCACCGGCGGAGGAACGGCGAACCATGAAACGCATCCAGTACCACCAGTACGGCGGGCCCGAGGTCATGCGGCTGGAGGACTTCGAGCCCGCGCGGCCCGGCACCGGCGAGATCCTCGTCCGCGTCCGCGCCGCCGCGGCCAACCCGATGGACTTCGGCATCCGCGAGGGCCGGATGAAGCAGGTGACCGGCCGGCGCTTCCCCCGCGCCATGGGCTACGACTTCGCGGGCGTCGTGGAGGCGGTCGGCGACGGCGTCACCCGGCTGCGGGTGGGCGACGAGGTGCTCGGCGGGACGCCCATCAAGGCCGCGGGCGCGTTCGCCGACGTGGTCGTGGCGCGGGAGAGGGACGTCGTGCACAAGCCCGCGGCGCTGTCGTTCGAGGACGCCGCCGCGGTCCCGACCGTCGGCATCACCGCCCTTCAGGCCCTGATCTCCAAGGGCAGGCTGCGGGCGGGCCACGCCGTGTTCGTGCACAGCTGCCTCGGCGGCGTCGGCCGCTCCGCGGTGCAGATCGCCCTCGCCCGCCAGGCCACGGTCGCGGGCAGCTGCCGCGACAGCGCCGCCGACGAGGCCCGCGCCCTCGGCGTTGAGCCCGTCGTCGGCTTCGACTTCGACCCGGCCCCGCTCGCGCGGCGGTTCGACATCGTGCTCGTCGCCGCCGGCCCCTTGCCGCTGAAGTCCGCCCGGGCGCTGCTCAAGCCCGGCGGCCGGATCGTCAGTGTGCTGCCCACCCCGGCGAACCTCGCCCGGAGCGTCCTGCCCGGTCCGTTCAACGTCGTGATCGCCCGGCCGGTCACCGAGGACATCGAAACGGTCGCCCGGGCGGCCGGCGAGGGCACCCTGCGGCAGCCGATCGCCCGGACCGTCCCGCTGTCCCAGGCGGTCCCGGCGCTCACCGAACTGGAGCAGGGCGGCGCGGGCGCACGCGGCAAGCTGATCATCACTCCAGGCTGAGCCGCGGCCCCGCCCCTGGCGCCGTTGCCGGGACGGCGGCCGGGATGCGTTCCAGGACACCGCCCGCGAACACGTCGTACAGCGGGAGGGTGTTGAGGTGGACGTAGCCGATGTGGCAGTCGCACGCGGTCAGCGGACAGGGGCGCGGGCGCAGGGCGGCCCGGAAGCTGCCGTCGTAGAGGTTGCCGAGCGGTGCGGGCACGAAGTGGCAGCGGCGTACGGTGCCCGCGCCGTCGACGGAGACCACCGACTCACCCGTGCGGCAGGGCAGTCCGGCGCTGGCGTGCGGGTGCCTGCTGTACGGGAAGAGGGGGTCGATGCCGGTCCAGATGCCGGCCTCCTCGTCGGTGTACGCGCGGCCCTCGGCGGCATTGACCCACAGGTAGACGTGGCCGGGCAGGTCGGCGCGCAACCGCCGGGCCGCGTCGAGGTGTTCGGGCTGCCCGACCACGCCGACGCTGAAGCGCACACCGCGCCCGGCCAGGTCGCGGCACTTGCCCAGGAAGCGGTCGTAGGGCGTCTGCCCGGGGTGGTAGGTGCACCACAGGGCGACCGTGTCCAGGTCCGCCGCCTCCAGCCAGTCGGTGCGGCAGCTCAGGTTGGTCTGGATCGCGACGCGCCGGACGTGCGGCAGCCGGGACAGTTCGGTCAGGGCGCGCCGGTACCAGGAGCGGACCAGGCCCTCGCCCCAGGGGGTGAAGAGGATCGACAGCCAGTCTTCGCTGCCCTGCTGCCGCGCCCAGTCGGTGAAGCGCTCGAGCGCGGCCCGGTCGGCGCGCAGTTGCTCCCCGGTGTCGCGGCGCTTGGCGAACGGGCAGTACGGGCAGTCGTAGTCGCAGGAGGCGAGCGGTCCGCGGTAGAGCAGGGTCAGGTCCACCGGGTGCTCACTTCCGCTCGTAGGCGGCCATCGCGGCGCGCACCGCCGGGGAGAACAGGGCCGGGCCGATCGCGTCGGAGTGGGCCAGGCCCTCGGGGGTCAGCCGCAGGGTGGTGCCGTCGTCGGTGAGCCAGCCGCGGTCGGCGAGGCGGTCGAGCACGGCGCCGAAGTGGTCGGCGGGCGCGGCGCCGAACCGGGCCCGGTAGCCGGCGTGTTCGAGCCCGGCGGCCTGGAGCAGCGACTGGAGCAGGTGGCGTCGGCGGGCCTCGCCGGTGTCGATCCGGCGGCCGGTCTCGGCGCGGGCGAAGTCGGCCGCAGGGCGGGCCGCGAAGTCGTCGATGATGCCGCGGATCTGGTGCATGCCCACCGCGTAGTCGAAGGAGTAGTGCAGGCCGGAGGTGTAGGAGCGGGCGCCGCAGCCCAGGCCGATCATGCCGTCGGTCTGGCAGGCGTAGTCGTCGGCGCCCTGGGGCGGGGCGTCGGCGCGGCGGAACATCCGCATGGACTGCTGCGTGTAGCCGTGGGCGAGCAGGTGGTCGCGGCCGGCGCGGTACAGGCGCAGCCGCTGCTCGTCCCAGGCCGGATCGGGGTCCTGCGCGTCCTGCGTGCCGCGGCGGTGCAGGCCCGTCAGCGGGCGGACGTAGAGCGGGTAGAGGTAGAGCTCCTCGGGGCGCCAGGCCAGGGCCGCGTCCAGGGATTCGCGCCAACTGCGGTCGGTCTGGCCGTCGATGCCGTAGATGAGGTCGATGTTCAGCACGGGGATGGCCGCGTCCCGGACCCGGCCGAGGGCGGCCTCGACGTCGGCGCGGCGCTGGGGGCGGACGGCGGCGCGCGCCTCGGTGCCGACGAAGCTCTGCACGCCGAGGCTGAGCCGGGTGGTGCCGCGCTCGGCGAGCACCCGCAGCCGGTCGGCGGTGGCGGTGGCCGGGGACGCCTCGACGGACAGCGGTACGGCCCGCAGGTCGGCGCCCATGTGCTGCTCGGCGATGTCGCACAGCCGGGTCAGCTCGGCGGCGGTCAGGAAGGTGGGGGTGCCGCCGCCGAACGCGGCGGTGGCGAAGCGGGCCCCGTCCTCCAGGGCGGCGCGCACCGCGCCCGCCTGCCGCTCCAGGGCGTCGAGGTAGGCGCCGGTCAGGCCGTCGGGGGCGCCGACCCGGGTGAAGAGGTTGCAGAAGCCGCAGCGGACCTCGCAGAAGGGGATGTGCAGGTAGAGCGAGAGGCTGTGCTGCGGTTCGCCCGTCCACAGGTCGCGCAGCGCGGGCCGGTCGGGCAGCGGCCGGTAGGCGGTCTTGTGCGGATAGGCGTAGACGTAGCTCTGGTAGGGCCCGCCGTCGAGGGCGTCGAGAGCGTCGGGGGTGACGGCGGCGGGGGGTGGGGCGACGGTCATCGGGCGGCCCTACCTTTCAACTCACGGGTGCTGGGGGTCGAGGAAGAAGTGGGCGTACGGCACGGTCCACACCGAGGGGTGGCCCAGACGGTGGCCGGTGTAGCCGTCGTCGCCGTAGGCGGTGCCGTGGTCGGAGCAGACGATCGCGAAGCAGCGGCGCCGGCTGCTCGCGGCGGCGAAGAGCCGCCCGATGTGCCGGTCGACGTACTCCAGCGCGGCGGCGTGGGTGGCGCGGCTGTCCCCGGCGTCGCGCCCGGCGCCGGGCAGGTGGAACCAGTTCGGCTGGTGCAGCGCGGAGACGTTGACGAAGAGGAACAGCCTGCGCTCGGGCGGCAGGGCGCGCACGATGTCCTCGGCGCAGGCGACCTGGTGCTCGAACGAGGTGGGCGAGGTGACGCCGAACTCCTCGGTCCAGTGGGCCTCGTGGAAGAGCCCGGGCAGCACCGAGCCGAGCGGGCCGCGCCGGTTGAAGAAGCCGACCCCGCCCACGCAGGCGGTGTGGTAGCCGGCGGCGGCCAGCCCGGAGACGAGGTCCGGCGTGTCGTAGACGAAGGTGCCGGGCGCGGTGGTCTCGCTCCCGGCGAAGCGCGCGGCGAACAGCCGGGCGTGCGGGCCCGGGGCGGCCGGGGTGGGCAGGAAGCCGGCGAAGATCGCCTGGTGCGAGGCGTAGGTGAAGCTCCCGGGCGCGTGCCGCTCCTCCCACCGCCCGCCGGGGAGGTGCCGGGCCAGGTGCGGGATGCGGCCGCGCGCGGCCAGCTCGGCGGCGACGTCGTGGCGCAGGGTGTCCAGGGTGACCAGCAGGAGGTCGTGGCTGCCGACGACCTCGGTCATGTCCGGCTCAGCGGCCGGCGGGGCGGCGGGCATCCAGGCGTCCTTCGTCGTGCGGGGCGGGCGGGGCGGGCAGGATGGGTGGGGTGGGCCGCGTGGGCAGGAGGTGCCGAGTGCTCGGCGCGGCCGGGTCGTCGGGGTCGGGTGCGGTCGGTGGGCCGGGCGGCTCCTCCAGCAGCGCCCTGACCTGGGCGGCGTAGGTGGTCAGGCCCTCGGCGGGACCGCCGGACAGGCCCGGCAGGCCCGGGAGGAGGTCGCCGAAGGCGTTCACCTCGCCGACGAAGGAGCGGCGCCAGCCGACCGCGGGGAGCAGGTCGACGCCGACGCACAGGGTGCGCGGGAAGCAGGCGGCGGCGCGCTCGCACACGTCGAGGAAGTCGCCCCAGCTCGCGCCGGACGCCTCCACCGCGGCGCGGGCGGCGGCGAGGTCGCCGCGCCGCCCGCCGAGGTGGAGGTTGGTCAGCGGGGACCGGCTGGTGCGCACCACCGCGTGGGTGGCGCGGCCGCCGACCACGACGACGCGCAGGTCCGCGGCGCGCCCGGACTGGGACGCCTTGGGCAGCCAGCGCTCCAGGTGCAGGCCGTCGGGGGCGAGCGCGTCGACGATCGCGGCGATGTCGGCCTCGTCCTCGTACCGGCGCACCTTCAGGGAGTTGTGCAGATGGCCGTCGGCGCCGCGCTCCACGGAGGTGGTGGCCCGTATCCGCCCGCCGCCCGCGGTTTCCACGGCCAGCACCCCGGACGCGGAGGAGCCGTGTGCGGGTTTGACGAACAGCCGCGGCATGCGGTGCTCGCGGACGGCCGTGCGCACGTCGTCCCAGCCGCGGACCGGGGCCGCGCCGGGCCCGGAGGTCGGCGAGTCCGGGACCGGTATCCCGGCGGCGCGCAGTACCGCGTGGCAGCGCCGCTTGTCGAACAGCACGGCGAGGTCGGCCGGGTCGTCCAGCCGCCGTCCGCCGCGCAGCCCGGCGACGGCGGCCAGGAACCCGGTGTACCAGCGGGCGGAGCCGTCCACCCGCGTGGCGGCGTGGCCCGCGCCGCGCAGCCGCCGGTCGACCTCGGCGTCCTCCCCCGGCGAGTCGAGCCGTACGACCTCGCGCGGGTCGAAGTCGGCGCCGCCGTCGCGCAGGACGTCGCGCCAGGCGACGACGCGCGGGGCGGGCAGCCCGGCGGCCCGGACGGCGTCCGCGAAGAGCGTGACGCGCCGGTTCTCCGGGTTGCCGACGACCGCGAGGCGCGGTGCGGCCCTGCTCGCCGGGGAGGCCATCACTCGCCCACGGAGACGTAGCGCCAGACGGTGCCGTCGCTCTCGCGGTCCTCGTCGGCGTCGTCGGCGTCGACGTCCACCTCGACGCCGGACGGGCGCAGGGTGTCGGTCAGCCGCTCCCGCATCGGGTCGCTCAGGTAGTTGTGGTGCAGGTCGAGCGTGGTGAGGTGGGTCAGCGGCTGGCCGGCCAGCAGCGCGCCGGCGCCCTCGTCGGTCAGGACGCCCATGGACAGGTCCAGCACCTCCAGTCGGGCCACGACCGGCGCCGCGGCGACCGCCGCCGCGACCGCGTCCTGCATCTCGCTGTTGCGCAGGGCGAGGTGGCGCAGCTTCGGGAAGCGGACGCCGGACAGGATGCCCTCCAGGTCGGACACCTCGCTGTCGCCGCCGTAGTCGGGGGTGCCGAGCCACAGGTCCAGGTGCTCCAGCGCCGGCAGGTCGCTGGCGCCGACGCCGCGCACCACCTGGGCGGGCAGCCCGCCGGTCTCCATCACCAGCCGGCGCAGGGCGGCGTGCTCGACGGCGGGGAACTCCAGTTCCGTGCCGCCGCGCACGCCCAGCTCCAGCAGCTCGGGGTAGGCGGCCAGCACCGGGGTGACGTCGCCCTGGTGTATCCAGGAGATCTCGCACTCCTCCATCACCATGTCGCCGATGAACACCGCGCGCAGGGCGGGGAAGCGGTCGCGGGCGCCGGCCAGCGCCTCCACGACGGGGTCGGACGAGCTGTCGTACGCCTCCTCCCAGGCGCCCACGATCAGCGCCTTGACCCGGGTGGTGTCGACGGCGCCGCAGAAGCGGGCGAAGGCGCCGTGCCAGTCCTCGTCGGAGTCGTACACCTCGCCGCGGACGCGCCAGGCGACCGTGTCGGGGCCCGGGAGGCCGGCCACGGGCGCGTCGGGGCCCGGGAAGTCGAAGGCGGGCAGCCCGTGCAGCTCGTCGAGGTGGTCGCCGATGGTCATGCGCCTGCTCCTGTGCGGAAGATCCGGGTGGTGCCTGGTGCCCGCAGTTGTACCAACCGGGTCTGACAACAGCCGTGCAGGGGTGGTCCGGCGGGTGCCGGGCGGGCGAACGGGCGCGGCGCCGCGGGCGGTTGGCGGCTGTCTTGCCGTCAACCGCCGCCGGCCGCTGCCGCCGGCCGTTGCCGCCGGCCGTTGTCAGTGCCCGGCCCTAGGGTCGAAGACAGATGGCCGGCGCGCGGTGCGCCGCCTTGGGGAGGAGGTGTGCCGTGTACCGGCAGGGAGACGTGCTGATGGTGCCCGTGGCGGCGGAGGCGCTGCCCGCCCACGTTGGCGCGGCCGACCGGGAGCCGCGGGACGCGCGCGGCCGGCTGGTGCTGGCGCTGGGCGAGGTCACCGGTCACGCCCACGCGGTGGTCGGGCCGGGCGAACTGGTCCGGGAGCCGGGTCCGTTCGGGCCGTTCCTGCTCCATCTGCCGCAGGGCGGCCGGGTGGTGCACGAGGAGCACGCGACGATCACGCTGCCGCGCGGCTGGTTCCGGGTGATCCGTCAGCGGGAGTACGTACCGGGGTCGGTGCGGATCGTCGCGGACTGAGCGGGGCGCGGGCACGCGCGTCGCACGCCGTCAGGCATCGGATCTGGCGTCGGATCAGGTATCGGCATCAGGCAGCAGGCATCGGGATCGGGGCAGAGCAGGGGATGGACGGGAACGCGATGAGCATGGTGGACGCGGTGGGGACGGCGACGGACCCGGCGGGCGTGGTGGGGCAAGTGGCCCCGGTGGGTAGCGCGGCGGGCGAGGGCGCGCCGGGCGACCCGGTGCGGGTCTGGCGGGAGTACGCCTCGGCGACCGGCCCGGCCGACCGGGCGGCCGCCGAGCGCGGGATACGGCTCGCCTACACGCGGGCCGGGCTGCCGCAGCCGCGGGAGATCCGCTGGGTCGGCTCGCCGCGCGAGGCCGTCGATGTGCTGCGCGCCCTGCCGGACGCCGGTCCCAGCCTGCGCGAGCAGATCCGTACGGCCCCGTGGGCGGCCGAACGCGCCCGGCTGCACACCGAGTTGGGCGCGGCGGGCTGGTCGGCGCACTGGGGTGCGAGCGGCGGGCGGCTGTGGGCGGCGACGCAGGCGCTGGTCGACCGCGTCCGGGAAGGCGTCGTCGAGGACGTCACCGGGGTCGCCCCGACCGCGCCCGGCGGGGCGACCGGGGGCGCCGCGGGGCTTCCGCGGGAGGAGCGGGCGGCGTACGAACGGGTGGCGACCGAGGTCCGGCTGCTGATGCTCGACGCGGTGCTCGGCCAGCACGACGCCCCGTGGCTGGCGGCCTTCCCGGCGGACCTGCCCCCGCTGGACGGGCTCGCCCAGGTGTGCCGCCACGCCGGCTGGTGGTGGCCGTTCGCGCGGGTCGCGGTGGTGAGCGAGCGCCCGGTCGCCCTGCACCGCGACGAGGCCGGGCGCCTGGACCACGGCGCGGGCCCCGCGCTCGCCTACCCCGACGGGTTCGCCCTCCACGCGTGGCGCGGCATGCCGGTGCCCGCGTCGTTCCTGGCGGAGTTGGGCGCCCTCACGCCGGACCGCATCCGCGCGGAGGAGAACGCCGAACTGCGGCGGGTGATGCTGGAGTACTACGGCTACGACCGGTACCTCGCCGAGTCCGGCGCCCGCCCGGTGCACCGCGACGAGACGGGCGTGCTGTGGCGGATCGACCTCACCGGCGACGAGCCGGTGGTGATGGTGGAGGTGGTCAACTCCACCCCGGAGCCGGACGGCACCCACCGCACGTACTGGCTGCGGGTGCCGCCCTCGACCCGCACCGCCCGGGAGGGCGTCGCCTGGACCTTCGGGGTGGCCGCGGAGGCGTACGAACCGATGCAGCAGACCTGACCCGGGCCGGGCGTCCGTTCAGCGCCGTACGAGGCCGGGCCGTACCGGGTCGTGGCCCGCGCGCATCCCGGCCACCGCGCACCCGCACAGCAGGACGACGAGCGCGGTCAGCGGCGCGGTCCAGCCGCCGGTGGCGCCGTGCAGGGCGGCCGCGAGCACCGGGCCGGTGGCGGCGAGCAGGAAGCCGCAGGTCTGGGCCATGGTGGACAGGGCCGTGACGTGGTCGCGGTCCGTCCCGCGGTGGGAGTAGAGCACGCCGGGCAGCGCCTGCCCGGCGCCGAGCCCCATCCCGAGGACCGCCACCCACACCGTCCAGCTGCCGGCGGGGGCGAGCAGCAGCCCGGTGAAGCCGGCGGCGCAGGCCAGGGCGGTGCCGAGGATGTGCGGGCGCTGGTCGGCGCGTTTGGCCGCGAGCACCGGCGCGACGAACCCGCCGACGGCGACACCGCAGATCAGCAGCGCTTGGCCGGAGCCCGCGGCGCCGCTGGCGACGCCGGACCGCACCAGGATCGAGGGCAGCCAGGCGAGCGTGGTGTAGAAGGCGAGGGTCTGGACACCGAAGAAGGCGGTCAGGCTCCAGGCGACCGCGGTGCGCGCCACGTGCGGCCGTTCGCTGTGCCGGGTGCCGGTGACGGCGGGGGTGGGGGGCTGTGCCGGGCGGGGGCGGTCGCGCGCCGGCGCGGTCATCCCGGCGGCGGCCAGCACCGCGGGCACCACCGCCAGGCCGATCGCGGGCTGCCAACTGCCGGTCGCGCGGGCGACGGGCACCACCAGGGCCGCGACCAGCGCCGAACCGGTGCCCATCGCCAGGGCGTAGACGCCCATCATCGTGCCGACGCGCTCCCGCGGGAAGCGGGTGCGCACCAGGACCGGGATGAGCACATTGACGACGGCGGTGGCCGCGCTGACCACGACGGTGCCGGCGAACAGCCCGCCCATGCCGCACATCCGCAGCACCGCGCCGGCCACCACCACCAGCGCAGCCCACCACAGGCCGCGCTCCTCGCCGAGCCGCCGCCGCACCGCGCCCGCGAGCGGCGCGAACGCGCCCATGCACAGCGGCGGCAGCAGTCCCAGCAGGGAGACCGTGGCCTGGCTGAAGCCCGCGACCGGGGCGAGCGGCCCGACCTGCCCGAACGCGACACGGGTGTTCAGGCTCATCAGCACGAAGCCGACGACGAGCAGCGCGCCGGCGCCCTTGGCGGACGGCGGCGCGGTGCGCCCGCGCGGCGCGGCGGCGGTGGCGTCTTCGGCGGCGGCACCGGCGGCCGCGGCGGAGCTGGTGGTCGCGGCGGGCGGCGGGGACGCGGACACGGCAGGAGCCTCCAGGCGCTCGGGTGGTTCGGTTACGCTGGTGACCACCCTGCGCGCTCAAGCGGACTTGAGCGCAAGGCCGTCGTCCCGGGAGGTGCGCATGCCGCGCCAGCTGTACTCGATCAGCGAGGTCGCCCGCGCCTTCGGGGTCTCGGTGCCGACACTGCGCTACTACGAGGAGCGCGGACTGATCCGTCCCGCGGCCCGGCGCGGCCGGGTGCGCCACTACGACCGGGCGGCCCTGGAGCGCCTGGCGTACGCGCAGCAGTGGCACGACGACGGCATGATGTCGCTGGCCGACACCGCGGCCGTGATGTCCAGCGCGCACGCGCCCGAGCGGCACGCGCTCATCGCCGCCGAGTACGGCGCGATGCAGGAGCGGATCGAACGGCTCACCCGGGCCGCCGCCCTGCTGCGGCACATGATGGACTGCCCGTCGGACCACCCGCTGAGCTGTCCGGTGACCGGCGCCGAGATCCGCGCCCGCGTCGACGCGGCCCTGACCGCCGCGGACCTGCCGCCGAGCTGACCGGCGCCGACTGGTGCCCGCCCCGGGCGCGGCGGCCCGGGGCGGGAGGCGGTCAGCTCGCGCTGCTGACGGTGATGTTCCGCCAGCTCGCCGTGCTGGACTGGTCGCGCACGCCGATCGCGCCCTGCGTGAAGGCGCAGCCGGTGTCCTGGTAGCTGAAGCTCGCGGTCGGCCCGCCGTCGGCGGGTGTGCCGGTCACCTCCAGCGTGCAGCCGCTCACCTGCACCTCGACGTGGTACCAGGTGCCGTTGGCAAGGCCGCCGGAGATCGGGGTGTCGGCCAGTGCGGTCCACCCGCCGTTCTGCCGGCCGAGGAAGAGGCTCGACGCGGAGACGCCCACGTAGTAGCCGTTCAGCGCGTCGGTGCCCGTGGCCGGGTTCGAGGCGCGGACGAGGAAGCCCGCCTGCGTCCCGCTGTCGATCCGCACGTCGCCCGCCAGGCGGTAGTCGGTCCAGCCGGTGGAGCCCGCGATGGACTTGTCGCCGCCGTCGCCGCCGCAGGTCTCCGACAGCACGCCGCCGGAGGTGGTCCAGCAGCCCCCGTAGTCGATCCAGCCCGACGTGCCGTTGGCGAAGTCGCCGGTGTAGGGCAGCACTCCGGAGTTGCCCTCGGCCGTGCCCTCCTCGCAGCCCGTCGCGCCGCCGACGGTGGGCGTGGTCAGGCGGACGGTGGCTCCGGTGGTGCCGAGCAGCAGGTCAGGGCTGTAGTTGGTCTTGCAGCTGGAGTCGTCGGTGGCGGCGGGCTCGAACGGGGCCGGGGTCCAGGACCAGGAGCCGGTGGAGTCGGGGTCCTTGACGAACACCGCCTGCCGGTCCTCCGGCGTGAAGTCGTTCGATCCGGTGAAGCGGGTGCGCATGCCGGCCAGCATCAGCTGCCCGTCGGGTCCGCCCTGCGGGCTCCAGACGATGTAGGGGCTGCTGCCGAGGTAGCGGCCGTCGGAGGTGACGGCCTCCGTCCCCAGGTCGGAGGGCCCGCTCCCCCACGTGGTGCCGCCGTCGGTGGACGTCTTGGTGTGCGCCTCGCAGTTGCGCCCGTCGCCGCAGATCTCGTACGCCATCACCATGCGGCCGTCCGGGAGGGTGGCGACGGTCGGCATCCCGGGCCGGTCGGTGTCGGAGGTGCTCTCGACGTCGGCGACCAGGCCCGGCGCGAAGTTCGTCGACCCGTCCGGGTTGGCGCTCCAGGTCACGCCGCCGTCGTCGGAGACCATGTGCGCGATGATCTGCGCGTGCGCCGGCTCCGGGCGCTCGTCGGAGAAGTACATCGCCAGCCGGCCGGCGCCGTCGGTGGTCAGGAACGGCTCCCAGATGCCGGAGCCGCCGTGGGGCGCGCCGGAGCCGCCGCCGCCTTTCTGCACGATGTCCTGGTACGTCCAGCTGGCGCCGTGGTCGGTGCTGCGCCACAGCACGAAGTCGGTCTCGGCCTGGCTGCTGGGCGCGATGTTGCCGACCAGCAGCAGGGTGCCGGCCGGGTAGGCGCCCATCTGCTGCGGCAGTTCGTACAGGAACGGCTGCCAGAACTGGTCCGAGGGGTGGCCCGCGCCGGTCAGCGGGTCGCTGACGGTGCTGAGCGTCTGCCAGTCGGCGCCGTCGTCGGCGGAGCTGCGGATCACGAAGCCGGACGCGCTGCCGTCCAGGTTCGCGTGCTCGAAGGAGCCGATGAGCGTGCCGTCCGCGCTGCCGCTGTGCGCGAGCCGGATGACCCGCGAGTAGGCCAGGAACTCGTTCGTCGAGGCGCGGGTGTACATACTTCCGCCCGCCGCGTTGGCCGAGGCGCTCGGCGCGGTGGCCACGGCGGCGGTCGCCGCCAGGATCACCGCGGTCAGGAGCATGATCAGTCGGGGCGGTCCCGTCCGGTGCCACCGTCGCCATTCCATGGGGAGTCCTCTCGCGTCCGTGGTCCGGACTCTTTGCATCGTTGCAATTGCGGCGACGGTACAACTGGGCCGGATGGGGCGTCAATGCACGTGCGGGAAAGAGCACTTGCCCGCTCCCAGGTCACGCGGGCCGCGCCGCGGGGGCGCGGATACGGCGGCCGACGGGCTGCCGACCGGCGGGACCTGCGGCTCACGGTCGGCGTCGCGGTCAGCGCTTCGCGGTCGGCGTCGCGGTCAGCGGCCTCGGCGCGGGCGTCGGGGAGCGCCGTCACGGCGCTGGCGACGGTGGCGACCGGCGTGCCGTCCGCGCGGTCGCGGGGGGCCGCGGCCGAACGCCCGGCGGGCCTTGGGCCCGGTCCCGTCCGGTGAAGTGGTCGCGGATGCCGGCGGTCGGCGTGCAGGGGTGCTCCAGGGCGGCGAAGCGGCCGCTGCGAGGGGCCACGCGCCACTGGGCGAAACGCGTGGAGCCGTTCAGCCGTTCGCGCTGGAGTTCGCCCTCGGGGAGGCACGCGAACCTGTCCGCCCAGTGACCGGTCAGTGCCCGCAGGTGGTCCAGGTCGGTGCCCTGCTCGCAGGGGCGCCCGGGTGCCGGCGCCGGTCGGCGGGTCGCGCGCAGCAGGGCGCGCGGGTCCCGCGGCACCTCGTCGGGCACGGGCACGCGGAAGGTTTGGAGCCGGTCACCCTCCATGCCCCCGTGCTCGCGGCCCGCCGGGCGGGCGCGGGCCTCACAGGGCGGTGCGCAGGGCGGGCAGCAGGGTCTGCTCGGCCCAGTCCAGGAAGGGCCGTTGGTGGTCGCCGCCGATCTGGATGAGGGCGATCTCGTCGAAGCCCGCCTTGGCGTACGGGCGCACCGCGTCCACGAACGCTCCGACGTCGTCGCCGCACGGGATGGACGCGGCCACGTCCTCGGGCCGGACGAACTGGGTGGCGCCGGCGAACCCCGCGGTGCCGGGCAGCTCCGCGTTGACCTTCCACCCGTTGCCGAACCACCGGAACTGGTCGTGGGCCCGGGCGACCGCCTTGTCGCGGTCGGGGTCGTAGCAGACCGGGAGCTGGCCGACGCGCGGCTTGCCCGCGCCGCCGCCGCGGTCGAACGCCTCCAGCAGGCCGCGGTCGGGTTCGGTGGCGATGGCCAGGTCGGCGAGCTGCCCGGCCAGCGCGCACGACCGCGGGCCGGAGACGGCCATCCCGATCGGCGGCGGGGTGTCCGGCCGGTCCCACAGCCGGGCGCCGCGTACGTCGAAGTACCGCCCGCGGTGGTCGAGTTCGGCCCCGTCCAGCAGGGCCCGGATGATCCCCACGGCTTCCTCGAACTTCTCCAGCCGGGTCGCGACCGGCGGCCAGCCTCCGCCCACCACGTGCTCGTTGAGGTTCTCCCCGGAGCCGAGGCCGAGCCGGAAGCGGCCCTGCGACAGCAGTTGGACCGTGGCGGCCTTCTGGGCGACCACGGCCGGATGGTAGCGGGTGGTCGGGCACGTCACGTACGTCATCAGCGGGATGCGCTCGGTGGCCTGCGCGGCCGCGCCGAGCACGCTCCAGGCGTACGGCGCGTGGCCTTGCGTGTCCAGCCACGGGAAGTAGTGGTCGGAGGTGACGGAGAAGTCGAAGCCCGCGCGTTCCGCGCCCACCACGTGCTCGACGAGGTCCCGCGGCCCCGCCTGCTCGGTCATCATCGTGTATCCGAACCGCACCATGCCGCATCGTCCTTCCGCTCGGTGTGCAGCCTCGCGGCGCCGCCGTACGGAGCCTGCCGCAGCACGAGCGCCGACGGCCTGCGGGTACCCGGTGCGGCGCGTCCGACACGTACGGGCCGTTTCGGCGGGTGTGCGGGCCGCTCCGGAAGGTGCGGGCGTTTCGGACGGTGCGGGCGGGCAACCCGGAGGGCGGCACGTCCACCCGCGGGCGGGAGGGAGAGCCGGGCATGCCCGAACTGCCGGACGTCGAGGGGTTCCGCCGGACGCTGGACGCGTGCGGGCGGGGCCGGCGCATCGAGAAGGTGCACGTCACCGATCGCGGGGTGCTGCGCGGGGTGAGCGAGCGGGGGCTGCGCGGCGCCCTGGAGGGCCGCACGCTGCGCGCGCCGCAGCGGCACGGCAAGTGGCTGATCGCCCGCACCGACGGCGGTCCGGCGCTGCTGCTGCACTTCGGCATGACCGGCCGGCTGCTGTGCTGCCCGCCGCGGGACCCGCCGCAGCGGTACGACCGGGTGCGGCTCGATCTCGGCGGCGGGCGCGGGCTGCGCTACCAGGACCAGCGCAAGCTCCAGGGGCTGCGGCTGGCCGCGGACGAGGCGGAGGTCGAGCGGGCGCTGCGCGGGCAGGGCCCCGACGCGCTGTCCGTCGGCCGGGAGGAGTTCGGCGGCCTGCTGCGCCGGCGCCGGGCGACCCTCAAGGCGGTGCTGATGGACCAGTCCGCCCTCGCCGGGCTCGGCAACCTGCTGGTCGACGAGATCCTCTGGCGGGCCCGCCTGTCCCCGGCCCGCCCCGCCAACACCCTCACCGACGAGCAGGCCCGCGCCCTGTACGCGGCGATGCGCCGCACGCTGCGCCTGGCAGTGCCCACCGGGCGGGTGCCCGGCCGCCGCTCCTGGCTGACCGGCCGCCGGGACGACGCCGACCCGCGCTGCCCGCGCTGCGGCACCGGCCTGCGCAGGCGGCGGATCACGGGCCGTACGACGGTCGACTGCCCGCACTGCCAGCCCGAGCAGGGGCGATGACCGCCGGGGCTCGTTTTCGCCCGGCCGGGGTGGGTAGCCGCAGGGGTGACCGCGCCGGACCGGGCGATTGCGACGAGAGGGTGTGATGTCGTGCGTGCCGCTTTCCTGACCGCTACCGAAGGTGTCGAGCAGGTGGAGTTGACCTCCCCCTGGCAGGCGCTGGCCGAGCAGGGGGTGACGCCGTCGCTGATCGCGCCCGAGGCGGGTGAGGTGCAGGCGTTCGACCACCTGGACAAGGCCGACACCTTCCCGGCCGACCTCACCGTGGAGGAGGCGTCGGTGGACGACTTCGACGTGCTGGTGCTGCCCGGCGGGGTGGCGAACCCGGACGCGCTGCGCCAGGACGCGAAGGCGCTCGACCTGGTGCGCGGGTTCTTCGCCGCGGGCAAGCCGGTCGCGGCGATCTGCCACGCGCCGTGGACCCTGATCGAGGCGGACACGGTCCGCGGCCGCACGCTCACCTCGTGGCCGAGCCTGCGCACCGACCTGCGCAACGCGGGCGCGACCTGGGTGGACGAACGGGTCAAGGTGTGCACGGCCGGCCCCAACGTCCTGATCACCAGCCGCCGTCCGGACGACCTGGACGCGTTCAACCGCACGGTGCTGCACCAGCTCGGCGCGGCCTGAGCCGCGGGCCGCCCGGGGGCGGTGTGCCGGTCAGGGCAGGCGTGCCGCTCAAGGACCAGGGTGCTGCTCAGGGCAGCAGGACGACCTTGCCCAGCGGGTGGTCGTGCTCGAGGTGGGCGAAGGCCGCCCGGACCTCGGCCAGCGGGAAGGTGCGGCTGATCGGCACCTCGATGCGGCCGCTCGCCGCGGCTTCGGCCAGTGCGCCGAGCACCTGGGTGCTGGTGCCTTGGACGCTGCCCTGCGCGCGGGTGCCGAGTTCCTTGGCGGCGGCGTAGTCGAGGGTGTTGATCCGGTGCGGCGGCACCCCCAGGGCCAGCGCGGTCCGCGGGTCGTCGCCGCCGTGGAAGTCCAGGAAGGCGTCCACGGTGCCGGCCCCGTCGCTCTCGACGGCCCCGCGCAGGCGCTCGGCGAGGCCGTCGCCGTACTCGACGAGGGTGGCGCCCTGGGAGGCCAGCCAGTCCCGGTGCCGCGAGGAGGCGATCGCGAAGACGCGGGCCCGGCGCAGCCGCAGGAGCTGGACGGCGAAGCTGCCGACGCCGCCGGTGGCGCCGCTGACCACGACGTTCTCGCCGGCCTGCGGGTCGACGGCTTCGACCGCCGCGTGCGCGGTGCAGCCCGCGACGTAGAGCGCGCCGGCCGCCGCCCAGGGCAGCGGGTCGGGCTTGCGGACGAGCTGGCCGGCCGGCACGACGACGTACTCGGCGTGGCTGGAGCGTTCCCAGGACCAGCCGATCACCTCGTCGCCGGGCGCCCATCCGGTGACGTCGGCGCCGATCGAGGTGACGGTGCCGGCAAGGTCGCTGCCCTGCCCGGAGGGGAAGGTCGCGGGGAAGACCTCGTGCAGCGCGCCGGTCCTGATCTTCGCCTCGCCCGGGTTGATGCCGGCGGCGCGCACCCGCACCATCACGTCCTCGGGGCCGAGCGGGCGCGGTGCGACGTCCTCGACGCCGAGGACGTCGATGTCCCCGTAGCGGTGGAAGCGGACGGCTTTCATGAGCGGACCTCCGTGACGGCGGACTGACGTTCCCACCCTCCGCCGGGCACGACCATCTGTCCAATGCATGATCGCCATACCTGCTATGCGCATGGCGTATGTCAACCGTCCTCGAACCGACCGCTCCCGCTGCCACACTGCGTCCATGCACACCGACCCGGCCGGCGCCTCCCTCGGCGGGCGTCGAACTGCCGGACGGCCGGGTGCTGTCCGCCGACGGCGGCCTCCCGCCGTCAGCGGGGGACGACGTCGCGCAGGCGGTGGCGGCCGTGGCCGCGCTGCTCCAGGAGGACGTGATGGAGCGGACGTGGCGGGTGTGGCCGGTGTGTGCGGCCGACGGGGTCGGGCTGCACCCGGTGGTGCAGGAGGGGGGTGCCGTCTGGTGGTGTGCGGCGGGGGGTGGGCATGAGGCCGCGGTGGTCGGGGGGTTGGGGGCGGGCCGGAGCCAGGCTTAGGTTAGGTTTACCTTATGAGAAAGTGGGCCTTGCGCATTCTTCCCGCCGCTGCCGTGGCGTTGTCGCTCGCCGTGGCGGGCTGCTCCAGCGACTCGAAGGGGTCGTCGTCGGACGCGGCGGCGTCGTCCGGCGGGACGTCGTCCGCCGACGCGTCGGCGTTCCCGGTGACGATCGACTCCTCCGTGGGGAAGGCGACGATCCCCTCGCAGCCGAAGCGGGTGGTGACCATCGGCTGGGGCAGCCAGGACGTGGCGCTGGCCCTCGGGGTGGTCCCGGTCGGCATGCAGGACATGAGCGGCGACACCGGCGACAACACCGGCATCCTGCCCTGGGACACCGCCAAGCTCGGCGGCGCGAAGCCGACCCTGCTGAAGTACGTCTCCGACGAGGTGCCCTACGAGCAGATCGCGGCGCTGCACCCGGACCTGATCCTCGCGGTCGACTCCGGGATCACCGCGAAGCAGCAGGCGCAGCTCAGCCACCTCGCGCCGACCGTCGGCTACCCGGGCAAGCCGTGGCTGACGTCCTGGCAGGACCAGCTGGAAGTGGTCGGCAAGGCGCTGGGGAGGTCCACGAAGGCGGCCGCGCTGGAGAAGTCGACGGACAAGCTGATCAGCGACGCGAAGGCGGCCCACCCGGAGTTCGCGGGCAGGACCGTGGCGTTCGGCTCGGGCACCGCCGCCGACAACTACAACCTCTACCTGTCCACGGACTCCCGCGTCGAGCTGCTGCACGAGCTGGGCTTCACCATCTCCCCGAGCCTGCCGTCCACGGCCGCGTCCTTCTCCGCCCAGGTCAGCCTGGAGAAGCTGGACTCGATCGACTCCGACGTCCTGGTCTCCTGGTACCTCAGCTCCTCCGTGCAGAAGCAGTTGGAGTCCAACGCGCTGTTCCAGCGGATGCCCGCGGTCAAGCGCAAGGGGTACGTCCCGCTCACCGACCCGGCGATGGTCTACGCCACCAGCGCGGTGTCGGTGCTGAGCCTGCCGTGGATGCTGGACCGCTACCTGCCGCTGCTGAGCGCCGCCGCCAACGGGAAGGCGTCGTCCTGACCGGGCCGTTCACCGGTCTGCTGGACGAACTGGCCGACGGCGTACGGGTCCTGGGCTGGGCCGAGGGCATCCACGTCCGCGCGCAGTACCTGCGGGCCCGCAACGCCGTCGTCCGCCACCTCGTGGCACGGCACGGCCTGCGGGCCGTCGCCGCGGAGACGCACTTCGCCCTGTCCCGGCCGGTGGACGCCTACGTGCGCGGGCTGGGCCCGGCGGAGCCCGCCGCGGCCGTGGTGCGCGGCGTCTGGTCGTGGTGGACCGGTGCCGCACTGCGCGACAACCTCGCCCTGCTCGCCTGGCTGCGCCGGCACAACACCGGGCGCGCCCCGGCCGACCAGGTCCGCTTCTACGGCCTCGAGATGTACGGCGCCGCCCCCGGCGACGACGCCGCCGCGGGGCCGTACGCGGAGCCGGCGGACGTGCGGCACGCCGCGCTCCTGCACCGGCGGCGGGCGGCCCACCGCGCGGCGGGCGGCGACCACCGCGACCTCGCGGTGCGCGACGCCGCGCAGTACCTGACCTTCCAGGAGGTGGCCCGCCGCCACCCGTACGGGCCGATCCTGGTCTTCGAGCAGACCGAGCACCTGGACCGGCGCGTCCCCGGCTCCCTCGGCGAGCACCTCGCCCGGCAGGAGTACGGCCCCTTCCGCGCGGTCGGCGCGGTGTGGCGCGAGGGCGACCCGGCGGTGCGCTACCCGCTGGGCCGCTACCGGGAGTTGAGCCGTCACCTGGCGCGCGCCGCGGCGGAGCGCTCCCCCGGCCTGCTCCCCGGCCCCGCGGGCACCGCGGCACTCGACCTGCGCCCGTACCGGACGCCGCACCGGGGCCCGGCCGCCCCCGCGCTGGCGGACGCGGCGACCGCCTTCGACGCCGCCTTGTACGCGCCCGCCCTCAGCCCCGCCCCGACCCTCGCGGACGCGCCGGACCCCCCGGACGCACCCGGCACGGCGGGCCCACCGGACGTACCCGCCGCCCCGTAGGTCCGCGCCCGCGGCTCCTCACCGCGCCGGGGCCAGCTCCACCGCACCGGTGCCGCCGGGCAGGCTGACCAAAGTGCCCTCGCCCGTCCGCTCCCACCGCGCCGCCGGGTCCGCCGGCACCGCGGCGAACTCGCCGGCCAGCAGCACCTGCCAGGGCGCCACCGGCCCGGCCGCGGCCCGCGCGGTGATGTGCACCCGGTCGCCCGCGCGGCGTACCACGAACGCGGCGGCCTCCTCGCCGTCGAGGCCGGGCACGCGGACGGTGTGCTCGCCGTCGCCGCCGCCGGTGTGCACCCGCAGGGTGACGCCGTCCGCCCACGCGGTGTCGGGCCGGTCGGCCGCCGCGCCGAGCGGCAGCACCGCGCCGGGGCGGACCAGCAGCGGGAGGCTGTCGAAGCCGTGCCGCTCGCGCCGCCAGCCCGGGCCCTGCACGGTCTCGCCGCTGAGCAGGTGCGTCCACCGGCCGGCCGGGACGTAGTACTCCACCTCGCCGTCCTCGGTGAGGACCGGCGCCACCAGCAGGTCGGGGCCGAGCATGTACTGCCGGTCGAGCCCGGCGCAGGACGGGTCGTCGGGGAACTCCAGCACCATCGGGCGCATCACCGGCACGCCGGTGCGCGACGCCTCGACGGCGGCGCCGTACAGGTAGGGCATCAGCCGGTTCTTCAGGCGCGCGAAGTCCCGCGCCACGGCCACCGCCTCCTCGCCGAACTGCCACGGCACCCGGTAGGAGCTGCTGCCGTGCAGCCGGCTGTGGGAGGACAGCAGCCCGAACGCGAGCCACCGCTTGAACAGCGCGTCCGACGGGGTGCCCTCGAAGCCGCCGATGTCGTGGCTCCAGAACCCGAAGCCGCAGGCGCCCAGCGACAGCCCGCCGCGCAGGCTCTCGGCCATCGAGGAGAACGTCGCGTCGCAGTCGCCGCCCCAGTGCACGGGGAACTGCTGGCCGCCGGCGGTCGCGGACCGGGCGAACACCACCGCCTCGCCCTCGCCGCGGACCTCGCGCAGCAGCGCGAAGACCGTCTCGTTGTACAGCTGGGCGTAGTAGTTGTGCATGGCCTCCTGGTCGGAGCCGTCGTGCCACACCACGTCGGTGGGCACCCGCTCGCCGAAGTCGGTCTTGAAGCAGTCGACGCCTGCTGCCAGCAGCGGGCGCAGCTGGTCGGCGTACCAGGCGCGGGCGGCCGGGCTGGTGAAGTCCACCAGCGCCATGCCCGGCTGCCACATGTCCCACTGCCACACGCTGCCGTCGGCGCGGCGCACCAGGTGCCCGGCCTGCGCGGCCTCGGCGAACAGCGGGGACTTCTGGGCTATGTAGGGGTTGATCCACAGCGACAGATGCAGTCCGCGGTCCCTCAGCCGGCGCAGCATCGCGGCCGGGTCGGGGAAGGTCCGCGGGTCCCAGGTGAAGTCGCACCACTGGTACTCGCGCATCCAGAAGCAGTCGAAGTGGAAGACGCTCAGCGGGATGTCGCGGTCGGCCATGCCCTGGATGAAGGAGGTGACCGTCTCCTCGTCGTAGGAGGTGGTGAAGGAGGTGGTCAGCCACAGGCCGAAGGACCAGGCCGGGGGCAGCGCCGGGCGGCCGGTCAGCGCGGTGTAGCGGCGCAGCACGTCCTTGGGGGTGGGGCCGTGGATGACGAAGTACTCCAGCGCGTGGTCCTCGACGCTGAACTGGACCTCGCCGACGGACTCCGAGCCGATCTCGTAGGAGACCTTGCCGGGGTGGTTGACGAAGACGCCGTAGCCGCGGTTGGTGAGGTGGAAGGGGACGTTCTTGTAGGCCTGTTCGCTGCTGGTGCCGCCGTCGGCCTGCCAGATGTCCACGCTCTGGCCGTTCTTGGTGAACGGGGTGAAGCGCTCGCCGAGGCCGTAGACCTGTTCGCCGATGCCCAGCGAGAGGCGGCCGACCATGTGGTGGGCGCCGTCGCCGGTGGTGGCGAAGGCGGTGCCGCTGGCTCCGGAGGAGGTCAGCACGCGGCCGTCGGCGTCGCGGAAGTCGATCCGCCAGGGCGCCGCGGTGTCGATCCGGGCGGTGAGCTCGCCGCTGGTCAGCTCCACCACGGAGCCGTCCTGTACGGGGCGGGCTCCGCTGTCGGGGTCGGTGTGCAGCGCGAAGCGGGGGCCGCGGCGGACGCCGCCCTCGTGGTGGACGCTGCGCACGCCGATGACACCCTCGGCCGGCGACCACAGCTCGACCCGGATCAGGGGCGCGTTGAGGGTGTCGCCGCGGGTCCGCACCTTGCGCACCGCGGCGTGCAGGGTGATCCGGCCGTCCTTCGCGCGGACGTCCTCGACGCCGGTCGCGTACGAGGCCGCGACCCCCTCGCGCAGGAGCCAGAACCCGTCGGTGAACTTCATGCGAACCTGCCTCGTGGAAAAGATGGTGGGACCGGGCGTGCCGCGGGCCCGGCCGGAACAGCGGTTCCGGACGGGCCCGCGCGGTGTCCGGCACTAGTCGACGCTGAAGCCCTGCGCCTTGGCGTAGCTGACGATCTTCTTCTGCCAGGCCGCCAGGCCGTTCTTGAGCGAGGTTCTGCCGGCGAACGCCTGGCCGACGGTGTCGCTGTAGACGCTGTTGGCGTACGGCTCGAAGGGCAGGTACTGCCAGCCGGCCGGGGCGTGGGCGGACGCCTGCGCGTACACCTGGTTGACCTGCTGGCCGCCGAAGTAGGTGCTCTTGTCGCCGAGCCAGCCGGCCGAGGTGAGGGTGCTGTTCAGCGCGGGGACCTGGCCGGCCTGCACCCAGATCTTGTTGGCGGCCGCGCTGGTGGTCATCCAGCGGACGAACCCGGCGGCGGCGAGCTTGTTCTTGCTGCCGGAGGGCACCACGAGACCCGATCCGCCGCTCTGCGAGCTGTCGCTCCTGCCCGCGGTGTACTGCGGGATCGGCGCGACGCGCCAGTCACCGGACGCCTTGGGCACGTGGGTCTCCAGGGCCGATCCGCCCCAGGCGCCGGCGACCCAGGTGGCGTAGGTGCCGTCGGCCATGCCGGTCAGCCACTCGTTGGACCACTGGGCGGTCTTGCTGTCGATCAGGCCCTTGCTGAGCAGTCCGCCCCACATGCCGGCGTAGGCGGTGCTGCCGGCGTCGGCGAGGTCGACGGAGAGCTTGGAGCCGGCGGAGGAGAAGGGCTTGCCGCCGGCCTGCCAGATCATCGCGGCGGTGCCGTTGCCGTCACCGGCGTCGGCGGTGATGTACTTCGAGGCGTCGGCCTGGTGCAGCTTCTGCGCGTCGGCGGTGTACTCGGCCCAGGTGGCCGGCACCTTCAGGCCGTACTTCTTGAAGACGTCGGCGCGGTAGTACAGCACCAGCGGGCCGGAGTCCATCGGCACCCCGTACACGCCGCCGTCGAGGGCGACCTGCGACCAGGTCGAGGCCGGGAACTGCGAGGAGAGCCCGGACTGGCCGTACTTCGACAGGTCGGTGAGCGACTTCTGGAGCGCGAACTGCGGCATGGCCAGGTATTCCATGTAGGCCACGTCGGGTACGCCGGAGCCGGCCTTCACCGCGTTCTGCAGCTTGGTGTACTCCACGTCGCTGCCGCCGACGTTGCTGACCTTGACGGTGATGTCGGGGTACTGCTTCTCGAACGCCTTCGCCAGTTCGCCGGCCTGCGGGGCCCACGACCAGAAGGAGATGGTGGTCTTCTTGTGCAGGGCCGCGTCGATGTCGGCCTGGGTGGCGCTGCCGCCGCCCGAGCCCGATCCGCTCGACGAGGAGCAGCCGGTCAGGGTCAGGCCGATGGCCAGTCCGACGGAGGCCGCGGCCAGGACCCGGCGACGTGCGGTTCTTCTGAACGCCATGACTTTCTCTCACTTTCACCGGAGGACCCGGATTCCAGGCCGCTGGCACCGCGGCCGGGTGTGTCGCCGCCCTGGGCCTATTCCTTGACGCTGCCGGAGACGAGTCCGGCTTCCCAGTAGCGCTGCAGGACGAGGAACACCACGATGGTGGGGATGATCGACAGCAGCGATCCGGTGAGGATGATGTTGTCGATGGGGTGGCCGCTGGCGGTGACCGCCTGCTGGTTCTGCATGCTCCAGTTGTTCAGGCCCACCGTGATCGGGAACCACTTGGTGTCGCTGAGCATGATCAGCGGCAGGAAGTAGTTGTTCCAGGCGGTCACGAAGCTGAACAGCAGCACCGGCACCAGGCCGGGCATCAGCAGCCGCAGCGCGATCGAGCGGAAGATCCGGAACTCGCCGGCCCCGTCGATCCGGGCCGCGGCGAGCACCTCGGCCGGCAGCGCGTCGTCGGCGAAGTACCAGACCAGGTACAGGCCGAAGGGGTTGATCAGCGAGGGGATGATCACCGCCCAGGGCGTGTTGGTCATGCCCAGCTTGCTGAACATCAGGAAGGTCGGGACGGCCAGCGCCGTGGCCGGGATCGCGACGGCGCCCAGCAGCATCGGGAAGAAGACGCGCTTGCCGGGGAAGTCGAACCGGGCCAGCCCGTATCCGGCGAGTGTCGCCAGCAGCGTCCCGCAGCCGGCGCCTATCACCACGTACAGCAGCGTGTTCAGCAGCCACCGGCCGAACTGGCCGTCGGCGTAGGCGAACGTGTCGTGGATGTTCTGCCAGAGCGAGAACTTCCCGGAGAACCACAGGCCGAAGCTGTTCAGCCGGGCGTCCTGGGTCTTGGTGGCGTTGATGAACAGCCAGACGATCGGCACCAGGGTGTAGACCAGGAACAGGCACATCATCAGGGTGAGGACGATCGACTTGCGGCGCCTCGGGGCGATCGCGGTCCGGCTCATCGGGTGCCCTCCCGTCGTGCGCCGCCGAGCTGGATCAGGTACGCGACGAGCATCGTGATCACGCCGATGACGATGGAGATCGCGGCGGCGTAGTTGAACTGCTGCCCGGCGAAGGACAGGTTGTACGCGTACATGTTCGGCGTGTAGCCGGAGGAGATGGTGTTCGGCGCCAGTGTCTTCAGCACGCTCGGCTCGTTGAAGAGCTGGAAGCTGCCGATGACGGAGAAGACCACGGACAGCATCAGGGACTGCTTCATCGCCGGGACCTTGATGTGCCGGATCACCCGCACCCAGCCGGCGCCGTCGATCTCGGCGGCCTCGTAGCGCTCCTTGGGCACCAGTTGCAGCGCCGAGTACATGATCAGCATGTTGTAGCCGACGAACTCCCAGGTGGCGATGTTGCCGATGGCCGCCAGGACGTACCCGCCGGAGAGCGGGTCGGGGATGCCGAGGTGCAGGTCGGAGTTGAGGTTGCCGACCAGCCCGGACTGCGCGCCGTACATGAAGCCCCACATGAGCGCGGCGACCACCGCGGGCACGGCGTACGGCAGGAACAGGGTGATGCGGAAGAGCGACGACAGGTACAGCCGCGCGCTGTCGATCGCGAGCGCCGCGATCGTGGACAGGGCGAGCATCACCGGGACCTGGACGACGAGGTAGACCACGATCCGCAGCAGGGAGTGCCAGAGCTGGCCGTCCGACAGCGCGGTCTTGTAGTTGTCGAGTCCGACAAAAGTCGTTCCGCCGATCAGCCGGTCCTGGAAGAGGCTGAGGTAGATCGCATACAGGACCGGCGCCACCAACACGAAGAGGAAGACCAGCAGGAAGGGCATCACGAACCACAGTCCGGTCCAGTCCCGCCGGGCCCCGTTCGCCCGCGGCGTCCGGCCGAACCGCCCTGACCTGCGCCGCGGCACGCTCACCGGTACCGCGGTGGGGGCGGTCACCTGCCGCGCCCCTCGCCGGCGGCGAGGACACCGGGCCCGACGCGCAGGGCGGCCGGCCGGTCCTCTCCGCAGAACTGCACCTTCATCGCTGAGTCCTCCCCGAAGCGGGCGTGTGATCTGGATTTAATTTGTTGTTGGTGCAAACATGTTTATCAGGCGCCCCCGGGTGACGCAAGCAGTCGGCACACAGCAGAATCCGGCTCTCCGGGCGCCGGGTCGCGGTGACGCGGCCGTACCGGAAGGAAGGAACGGAATGCCCCTCCAGCACATCGAGGTGGCGCGCGACCTCGCGGACGGCGCGACGCTGCGGGCCGATGTCGCGGTCATCGGCTCCGGGGCCGGCGGCGCCACCGTGGCCGGCGAGGTCGCCCGGCGCGGTCTGACCGCGGTGGTCGTCGAGGCCGGCGGCCGCCCGCACCCGGGCGGCCTGGGCACCCACGTGCGCAACGCCTACCCCGAAGAGGAGCAGTTGCAGAGCGAGTTCGGCCCGGCCGTGCTGGCCGGGCTGACCCCCTACGAGGGGGCCGAGCAGCCGCTGGCGGGCCTGCGCGGGCAGCGCTTCGCCCACGCGGTGGGCGGCATGATGTCGTTCTGGTCCCACGTCTGCGCGGTGCCCGACCACGCCACCGAGGCCGAACCGGGCGTGCCCGAGGACGAGATGCGGGCGCTGTGGCGGCAGGCGGCGGCGCTGCTGTGGTCCAACACCTCGGTCGGCGCGCACGGGGTGCGCCAGCGCCGCCTGACCGAGGCGCTGGCTGCGGCCTTCCCCGGCCTGCCGCCCGGCCGCGAGGTGCAGCCGCTGCCGGTCGGCATGCGGATCGGGGCGGCCGGCTCGCCCGAGTACTCCGGCATCGACGCCCTGTTGACCAGCGGCGACGCCGCCGCCCCGGGCCGGGTGACGCTGGTGCCCGGATACGCGGTGCCGCGCGTGGAGATGGCCGGGTCCAGGGCGCGTGCCGTCCTGGCCGTCGCGGTGGCAGGCGGCGGGCGGCGGACCCTGCGGATCGAGGCCGGCACCGTGGTCACCGCCGCCGGCGCGCTCGGCTCGCCGATGATCCTGCACAGCTCCGGGGTGCGGCCGCCGGCCCTGGGCCGCTACCTCACCGACCACTCCATGGTCAGCTCCCGGGTCCGGCTGTCCCCGGAGGTGCTGGCGGGCATGGGCGCGCGGGACGAGTCGTTCGGGGTGTGGGTGCCCTCCAGCAGCGCCCGGCCGCTGCACACCCAGCTGGTGCCCGGGTGGACCCGGGTGCCGGGCTTCGACGAGAGCGTGCCGGTGCGCGAGACCAGCGACATCGGCCAGTTCGTGGCGGTCGCGCCGCACCCCGACAACCGGCTGCTCTTCGACGACGAGCACCGCGACGCCTGGGGCCTGCCGGCCACCACCGCCCGCTTCGAGCTGAGCGAGGCCGACCGGGAGGCGATCCGCGCCGCCGCCGCCGACCACGTCCGGGTCGCCGACGCCGTCCGCGACACCTCCTACGGCCTGTCCGTCTCGATCGCGCCGCCCGGCGGCAGCCTGCACCTGATGGGGTCCACCCGGCTGGGCACCGAGGAGACCGGGGTCGCCGACGCGTACGGCAAAGTGTGGGGCACCGACAATCTCTATGTGGCGGGCAACGGCGTGGTCAGTACCGCGACCACCAGCAACCCGACCCTCAACGTCGTCGCGCTGGCGCTGCGCACCGCGCGTGCCGTCGCCGGCTCCTGACGCGACCGGAAGGACCCGCGCATGTCACGTATCGGCCGCCACCCGGTGGCGATCAACCCGCTGCAGTTCATGGCGACGCCCGACGGCTGGTTCGACTTCGGCGCTCCGCCGCCGGCTGCCGAGATCCTCGCCGCCGTGGCCGAGGCCGGGTTCGGCGCCGTGCAGGCGGCGGTGCCCGCCGGGACCGCGCCGCGCGCCTACGCCGACGAACTGGCCCGCTGGGGCCTGGCGGTCGGGCCCGGCTATGTGGCGCTGGGCTGGAGCGAGGACGCCGCGGCGCGCCGCGGGCACCTGGAGCAGGCCCGCACGCAGGCTGCCGCGCTGGCCGCGTGCGGCGCGGACCTGGCGTTCGTCGGGCTCGACGCCGCCCCGGACGGCGCCCGGATGGCACGGCCCGCCGTCGGCCTGGACGCCTGCGACCGGCGGCTCGACCGGATCGCCGCGCATGTCGGCGCGGCCGCGGAGATCCTGGCCGCGGAAGGCGTCACCGCGGCGCTGCACCCGCACGTCGGCACCTGGATCGAGACCGGGCAGGAGTGCGCGCGGGTGCTGGACCTGGCGGGCCCGGCCCTCGGCTTCGGACCGGACGTCGGGCACCTGGCGTGGGCGGGGGCCGACGTGCCCGGGCTGGTCGGCCGCTACCGACCGCGGGTGGCCGGGCTGCACCTGAAGGACATGTCGCGGGCGGTCGCCGACGAGGCGCGCGCGGCGGGTCTGGACTACCGCGGCACGGTCGCCGCCGGGCTGTGGCGCGAACCGGGCGACGGCGACCTGGAACCGGCCGCGCTCGTCGCCGCGCTGGGTCCGACGGACGACTGCTGGCTGGTGGTGGAGGTCGACCACTCCGCGCTGCCGCCGCGCGACAGCGTCCTGCGGTGCGGCCGCTGGGTGCAGGCGGTGGACGCCGCCTTCCGCGCCGGCTGACACCCGAAGCGCCGGGCCCGCGCCTTCGTGAGGGAAGGCGCGGGCCCGGTTCTGCGGCCTCCCCCGCTGAGCCGCACGCCCCCGCGCGTACGCCCCCGTGGGGGGGGGGGGGGGGGGGGGGGGGGGGGGGGGGGGGGGGGGGGGGGGGGGGGGGGGG